>SYOC01000201.1 GCA_005804965.1 Pseudomonadota bacterium
CCTTCTTGGTACGGCTTTTCGTCCGTCAAGATGACGAATGTACGCCCAGCGCCTGCTGGTGCATCGACTACGCGCTTCAGGTCTTGTTCGCTCTTGATCGTCGGGGCAAGATGTGCAGTACCTTGCGGTACAGTACCTTGCGCTTGAGTGGCCTTCGCTGCGCCCTTCGCGCCACGGACCCCCTTAATAGCTCCAGCAAAAAACGGTGCGGCCATGAGCGCGGTGTCGAGATTGTTTTCAGGGAGCTGATACCCCAGGACGCCACCGGCAAAGTCGGCGGACGGCTCGTCGAGCCCCACCACTCGCCCCGCTGCGCCGAGGCCAGCAGCCAGCGCGTCATTGACCTTCGCGCCAGCCTTGTAGACCGGCTGCATCCCATAGTCGATGGCCTCCATCGGGCCAGGTGTCGCTTGATTCTGCTTGGGCTTCCCGCCGACGGTGATCGTAGCGTCCTGCGGCAACCCGCCGCGCTGGGCTCCGGGCATCTTCTCGCCACTCACCTTCTCAGCCATTCCGATTTCTTCGTGCACCGCACGTAAAGCCTCGCGATAATCTACCTGCTCGCGCCGCTTCTCAAATGTCTGGCTATCCATCAGTCCTTCCCGCGCTGCTTGAAGTCTCGCGTTGGAGCTTCGCCAGGAGCGTCTCCCGTTCCATCCATGTTCAATTCACGCCACGCCTTCAGCTTCTGATACTCATCGGCATACTCGCGGTTCGTGAGCCTACCATTGTCTTTTGCGGCTTGGAGATCCGCTACATTGGTAAAGCGCGGGATCTCGCCGTAGGTCTTCGCTTTGAAGCCGATGTTCTGGCGAGTCGTCTTCACAATCTGCTGCATCAGCAGCCTGGCGTCCTCTTGTGTGACGTGCCCCCCCTTCTCTCGGTGTACCCGCTCGTACTCCGTGCGAAACGCGATCTCAGCCTGAGAGAGGAGTTGCAACGAGGATGCGGTCGTAAACGGACTCAGCTTAATCACCCCAAGCTGGTCCTGCATTTCACGGCTATAGAACGTGTAGTTCGAGTCATTTGAGAAGTGCTTCGCATCGCTCGACGCGGCCCGCTCAAACTCGACCTGTGTCCGCTTCGCCTTGTAGAGTTCTTGTTTCTGCACCCAGTTCAGTCCAGACATGCGCAGGATTTCGTCGTTCCCCAGTGCAGAGGCATCGTGGGAGAGCTTGGTTTTCCAGTAGTTCGTCTTATTTTCGTCTCCACGCCCGCCCGCATCCCGCAAGTCGGACACTTCTTTCACAATAGACTTGTACCGCTCAGGCTTCAGCTTCTTCAGCTCATGGCCAAACTGGTCCACGAGTCGCTTTGTGCCCTCGAACGACCCGTTAAAGAATGACTCCCAGAACGTGTTTTCGATCTCCGTCTGCTTGGCTTCCAGGTTCCGCTCACCGTCTTTTCGTTTCCGCTCGATCCCATCCAGCACCCGGCGCTCGTGCTCCTGCGTGAACCCCGTACGGTCCTTCCCGCCTAGCAGCCCGAATAAATAGGCGTGCTCAGGAGGAGGGGTTCGCATTGCCTGGAACAGCCCTTCAGGATCGCGACCAATCTGTCCGTTGAACCACGACTCTGCCACGGCAGCGTTAAACGTGTTCGCTCGTTCGACCGCCTTATCGACCCCTAGTGTTCCGCTCTTGACCGCCACAGCCAGGTCATCAGCGTATCCGTCCATCGCCTGCATCACATCAATCGGACTCTCTGCGCGGTTGGCTTGGTGTTCATAGACGGCCTTCGACTGACCTAGACGGGCCTCGCTCCGCTCTTGCAACATCCCCGTGCGGGACTTGTTCAAGTCAGGGATCAGCGTGTCGATATGCTGGAGTGCGGCCTCTCTGAATCGCGCCCGCGCGGGGGGCTTCATGTGAGCAAATGCTTCCCAGCCTTGGATCTCCCTAAGCTCCGTGATGGTGTTCTTCGCGAAGTCCGTAATCGAGGCGTCCTCCTCAGACGCGCCAGGGCTGTATTCAGCCCGCCGCCGCTCCATCACCTCGGCGGCGTGTGTCTTGAACGTGGTGAGACCTTCTTGCACTTCAAGGTCTTCCTCCACCTTCTGCCGGTGCCATTCCTGCCGCCGTGCGTCTTCACGCTCTGCCGACCCGGCATTGAACAGATTAATCCCCGTCGCTCTGAGCGTGTCGCCCATCTTATCGACCGCCCGGCCAAACCGGCTGTAGTCCTGAAGGTCCACCGGAGCCGTCGGAGCATGAGAGGGGAGCGTTTCTTGGGGTCGGTACCGTTCGAGTTTCATGGTCACTTAGCCGCCCCCCTTGCCAGATTCTCTCGCATTAGAGCCTTCCGGGCTTGACTCATTTCTTTCCACCCCCTCCGCCATCCCCAGCCATCTGAGCCATCTTGCCTGTCGCGTCCATCAGTGACGCGGAGGCATTCATAAACCCCGCGCTGACGGCCTGCCGACCGCTGAACCGATAGAGCGAGGCCCGCTGCTTGTGTCCATAGGCCGCGACGTTCCCGGCGTACTTTGCCTTGAGCGCGTCCTTCGCCGCTTCGTACAAGGCTTCCTCCTGAATCAGCAGCGGCGAACCGGTATCCGCCACCAAGCCGGACGCGCTCGCGCGGTTCCTGATCGTGGCGCGAAACTGATCGCCGACCTTCAGGATCAGCTTCGCCTTGTCTTCTCCGGCCTCACGCGCAAACTGAGCGTTGTCTTCCTCGATGCCCGCGTTCATCTCACTGGCTTGCCGCTGCGCGTACCCGCTCATGATGCTGCCGAAGGCACTGAGGATGCCCCCACCTGCCGCCCCGGCCATACCTAGCGCCTGTAACATGTATCCTTATCCTTCCGTGTCCAACGCCCCGAAGATTCCGAGGACCGTGATAGGAAGCGGCTGCGTCTGTTCAATCGTGTTCTCGCCGTCGCGGCTCCACCCAGTGTTGACACTAATAATGTCGCCAGTCACCGCGCTCGGTGCGTGCCCCATCGCATCCGCAGATGAACGTGATTCCACTTGATCGCCGTTGATCGTCACACCGAGCGTATTGAGCAGCCGCACCCCGACCTTCACCCACCGCATTTTCCGGCCCTGCAAGGACCCGGCACGGTCTGGAATTTCCGGGGTCACGGTCCTGAGCAGCGGCGTGAAGGGGAGCCCCACGTCAATGGCGGACGCCGCAAGGAGCGGAGCCAGCGTAATCGCGCCTGCGCCCACGACGGCACTGTTATAGACCGCGCCGTCCCCGACCACAGCCACCGTCTTCCCCAGGAGATGACTCGGTGCCGACACGGACGTGACCGGAGCGCCGGCATACGAGATCGCGCAGTCCATGTGCAACGCGGGATCGAAATACTCCACGTACCGCTTCGTGCTGCCATTGATCGTGCGCCGCACCACCGCCCACACTTGGTCTGTCTCGCCCGAAGGAATGCACGCGACGGACTCAAAGAATCCGTCCGTCTCGTGCAGCGCCCATCCCACCACTTGCTGCTCCGGCACGTAGGTCATGCTGGCGAGCTTGCCGTTCCCTAGGACGCACAGCACCACCGAGTCGGGCTCTTGTTGGTAGCACCAATCGACGATACCGCTCTCCGTCACATGCTCGGACAGCAGCGTCCGGTCAGGCGCGGCATAGGAATCGGAATTCAAGTTGTATTGCAGCGCACGGACCTTGCGCCCGCCTCGCTGCACGAGCACAGTTTCCGTGCCCGTCTCAATCGGCTGGAGACTCTTCGACCCGTACTTCGTCTGTGTGAGCACACGCGCGTTCGACGGCGATAAGGGAGCGCCCGCGCCGCCGTCCAGCCGCAGTTCGCTCTTGGTGGTCCCGATAAACAGCCCTCGATCTTCCACGAGCCAGTGCAGCGGGTTGACCTTGCCTGACGCGACTGTGTATTCCACCGCATCGTCATCATTCGCACCGGGCGCGTGGTTTTCAAAGTCGCCGTTGACCGACCCCCACATCGTGCTGGGCTGCGCCGTGGTCGAGCCAAAGAAGAGACGTTCCTCCACATACCCGCAGCTACGCGGGTAGCCGCGCACCACCGAGAAGGCCCCTTCGCGCCACTTCCATTGCGCGGCTACCGGGACGACTCCCTTCACGGTCATATTCGCGACAGTTGCGCTCGTGTAGCCCGTGACCTCGACATAGCCCGTCACGGTCCCGTCGCTGATCTCCCAGAGTGATCCGACGTGCCCCGACTGAAACGGCGCATGCCCGACCGCCGTCAGCGTTCCGCTTGCGCCGAGTGCCGTCGCTGAACAGGTCAGGGTCTTTGTTGTGTCGCCGTTCGCGGGCGCGTAGGGGCCGTCCTTGAACGCGGCCACGGTGAAGGTCCAGTTCGTGTGACTCGTGCGCGTGAGCTTGCGTGGCGCATGCCCCTTGTGCGCGAAATACATCACGTCAGCGGACTGCACGAACTTGAGGTCGAATAATTCCGTCTCGCCGTACGGCGTCGCGATCTCAACTGGCGTGCCGGGGGGCGACTCGATCCGCCCGCCATCTTTGTAAAACCGCATGTACAGATGGCCCAGCTCGATAACGTACGCCTGGTCGGTCGAGAACTCGAACGGGATGATGCGCGTCTTCTTTGCGGAGTCCTTCACGTCCGCTGCGTACCTGGTCCCTGGGCGACCATAGACCCCGCCTTGCGGCATGATGAAAAAATTCCTGAGTATGCGGCACCCGCTCCGATACTTCTCGAAGTCCGTTCGTGCCGCCAGCCTGGGCGACAACTCACCAGCCGTGAAGCTATTGATGATCGTCTGTGGCATGTTACGTCCTGCAATCGATCAGCACCGTGCAGGTGAGATCGTCCGCTGTCCCTTCTTGGGAGTCCGTGGCTTTCGCCTCTTTTAAGCGTAGCAAATAGAGATCGTGCATCAGCTTTTTCCTTAACACCCCCTCTGTGAGCCCCCCTGCGATCAGATGTGCAAGATACGCCGCCACAGTTGTGGTGAGCATCGCATCCCATGACGCCACGTTCTCATTGAAGTACACGTATTTGAGGAAGACCGACGGCTCATCCGTAAGGATGGTGCCGCCCTCCTGCGTCCATCTGAGCTGGCCAGCATCGAGGCTGGTCTTCACGGTCCTGATCCAATCAGGAGGCAGCTCGTAGGCGTACGCAAACTCGAACGCGGGCAGCGTGGCCAACCGTGAGAGCGACGCACGCTTCGTGGCGCAGCGCCAGTGATGCTGGCGTAGGACGTGCCGCACCGCATCCGCATAAAATTGGTTACACAGCCGCGCACGCTCGGTAGTATCCGTCAGAGCCGTGATGGGCTTATCCGCCAGCTCTGACAGCGCCAAGTTGCATACGGCGACGGGAGACGAGGCCATAGTGTGTCCTTCTCTACAAAAAGAAAAAGGGGAGGGCCGATGTCCTCGATCCTCCCCTTTGCTGTCCTACTCGCCAGCCGAGATGTATTCGACGTACCCCTTGACGTACTGGCCGGAGGCGTAGTTAGACCCGGCAGGCGTCAAGATGATAGCGGTCTCAGCCGCCAGCACGTCGCCAAAGTTTAATGCGTTAGTATCGGCAAACGAAGACTGGCCAGCTCCCACAACGGACGTAGCCGCCAGGTATTTACCTGTAGCCCCCGCCACGCCGAGAGCCGCTGTCGCCGTGCCGCCCATCGCCCCAAACACGATCCGCCCGCCCACAACCCGTGCGTTGACGGGCAGCTTGCATAGCTCCACCGTATCGGCAGTCGTGATAGGCGTAGCCGTAGTCGAGGCGACAGAAAAGTATTTCCGCAGCACACGCCCAGCCTTGTTGGTAGTATTCGGCACCGGGGGCACCGCCACGTCATTTGCTCGTTCGTCTGAATACACAGTTGCCATGATTCGTTCCTTCTACTGGTTAGAGTCCGGCACAGGATCACTGCGCCGGACTGGACGCTATCGTTCTTATTTGTTAGACGGCTTCGTCGATGAGGATGCTGACGACTTTCTTCTCTTCCATGCGTACCGCCCCGAAGGCCCATCGCGCATAGCCGTACCAATTGAAGGACTTGTCACCACGCTCCGAAATCCGCGTGGTGTAGTCGATCCCCGTGGTGTGCAACAGTGCGCTCTTAGTCCACACAGGAAGCTGGCGAATCGTGCCCGACGCGAGTGTCAGCCGCTCACTAGGAACGAACGTGAAACCCATGAACTTCGCAATGGTCCCATCGACCAACGGCTTGATGGCGTTGTAGTCGCTGGAGACGGCCTGCGTTTCTCCGAGGAGGTCATCTACGGCTTCGGCGTTCACGGCGATGTACACTTCCTCACGGTCGAAATCGACTTCCGCTTTACGCAAAGCCTTCCGCGCCGCACGAAGTTTCAAGATCGTAAGTCCAGTATTCGACCCGCCGAGGTTGACGGCGACCTGCGTGCCGCCCCCGCCTGTGTGGGTGACAGCCGTGGTGCCTTCCTTGCCGGTGTACGCCGTGCCGAGAAGGGCCGCGATGATGACATCATCCCGGTCCCGGTTACACGCCGCTTTGAAATTCTGCACGTAGTCCGAGGTCGGATCGATGACAGTCTGCATCTCGTCGAAGGAATCGAAGAAGTCGCCGAGGTGAAACTTCCTCAAGGTCGCGACCCGACGATCATGCGGGGTTTGCACCACCGGCGAATCGGGGAAGCGTGTATTCACTTCGATGGAGTTGACGGCACCGAGCTGATCGAAGAACTCTTTCTCGGACTTCTGGTTCTCCTTGCGCACGCACATGGAAAACCGGCTGTCCTCTTGCTGGAGGAGCCGATAGATTGAACTATTGAACCCTTTGACGTAGGCCGTTACAATTTGCTCAGACATGACATACCCTTGCTCGCTGTATGCGAGCCGTTACACTCACTGCACCGTTCATGCGGAGGATTGTCCGAAAATCGGGTCCAGCCTTGCGCGTGACGTGCGCCTTGCCGAATCGTGCTTTTCCGATTAGCCAATCAGGCCCAGAGGGTTATCTGATAAAGGGAAGCGTTTTCTGCGAGAACGCAACCAACGGCTCGTCATCTCTTTTCTGTCCAGGAGAGAGCAACCTTACAAATGCCGGGGAGCGCTTAGGCGTGTGCGAGCTTCAACAACTCGCCATACTCCGTCACAGCCTCTCTGTGCTTCGGATTACTCTTGTTATACAGCGGATGTTCATTCCCTGCGGTCTGGATGTCCGCGACTTTCTTCTGGGCTTCTTCCTTCGTCATACTGTCCCGCCTCTCCCCGTTAATATGCGTATGCTCGCGGGTCTCTGCCCCAATCGACTGTAAGAACCGCAAGGTCCGGGCATCGTTGTCCAGCCCCGCCTCTTTCAGCAGGGTCTTGAACTCCCCCGCGCCGTCGTAGGACTGCAAGGCGGCATGCGCCTCGCCGAGCCGATCATCGAAGCGCGGCCCCCACTCCTGCTTGAGCGCGGTCTCGGTGGCCGTGCGCACGGCGGCAGTGCTTTGGAACTTCGCCCCGATGGCCTCCCCGTAATAGTCCAGGACGCCCTGCACCTGCGCTGGCGTGAGATGCAGATTGTGTGCGGTCTCAGCGAACTTGCCGAGCCCCTCTTTCTCCCACACGATCCCATCGGGCAGCTTGGGCTCAGTGAAGGCGTAGCCCTTCGCCTCTTTCGGTACGCCCAGCTTTTCGTAGAAGGCAGTCGTCTCTTCTGGTGTCGATTTCTCCGTCGGGACGTTGACTGACCCCCCGATCTTCTTTTCGAGATGGTGCAACGATTGCAACGCGGAGCCGACATCTTTGTACTTGTCCCACGTTTTCTCTCCACGGAGCGGCTCAGGGATATGTGCCCTCCAGTCGCTCGCGTTCGGCTGCGATAGCTCGCGCGAAGCGCCGTCGTTTTTTGGCGGCGAGTCGGGCGATCCAGACTCTCCGCTCTGCGCCGGTCCTGACCCGCTGTCCAGTAGACTCTCTGACATTACTCATCCTCCTCCAATGCCTCGATTTCAAAAACACGATCAGCCTGCCCAATCACGCGCAGGATGGCGAGCAACACTTCCCGCCGTCCCTCTCGTCGCGCCATCTCCAGCGCATTCTCGTGGAACACCGGCCCGCCATAACTGGCGTGCAGCGCACGCACGACGCGCTCACCCGCGACACTCGTAAACGTCTCCACAAAATCTCGCTGTCGCGCTCGCTCTTCCTTATTGCTCATGCCGCCATGCCCCCTCCCGTGGGCAGCGCCCCGACATCGATCTGACTCGCCGACTGCGCCGCCGACGCCAAGTTCCTCGCGGCCTCGGATTGCGTCTTCCCGGTTTCTGCTGGCGCGGCATCCTGCATGCCCTTGGCGCGGCCATCACTCCTCTCGTCGCGCTGGTCCTTGTCACGCAAAAGCTTCGCCGAGAGCCCGTTCGCTTCCGAGACAAACGCCGCGATCTCGTCCTCGTCCCAATTGTCGGCAATCGCAGGGAACAACTCTTTCAAGCTCATCACCATCGCGAATGTGCGCTCAACCGCCGTCACTTCCGCCCCGCGCTGTGCGCGAGCCAGTGGCCCTTCGTACCGCACATCGACGCTGTCGCCGCCGGTCCCTGCCACTTCCAATAAATCGTCCGGCATCGCCGTGAGCTGGCCGTTCCGGTGCAAGATGTTCATGACGCGCTCAATGAGCGGGTTCAGAAAATCCCATTCCAGACGACCGAGTGTCGGACCTAGCAAACGCTGCATCAACTCGAACCGGCGCTCCACTTCCGTGGCCGTCATCTGCACACCTTGCTGAAGCTGCAACTGATCCCAGAAAAAGATATGGCGGATCTCAGACCGGAGATCGCCTTTCTCTTGATAGGTCACACTAAAGTTCGAGCCGAACTCAATCGGCTGGAGATCGTCCATCTCCATGACCGTGTTCAGACTCGATGGCGTGAGCTTCACTTTCCCGATGACGCCGTTGTGCCGCTGCTTCATGGGCGGATCGATAACCTTCGCCAGCGCCTTCAGAAACAGCTCTTGAACTTTATTCAACGTCTTGACGTTCGGGAGCGCGGTATGGCCAGGCCCACGCCCGTACTGCTCCCCGCTCGTCTTATCCCACCGCGCGACAAAATAAGGGAACTCGTGATAGCCGCCATGATCGAGCTGGTGCTTCTCAGCCGTCTCGTAATACACCGACGCATACGGCAAGAGTGTGGCGCGTTTCGCGTCCACTCGCCCGCCCTCGCGTGGGTAGACCGCGTGCAAGATCTCAATCGTCTCGTCTGGTCGAGCCGCCAGGAGCGTGCGTGTCTTCTCCGACACGTTTTTGCTCCCCCACCGCTCCACGACCGCCTGGCGCGTGAGCTTGAACACTCGGAACAGTGTGTTGACCCGGCCTTCCTCGTCCTCCGCGCAGGCATATTCCCCAATGCTCAGCGCCTGGAATCGAATGCCGTTGTACTGCCCCTTCTTTTGCTGGCGCTCTTCACACAGCACTGCCATCGTGCCGAGACTGCAAATATCCTTATAGGACTCGTGCGCCTCTGAGTGAAAATTGCTCTGGCGCAGCTCGTGATAGACGAGGTTGCTGTTCTCTTCGAGCCAGCGCTGCACGGCCTTCCGCTTGCCGAGCTTTTCGTCTCGCATGTGGAGCGAGAACCACCGAATCGCCGGGCTTGTGAGGGACCCCGCCATGCTGGACGCTAACAGCTCGTTCGCATGCACGCCCACGGCGTCATACAAATCCGTCGTTTGCGACTGCCCCGGCGTCATCTGCAAGTTGACATTGGCCCGATGCGGGATAAAATACTTGCCGAGATCTCGCCAATTCTTTTCGTACGGCGAGCGTAGCGTGAGGAGCTGGCTCCAGCGCTGAAAATCACGTTCCGTCTGTGTGCTCATGGATTATCCTAGAAGGGACTGGCCCTGAAGAGAGGCGCGTGCCACCGGCGCAGCATCCGTCACCCCTAATGGACTGGTAGCCGCCGAGGCTGCTCGACCAGCTCGTGACCGCTTCTGCGCGAGCTTCGCGTCCGCTTCCGCTCGTGCCTTCTGCTCAATCGTCCGCTGCTCTGTGGCAAGCTTGTCCTTCTCGACTGCGAGCTTGTGCTTCTCTTCGTTGCCTTTGTGGATATCGCTCACGTTGCTGGCGATGGAATACCCAGTACTGGCCAGAGATCCAGCCGCCATTACTCCAACCCCCACTGCGATTGCCGTTGCCGCTGTTACCCCAGACATGTCACACCCCTGTTACGCAATAGATGTTGTGTGCCGAGCCGTGCCGGGAGAGGAGCTTCTCCGTCTCAGGCGTCAGCTCAGCTTCTGCTTGTTCCACGGTCAGGGCATCGGTCTTGAACGACAGCGAGAGCATTGTCTCGGTGATCGCCCAGAACACATTCTTCCGGTTCGCGCTCGCAGGCATCACGGCATAGCCGGTCACGCGCTGCGGCTCACCCCCGGCGTACATCAGGCAATCACCAGAGAGGGTGAGTATGGTGGGTCGCACGATGAGCGCCCCGATAATCAGCACGTCCGCCGGGATGCGAACCGTCCGCGTATAGATCCCCCCGTGCAGGATGTGCTGGGTCTGGATCGCGAGTTGTGGGACCGTCAGCGCCTGCCGCTCAAGCCCCGCGACGCCATTAATCTCGTCGGGGGACATACTAGGAATCAACTGAGAGCCACTTGCAAAACACGGTGTTGGTACAAGCGTATTTTCGCGCATGTAAGACTTTCTCCATTTGGCTCCCGGCTGGGGCACTCAGTAAGAGGCCCGTGCCAGCAGCGCTGGCCTCAAGGTTTTTCAATAAGAGCGTCCCCGCCCCATTCGCTCGCGACCGCTTCGACACAAAGACGGATTCCACTATCACCATCTCACGGCTGTAATGCGGCAGGACCGTCCGTAGCGCCGACGCAAACCCGACGAGGCGGTCCCCGTCTACCACCATCCAGACTGTGAGCACGCCGGTTGCCTCTAGACGCACATACAGCTCCCGGCTTGGATTCGGCATCGGGAGCTGTCTGTTTACACACTCCGCGCTGTATTCGGCGAGCAAATCAGGAAAGTCAGGATGGTCAAAGAGCTGCCGCACATCGCCGATCACGCAGTTCACTCGAACACCTCAAAGGCTGACTCGTACTGTACCGTACGGTGCTGTGGATGGTGGAACACGTCGAACTGACTCTCTGCGTATTCCTGCACCGCGCCCTGCGACTCCCGTAATCCAATCGCGAGGTAGCGGAAGGAGTCGGCTGGATTTGATGCCCAGTTATGCAAGGGATGATCCTTGAAGCACTTGTTGATGTCGTCGTACTCTTTTTGGTACTCCACGAGCGCGTCAAGGCCGGTACGCATTGCCCCGCCTAACGGGTACCGCGTCTCGTCGCACTTTGTCACATCGAAGTGACAGCGCGGGAGGAGCCTGCGTGCGGCGTCCACACCATCCTTGATCGACCGGTTTTTGAGCACCTTGAACGGGTTCAGGCCGAGCTGGCTCGCAGTCTCGTACCGCGACTGCCCCATCTCAAACTTCCCCTGCTTCATGTCGTGCGGGAAAATGTGCAAGCCGTACGCGTACGGCTTCGCGAGCACAATCTTCGCCCACTCCGGCAAGGACTTCCCCGCGCCTACCTCAAAATCGATAAGGTGGACATCGGTTGCGTTCGGGCACTGGGCGAACCAGATCGCATTCGCATCACCATACCCCAAATCCCAAGCGGTACACACAGGCAGAGCTGGATTCCAACGAACATCAGTAATGCGGCCAGCTTTCCGCAGCTTCGCAATAAGCCCGCCCCAATACGATCCAACATTGGCCCCCTCAAATGAACAGTAGAATTCCTGCTGAATAATTTCCTCTGGCATCCCCGCGTCACGTTCGGCCTGAAGGTCCACATCGGTGATGATGCGCCGACCGTCGAAATCGATAACGTCCTCAATCGTGAGGAGCTGGCAGAACCATGAGCCGTCCCGCTTGTGCAGCTTCATCGCCTCACGGTACAGATCGTAGCCGTGATTCCGCGAGCGAGGCGTGTAGATGAAAACGGCCCAGCCGCCGTTCTCGGTCAGGATAGGCCGTACAAACTCCCACCCGCGTGGGTTCTGAATCGGGTACTCAGAGAAGAGACAGCCGACTGGATTGGTGCCGACGATGTTGTCGATCTTGTCGGTGCCGATAATCTGAAGTACCGAGCCGTTCTTGAGCGTGACTTGCATCTCCGTCTCATTCTTCGACTCGATCAGCGCTGACGGGATGTAGTCCAAGAACTTCTTCCCGTGTTTATCCATGCCGTCCCAGATAATCTTCCGACCCTGATTGAACGTGGGGAAGAAGTAGTAGTAGGTCCCGACCCGCTGGAGCGCTTTTACGATCAGGTAGTTGAGGGCCGTCGTGTCCTTCCCAGCCCGGCGAGGCCAGACCAGGACGGCCCTCTTACACCCTTGCGCCATCGCAGCGAGGAACGGACGCTGATACGGACGAGGCTGATATGTGAACTCAACGGACTGGGTGAGGGTCGTCTCGGACATTGGTTCGTTGTGTTTCCTTCTGGGCCTGGAACGTCCGGTTCGACCGGCACCAGGAACAGCTCTTGTGATTACGGCAAGATGGATCGGTGGAGCGGCTGTTCCTGTACGGCAGACGATGCTCGGTGCCGGAGCGGATGGCTTTATCGAGGCTCACGGTTCAAAAGTTTCCAAAAAGTTGGTAGCCAGCAACATCGGTTCCCAGCGTGCGTTCGGCTGAAAAAATCCGGGTGGTGGGGCCTTGCATCGGCCATCGGCAGCATCTGAGCTGAGATCGCGCGAGCTGGGAAGCACTAACAGGCAGCTTGCCTTGCGGTAGCAGGACGGTAGCAGCTACTTCAAACCCGTTGATTGTCCAACGATTTCTGCATCAGAAACTTCTCTTCCAAGTGTGTCAATCACCGTCGGCTTGGCCCAGTCCGGCAGGTTGACCTCAACAGACACCTTCACAACCGCGTTCGCATCCTTGCTCGGCTTAGCCCCGACTAGATCTGCCAGGAGTTCCGCCGCGCGAAGCTGGGCCATATTATCAGCAATATCAACAACTTTCATAACCTTCCCCATGTGAGTCACCACCTGAGACTTCTTCGCCCGGAGCCCCTTCAGCGCCGTATTGACCGCGCGGCGCAGAATCTTCGCTTGCACAGGCGGCGTCAAGCCTGCTGCTGACATGAGCTTGTCACGAATGACAGACGGAGTGAGCGCTACTTCACTCATATCTCTAGTCGCGCGTGTGAGGATGTTACTCAAACGAAACACCTTTAATGTTCAATAGGTTATCGCCTAACTGGCGCGTAGGAATGGCTTACGAGGAGGAGGGCGCAAGCCGGAGAAGCCAGCCAGGCAATAACCGTGTCAAGTAGAAGACCAAGACCACCGCCACGCTTCCCCAGCATGGCTTGATCGGTGATAGGGACCGCCTTGACTTCTGTCATAGCCCTGCACGCTTACCGCTTATAGGCGGTTCGACTGCATTGCAAGGCAGCGCTATCAGCGATGATGGTCTTGGGGGAATCAGGCCTGTGCTGGCCGGTACCTTACCCGGCTTTGCGCTATTGAGGTCTTCGGGTCCCTGAAGTAGGGCCGAGGTGTCACAGAGTGAGACCAACACAGGACGAGATGGAGTATCTAAGGAATGGAACTTACTGCGCTGCCTCAGCCAGAGCCAGCGCTTGGGCTTGTTCCGCGCGGACAATGGATGACTTGCGCGATTTTTTTACACGAGTAATGCGTTGCTGAATTTCATTCACTTCTTTTGCTGACAACACCCGGACATAGGCCGGTCCATTCTTCAATGGAACGCGGCGATAGCGTGACGGGTACAGCGCACGATGCTTGAGCAGGTGATTGGCGAGGCCCTTATACGTCATGCACAGGAGCTGCGCCGCTGTCCGCAGCTCGTACATGGGCATAACCGGCGCGAACACTTCATTCAATGAGGATGCTTCCATGATCGGGATAGCTTTTGTCTGTTCAGGTCTTCCATCCTCGCCCGCAGGGACCAGCCAGAACACGGGACGCGAAGCTGTCTCTTGTTTCGTCTTGAAGAGGTCCGCGCCTTGCTGATGGCGCTCAGCGTCTGCTGGCATTCACTGGTCCTTTCTTGTAGCTCGAAGAGCTGGCGTTCCCGGTAGTTCGGAATAGCGCTTTTGCGCTATGGAGAACTACCCAGCGAAGCGATAGCGAAGCTGTCCGAAGGCGAAGCCGAATGAGTGAGAGAAGCGAAGCCTACCCTAACTCCCTACCCTCTTCCCCTTTTCATTGCCTTCTATATAATAGACGTATTGAAGAGCATGTCCATTCCACCATGTAATATCAATGGCTTGCAAGGCAATTTCTGTGTTTTTTCTCAAAAGTTAGACAGGGTGCTTGCCCGGATGGATGCTCAGCACGTTAGCAAGCCGCGCGGCTTGCTTGAAGCGGGGACCGTCTAGATCTCTCTAATTAAGCGCTTTTCGTAGTCTGCTCGCGCCTCCTTACTTTTCGTAACCAC
>SYOC01000202.1 GCA_005804965.1 Pseudomonadota bacterium
ACTCTACGAACGGAACTACGCCGGCAACATGGAGAGCATGCGCGTAGAAACCTTCTTTGCCGCGCAAGCTGCTGGCGATACTGCCGCGCTCGACTGCATGGTTGAGAGTTGCCTGAGCGATTACGACCTGAATGGTTGGACCGTGCCGACGTGGATGGGGCCGGAGCGATAGACGGCAGTTTTCGACTCGGATAAGAGGCAAATTGTAGGAACGATAGATGCTCGGCGAATTCGCTCAAACGTGGGGAAATATAGCCAGCGTTGCCGGCTTTTTTCTTTCCCTCGTCGGCTTTGGCTGGACGGTCTGGCTCGCTCGGCAAGCGAGATCAGCGGCTCAGGAGGCACAACGTGCAGCATCTGAAGCACGCGAAGCCATTGCTCGCTCTCAGGTGATCGCGGATGTTGCCGAGGCGCTCGCAATCATGGAAGAGATCAAACGTTTGCATAGAGCCGCCGCTTGGCCGCTCCTGCTTGAACGCTACTCGACCTTACGTAGAATGCTGGTGGCAGTGCGAAGCGCTCATCCGGAACTGAGCGATGAGCATAAAAGTGCAATCCAAAGCGTTATTAAAACCCTTGCCGATCTAGAGCACTTGGTGGATCTCACACCCTCGTTAGAAAGGGAACAACTCAATTTGGCGGAATTTAACTCCTTTGTCTCCGCGCACCTAGACCTGCTCACTGACCTTCTAGTGCGGGTGAAACAAGAAAGGGAGAAGTAGCCCATGCAGAACAACGAACAGAAATTCGTAGAACTTTTATCGCAACTACGGGACCGAACACGAGAAAATAAAGTGAAATGGTCGCCAAGCATACACGCCAATGTCGTCCAAGCTTCCTTTCCTCATCACACCGTGCAAATCGAGGTGCAGCCATATCCACTAAAAGCCCGCTATCTACTACGCATTCTTAATGGAGAAGGCACCTTGATCGAAGAAATGAAGGATTCTCAACTCGAGTCCTCTTTCCCCGACTCTCGGCAAATTCTGGATGAACTCTTTGTTTTGGCGAGAAGGCAAGCGTTTGGAGTCGATCAAGCCATCGACGAGTTGGTGGAGTTCCTCAAGAGATAGCCTCCAAAATTGCCGAGTTTGCCCCTTTTGTAATTATGCCCACACTCACCATCGCCACCCCACATGACACCGCCGAGTTGACCGAGTTTCTGCAATTGCGCGACAAGGTCGCTGCGCGGCGCGACGCCTACTGGCCAGCTTCCATGCGCTTCGAGCTGCAATTTCTTCAGGGGCGCACGCCATTCAACACTGGTCGTACCATCAGACCGTTTCTCGTGCGCTCTGGTCGAAGCGTGGTCGCACGGGTGCTGGCGGTCATCGATGCGCATTATCAGCGACATTGGCAGGAACAACTCGGCCATCTCTGGTGGTTCGAGGCTCAGCCGGACAGTACCGAAGCAGTCCAACTCCTCATGGATGAGGCGTGCGCGTGGTTACAGAGCCAGGGTGCCACCGCCGCGCGAGCAGGGTCAGGGGCCTTGGACTTTCCTTTCGTGATCGACGCCTACAACATCCTTCCGCCCAACATCCTGCGCCAGAATCCTCCCTACTATCACGCGCTCCTCAAGAATGCCGGGTTCGCTTCGGAAAAAGGCTGGGTGGATTACAAAATCGCAGTACGCCCACACTTGCTCGACCGTTGGGCCAGCATGCTCGAAGCCGCCACCCGCGCGGGGTACGACATTATCCCAGTACGAGAAGTGCCCCTAGATCGGCGGGTGTCGGAGTTCACCGCGACTTTCAATGAAACGTTTCAATCACATTGGGGCTGGACGCCTTACAGTGAAGACGAAGTCGCCTCGCTCTTCACCGCGTTGGAGTCTTTTGGCGTGCTCGATGCCTCGGTGCTTGCGTATCACCAGGGCCAAGTAGTAGGGATGTTGCTGCTCACTCCAGAACACAGCCGACACGCGGTGCTCGCTCCTGGCCGGGTGCTACGCCCCGACGAAAAACTCAACGTGTTGGCAATTGGCGTGAAAGAAACGGCACGCGGACGAGGCGTCAATTTGGCGATGGCTGGCTATGGGCTGTTGGAACTCGTGCGGCGCGGTGCGCAGTATGTCAGCTACACGCTAGTATTGGACGACAACTGGCCCTCGCGCCGCACTGGTGAAAAACTCGGCGGCCAAGTCTGCGCCAACTATATGGTGTACCGGCGAGAATTTCGCAGCTAGACAGTTCCGTCATCCGCGGACAAGGGCACGCAACGCCATTTGTACCAAGGCCAGCACCACCGCTCCCACAAACGCGGCAAAGAATCCGCGAACGGCAAAGCCTGGCACAAGAAGCGCTGCGAACTGCAACATGAACGCATTCAGGACCAACAGGAAAAGCCCGAAGGTCAGCACCGTTAGCGGTAAAGTCAGAATGCGGAGCAGGAAACCAACGGTGCTGTTCACTAAGCCGATAACGACGCTCGCGAGCAAAGCGCTCCCGAATCCATTGACCTCGAATCCAGGAACGAGGCGTGCGACAATCAGCAAGCTCACTGCGCTCAAGAACCAATGCAAAAGCATCGGCAACATGTTTACCTCCCCGGCTTCTGTGCCGCCGTCACTCCAACTTCGTGGTTATGTTCTCCCAAAGTTGGCGCTTTCTTCTCGAACGTGGCACGCTCTCCATCGAACGAGAACGGCAATCCCAGCATCCTGATATCAAGCCCGGACACTGAGCGGAAAATATCCATCGCCTGAGTCTGCGGCTGCGCCAATACTTCGGGAATCGACAAGATCGGCGCGCACGGCACGCCAGCAGCTTCGAGCAGCGCCATCCACTCTTCTTTCGTTTTTCCTAACAACGTGGCCTTAATCTCGCCGCCAAGAAAATCCCGGTGCTCCATGCGATCCGCCGTTGTGCGATAGCGCGGATCGGACGCCCATTCAGCATGGCCAATGACATCCGCAAACTTCGCAAACAGCCGATCATTGGCCACGCCGATAATCAACAAGCCATTCTTCGTCTCGAACGCGCCGAACGCCACCTGCCGAGGACTACCGGTGGGATGACGCGGAGGGACGGTGCCATCAACGAGATATTGGTGGAGCGCGTTGCACACCCAGAATAGTGCCGTCTCGAACAAAGAAGTTTCAATCACACACCCTTTACCGGTCTGGTCCCGTTTGCGCAGCGCGGCCAGGGCGGCAATCGTCGTCCACATACCAGTGCCAAAATCCACCACCGGCGCCCCAACACGCAACGGCGGCCCGCCGTCTTCCCCGGTCGTACTCATCAAGCCGGCAAACGCTTGTAACAGGATTTCGTAGCCGGGCTTCAGTTGCAGCGGGCCTTGATGGCCAAAGGCAGCAATCGAGCAATACACCAGTTTGGGATTCACCTCCAACAATGATGCAGGTCCAAGACCAATTTCCTCGGCCACACCGGGGCGTAGGTTCTGCACGAAGACATCAGCTTGGGCAATCAACTCTCGCAGATGCGCCATCGCGGCAGGGTCTTTGAAGTCGATGGTGATCGATTTTTTATCCCGGTTCATGGCTTGGAAAATCGGCGATGTACCTTGAAGGAAGGGCGGACCCCAGCCACGCGCGTCGTCGCCGCCTTCAGGGCGTTCGATCTTAATGACCTCAGCGCCCAATCCAGCGAAAATCTCACCGACCAAGGGTCCAGCGAGATTCATCCCGACTTCAATAACTTTTACTCCAGATAGCGGCATGTGTTCCCTCCCAAGCACTTTTTCGCCCCCGTTACCCAACCACGTCTGCGCTCGCTGGACAAGACGGGGGGCAACAAGATAGAGAGTGGAGACAGAGATAGAGACAAAGAGGCAAGTATGACAACCATAGCGCTTCAATCGCGCACCTACGAACTCGACGACGCCTTCGCCGTCAACGAACTCTATCAACAGAGCGGCTGGACGGACGGACTTCCGATCATTCCTCCCACAGAAGAGCGGGTGTGGGAATTTCTTCGTACGGCGAGTCTTCAGCCTGCTGAAGTCATCGGTATGGAAACCGTTCGCCAACGACCGATCACGGTGGAGAAAATCGCGATCAATGCCGTTATGGCCGGGTGTACGCCGTCAATGATGCCGGTACTCGTGGCTATTATCCAAGCGATGAGCGAAGCAGACTTCAACTTGCATGGCTGCACGGCCAGCACTGGAGGAAGTGCTCCGTTGATCGTCGTGAATGGTCCTGTCCGCACAGCACTCGGCATGAACGCGACCCACAGCGTCTTTGGTGCCGGCAATCGCGCCAACGCCACCATTGGTCGCGCGATTCGCCTCATTCTGATCAATGTCTTAGGTTGCATTCCTGGTCAGCTTGATCGCTCGACTCTGGGGCATGCAGGGAAATATTCGTTCTGCATCGCCGAGGATGAAGAAGATAGTCCGTGGGTACCCTTGGCCCAGGAACGTGGCGTACCGTCGGGCCAGTCGGGAGTCACGCTCATGGCGGCAGAAGCCTCGCGCCAGATTATGAATGAGTGGACCCATGACCCAGAAGAGATCATGGAAACCTTCGCCGCCGAGATTCGCCACAACATGTTGACCTACTCCATCTGGGCAGGGAACTATGCCATCGTCATTCCCAAACAGTTGCGCGAGCTGCTCATCGCCGCTGGCTGGCAAAAACACGATATCCGCGAATACGTGTTCCGCTCAGCGCGGGTACACCGCAAAGACTGGGCAACCGTCGGCAAAGGCAACATCGCTACACGCGGCAAAGGTCCAGAGCAAGAGTTCACCGCCCTCCGGACTCCTGATGACCTGCTCGTCGTCGCCGCCGGCGGGCCGGCTGGCGGCTTCGGCGCAGTGATCCCGCCGTGGCTCGGGACTTGGTCGCACGCAGTCACCAAGGCAGTGCTGAGTAATGAGTAACGAGTGCCGAGCGCCGAATAACGAACCACGAACACGAACCACGAGTCTCAAGGAGCATGTCATGTCCATCCGAGTGCTAAATCCTACCTTTGAAGACGCAATCGCAGTCACTCAGGCGATTGGCAAACTCTCGACCCTAGCAGGGCGCACGGTCGCTATGCTCGACAATAGCAAAATCAATGTCAGCAAGATTCTTGATTACGCTGAGGAGATCCTCAAGACGCAGCACGGGGTAACCATGGTCAAACGGCTACGCAAACCCGATGCGAGCCGCCCGGCGCCGGCAGAGGTCTTCGTCGCCGCCAAAGAGTGCGACGTGTTCATTTCCGCAGTCGGTGATTGAGGGAGCTGTTCGTCGTGCAGTTTGCACGACGCCATCACCGCCGAAAAAGCTGGTATCCCTGCCACCGCCATTATCACCGACCGATTCAAAGAAACCGCCCAGGTCATGGCCCAGGTCTCCGGCATGCCAAACTATCCCTTTGTCGTGATTCCGCATCCCATCAGTAACAACAGCGTGACCGTACTGCGTGAGAAAGCCGAAGACGTCGTACGACAATGTGTAGAGATTCTGCTGGCCCGCTCTTGATAGATTTTGCATATAGACAAAGCAAATCGAGCCCGTTACACAATTGCCCAGCTCACTTGAAGGAAACGTCATGCAACAAGCCACCGTTGAACCGATTCGTTACGACACCCTCGTACAAGACGAGCGTATTCACGCTTCGCTCTACACCGACCCGCGCATCTTCGCTGAAGAGATGGAAAAGATTTTCTATCGCGGCTGGGTGTTTGTTGGCCATGATAGCGAGGTGCCTAACCCTGGAGATTTCGTCACGCGCCCGATTGGTACGCAGCCGGTCATCATGGTCCGCGGCAAAGACGGCACGGTGTCGGTCCTACTCAATCGCTGTGCGCATCGCGGCACGACGGTGTGTCCTGCGGAGCGCGGCACTGCCCGTATTTTTACCTGCCCTTATCATGGCTGGAGCTATGACTTGAGTGGAGATCTCCATGGTGTCCCCTACCCCACCGGCTACAATGGCGTGTTCGACAAGAAAGCCAACGGTCTCACCCGCGCCCCACGGGTTGCTAGCTATCGCGGCTTCGTCTTTGCCAGTTTTAGCGCGAGCGGGATATCCTTGGAGGAGCATTTAGGTCCAGCTACCAAACTGATTGACCGCTCCTGCGATCTCTCTCCAGAAGGTGAAATCGAACTGAGCGCCGGGTGGGTCAAGCACCGCTATCCAGCGAACTGGAAGATGCTGCCGGAAAACGACACCGATGGTTATCATCTCGGCTTCGTACACTTGGCCATGCTCAAAACCGTAGGCTCGCAATACCAACGCTTCGTTGGCGATGAAAAGAGCATCAAAGCTGTGCTACGCGACTGGGGCAACGGGCACACCGAGATTGACTGGGCACCAGGGTTTCAGCAACCCTTTGAATGGTTCGGCGGCGTGTCCGAAGGCATGGTCGCCCGCTACCTCACGACGATGGAGGACCGCTACGGCAAGGAGACCACGCAGCAGCGCATTTTCGATGGCCCCCCGCATGCACTCATTTTCCCTAACCTGTTTCTTGGTGAGATGAACATCGCCATTCTCCAGCCCATTAACGTTGAAGAATGTGTGCAGCTCCACACGCCCATGTTTCTCAAAGGCGTGCCAGAGTTCAACAAGCGGCTCTTGCGGCAAAGCGAAGCAGCGATGGGTCCAGGCTCGTTTCTTTTGCCGGACGACGTCACCATCGCCAGCCGCAACCAAGTCGGACTCATGACCCGCAACTCCGAGTGGCTCGAAATTAGTCGCGGCTTAAACCGCGAGTATGCCGACGCCGAAGGCCGCCTCGTTGCTCATGTTACCGACGAGACCACCAACCGCGCCTTTTGGAAACATTATCGGCGCGTGATGCAGGAGCAATGAGGTATGAAGTGCGAAGTATGAATGAGGAATGCTGAAGGATGAACAGAAACACAAGCACCATTTTCTTCATCGTTCATCGTTAAGGAAGAGCATGATCTCTGACACTGATTACAAGGCCGTTGTCGCTTTTTTGTACAGAGAAGCCCGCTTCGCTGATGAGGCA
>SYOC01000203.1 GCA_005804965.1 Pseudomonadota bacterium
AGGTGGATGAGGACCGGCAAATCGAATAAAATCCTGACGATTGGCGAGGGCACGAGCGAAGTGCAGCGGATGGTGATTGCACGGCAGTTGGGCTGCTAATTCGGCATCAGGCAACAGGGATCGGGCAACGGTTGTTCTCTTTTTACTGATCCCCGGTGCCCGGTGCCTGACCCCGTGAAAGAAACAAGATTCGATATTGACATGAATCTCTGGTGAAGAAGCTAACGAGAGGAAAGATAATGACATCTCCATATTTCGACCTGAGCGGCAAAACTATCGTCATTACTGGCGGCAGCAAAGGATTAGGCGAGTCGATGGCCTGGGCACTGGCCGAGGCGGGAGCCGACTTAGCGTTGGTGAGTCGCACGCAGGCCGATCTTGATAGTGTGTCTGCTGAGATTCGTGCCGCGACGGGTCGGCATGTGATTGGTGTGGCTGCCGATGTGACGAAAGAGGCTGACATTGCGGCGATGACGCAACGAGTGGTCGCCGAGTTTGGCAAAATTGACGTGCTGATTAACAATGCCGGTATCGGCGGCACCACGCCGGTGCTCGATCTGCAAGAGGACGAGTGGGACCGCTACATGAACCTGAACCTCAAGGGACCAGTGTTGTGTTCCAAGCACATCGGTGCGGAGATGATTAAGCGCAAGCAGGGAAACATCATTAACATTTCGTCGCTGTTCGCGACGATGGTGGCACGTTACATGGCGGCCTACGGCGCGACCAAGAGTGCGCTGGTGTCGTTCACGCGCACGCTGGCGCTAGAATGGGCACGCTACAACATCCGCGTAAACGCGCTGTGCCCCGGCTATTTCGACACGCCGATGAATCACGACTTCTGGCAGACCAAAGGCGGGATGAGCGTGATCGACAAAATTCCCATGCAACGTGTGGGTGACACCAAAGAGATCAAGCCGGCCATTCTGTTCCTGTGCTCGGATGCGAACTCGTTCATGACCGGAACGACGCTGTTCATCGACGGTGGGCATAGTTTGGTTGGATAGGAGATTGTAATGACCCCTTGGCAACACACATACAAAGACAAAATCATCAGCGCCGAAGCGGCAGCCAAGTTCGTGAAATCTGGTAGCCTCGTGCGGTTCCACATCGGCAAGCCTCCGATCCCCATTCTCGATGCTTTGGCGAAACGCAACGGCGAACTGCAAGACGTGACGGTGATCCAATGTTATCCGCTGTACACGCACCCTTTCTGGAATGAAGCCGAGTACGATCGCTCATTTACTCGTGTGGTCGATTACGTGGGTGTCGGCTGCCGCCCTGGCATGCAGAAGCATTATGTGGACTTTATCCCGCTCGATTATCCCCAGTACGCCAAACAACTCGAAGATGGCCGCACCAACACGTGGGAGGCGGATATTTTCTATGGCGTGATCTCGCCGCCGGACGAGAAAGGCTATTGCAGCTTCGGCAATGCCCTCTGGTACAACAAGGACGTGGCGCGTGCGGCGAAGTGTTTCGTCGCCGAGGTTGATCCTACCTTCATCCGCACCCATGGCGATAACTGGATTCACGTGTCGGAGATCGACTATCTCGTCGAAGAAACCAAAGCCTTCCCGGTTGGCACCAACCCACCGCCAGAAGAAGAGCACGGCACTTTGGAAGTGATTGGCGAATTCGCTTCTACCTTGATTCGTGACGGTGACACCGTGCAGATGGGCATCGGCGCGATTTCTGAAGCCATTGGCTTGTTTCTGATGGACCGCAACGACCTCGGCATCCATAGCGAGATCATGACCGCCAGCCATGTCGAACTGGTCAAGCGCGGCGTGGCGACCGGCAAGTATAAAGCCCAGAATAAAGGCAAAGCCGTGGCGGCCATGGTGGTGGGCGCGGCGGACCTCGCCTTTGTGGATAACAACCCGGCCTTCGAGTTGTACAGTGTGCTGCACACTAACTCGTTGCTGACCATTGCTGCGCAGAACTCACAGGTCGCGGTGAACAGCACGTTGGCGATTGACCTGACTGGTCAGGCTGCCGCCGAGTCGATCGGCCCACAGATGTATTCCGGCATTGGTGGGCAGATGACGTTCATGATGGGTGCGATGTATTCCAAAGGCGGGCGCTCGATTATGGTGCTGCCCTCGACGGCGAGGAAAGGCCAGCTTTCACGCATCGTGCCGATGCTGGAGCCGGGCAGCACCATCACCACGCCACGGCAGTACATGGACTACGTGGTGACTGAGTTCGGTATTGTCAACTTGCAGGGAAAATCGCAGCGTCAGCGTGCCGAAGCCTTGATTGAGATCGCCCACCCCGATTTTCAACCTGACCTCAGACAAGCCGCGAAGAAAATGTTCTGGCCGTAACGCCTGCTCCCTGCCGCTCCCCAACCTGAACCGGAGAAGGGGAGAATCGGAGATGAGGTCTTTTTTCTCCGTTTCCCCCTCTCCCCCGCTCTCCGGTCCCTATCTGTAACCGGGGTTCTGCTCTCCTAACGGGCGTGATAGGTGTAGCCTTCATGTCATACAGAGCTGAGCGTGTGACCAACTCCATGCCTTCTTTTTTCTCTCGACGTATTTGCACTTCCCTGACACTTTTCCTCCTCGTTCTTTCTGTATCGAGTTGTTCGCGCGACGCATCGCAGCAAGCTGCTTCTGCTCCGGCGTCTCCACAACTGATCGTCATTACTACGAAGCCGGTGGAAACGCGCGAACTGAAACGCACGGTGGAAATGGTGGGAACCTTGGGCGGGTGGGAAGAGGTCACGATCAGCAACGAAATGCCGGGGACGGTCGAGAAGATCGTGGTGGACCTGGGTGATCGGGTCAAAAAAGGGCAATTGTTGTTGCGCTTCGACCAGCGCGAAGTGCGTTTGGCGTTGACTCAAACCGAGGCGAATCTTGAAGCTGGCAACAAAGCCTTGGCGCAAGCCCAGGCCGAGTGGCGGGATGCCGATACCAATTTCAAGCGCGTGAAACAGCTTCATGACGAAGGTGTGATTGCTACCAGTCAACTGGATATCGCGCAGAGTCGCTTCGATGCGATTGAGGCGCAGGTGCGGGCGCGGGAGGCGGACCTTGGTCGCTTCCGGGCGCTCGTCGAACTCGCACGTAAGCGTATCTCTGATACGGAGATTACCGCGCCCATTGCTGGAGAAGTGCGGCAGAAGCTGGTGTCGATAGGCGAGACGGTCAAAGAGAAAACGCCCATGCTTCATCTCGTCGTCACCGACCCGCTCAAATTCCAAGGCACGGTGCCAGAACGGTTCGCACCGGAGATTCAGGTCGAGCAAGCCGTGGACGTGCAGGTTGAGGCTTTTGGCGACACAATCTTTCCTGCTGTCGTGCAGCGCGTAAGTCCGGCGGTGGATGTCCAGACTCGTTCGCTCTCGCTCGAAGCGCGGGTGCCCAATGTTAGCCGGACACTGAAGCCGGGATTTTTTGCGAAAGGGCAAATTGTGCTCGGCGTGAATCCGCGTGCTATTTTTGCCCCAGAAGAGGCCATCTACACGTATGTCGGGATCAATAAAGCGTTCGTCATCCACGACGGTGTGGCCCAGGAGCGGCAAGTGAAGATGGGGCAGAGACTCGCAGGATGGGTGGAAGTTCTCGATGGATTACAGGCTGGCGACGTGGTTGCGACAGCGGCGCTGCCCCAGTTGTACCAAGGGGCAAAAGTGAACGTGAGTAATGGGAAAGGCAGCTAGAAAACAGCGGCGAATCGGGGAAGCGGTGAATCGGAGATCCGAGGAGACTACGCTCTTTCTCCAGTGCCCCGTTTGCACTACTCTCCGTTTCAGCCGAGTTGAAAATGATTCTTGAGCATTGACTGCTGACTGTGAACGCTGATGTCTCTCTCTGAAATCTGCATTCGTCGTCCGGTGTTCGCCACCATGCTGGTGGTGTCGCTCGTCGTGTTAGGGCTGGCGTCGTTCCGCACGCTGGGCCTTGACCTCTTTCCTAAGATTGACTTTCCGACTGTGACAGTTACGACGCGACTCGAAGGCGCGAGTCCAGAAGAAATTGAGTCGCAAGTCACCAAACGCATCGAAGAAGTGGTCAATACGATCAGTGGCTTGGACGAGCTGCGCTCGACCACCATCGAAGGTCAATCGCAGATTTTTGCTTCCTTTGTCTTGGAGAAAGACATTGAAACCGCAGCTAACGAAGTACGCGAAAAAGTGGCGACGGTC
The DNA here is from genome assembly GCA_005804965.1 of Pseudomonadota bacterium. Lineage (GTDB taxonomy): Bacteria > Desulfobacterota > Binatia > Bin18 > Bin18 > SYOC01. Next base: position 4,157 of record SYOC01000203.1, read on the forward strand.
ACGCGTGATTTTCCGCCGGGGACCGATCCGCCAGTGATCGAACGTTTTGATCCCGACGCTTCGCCCATTGTCGCCATCGTCATTTCCGGTGCACGCCTACCGCGCGAAATTACCGAGATTGCCGATAAGAAGGTCAAACGCCAACTGGAGACGGTCGAAGATATCGGCGCGGTGACGCTGGTCGGCGACCGCAAGCGTGAGATTCAGATTTACGTTGATCCTGACCGGCTCACTGCGTACAACCTCTCGATTCAACAGGTTAAGGAAGCGATTCGTAAGCAGAATGCCGAGATTCCTGGCGGTCGGCTCACGTGGGAAGCGCGGGAAGAAGGACTGCGCACCTTGGGGCGGATTGAAGAGGCTGAGGATTTTAATGCGATCATCGTTGCCGACACCAAAGGTTCGCCGGTGCGTATCCGTGACCTTGGCTATGCCCTCGATGGTGAAGAAGAAGCACGTACCCTCTCGCGGCTCGATGGAAAAAATGCCGTCTCGTTGCTGATTCGTAAACAGTCTGGCACCAACACCGTGGAAGTGGTGGATCGCGTCGTCGCCAAGATCGACGAGATCAAGAAGACGCTGCCACAAGATATTCGCTTTGAGATCGTGCGCGACCAGTCTCGTTTCATTCGGCGCTCGATGGAAGAAGTGGAAGAGCATTTGATCCTCGGTGGTTTCTTGGCTGCATTGGTCGTGTTGTTCTTTATCCGCAATTGGCGGAGTGCGTTGATTACCGCTGTGGCCATCCCTGCGTCGATCATCGCCACGTTCAGCTTCATTCGCTACATGGGATTCACGCTGAACAATATGACCATGCTGGCTTTGTCGCTGTCCACCGGCATTGTCATCGACGATGCCATCATCGTGCTCGAAAACATCTTCCGCCACTTGGAGGAAGAAAAACGTTCAGCCTGGGACGCTGCGATTGAGGGCACGAAAGAAATTGCGCTGGCGGTGCTGGCCACGACCTTGTCGTTGGTGGTGATTTTTCTTCCCGTGGCGTTTATGGGTGCCGTGGTCGGGCGCTTCTTCCGTAGTTTTGGCCTGACCATGACGTTTGCCATTCTGGTCTCGCTGGTGATCGCCTTTACTCTCGTGCCCATGCTCTGCTCGCGCTTCCTCAAGGTGACGACTAGCCATCAAACCGCTCGCGAGTCGCGCCTTTATTCGGCAATGGAGCATGCATACGAAGTTGTTTTGGCGTGGTGCCTGCGGCATCGTGCGGTAACGCTGCTCTTTGCTGCACTGGTGTTCTTCTCGCTTTTTCCGTTGCTGCGCATTACCAAGGTCGAAGTCTTTCAGGATGACGACATGGGCGAATTCGAGGTGACGGTCGAAGCGCCGCCTGGAGCCTCGCTCGAACGTAGCGATGCTATTCTCCAACGCATTGAGGAGGATTTACGCGCGATCCCAGAAGTCGAACATCTGTTCACGACTATTGGGGTGCGTGGCCAGTATCTGAGCAACGTGACTGACGCGGCGATTTATGTTGGCCTGACGCACTTGTCGCAGCGGCAACGCTCGCAGCTCGACCTCATGCAAGAAGTGCGGAAGCTGCTGAAAAAATATCCCGACCTGCGGCTGAGTGTGCAGAATCTCAATATGGTGCAAGGCGGAGGATTCCGGCAGACACCATTCAACCTGGTGATTCGCGGGCCGGACTTGAACACACTCGACCAGCTCTCCACCACGATGATTCAGAAGCTGTCCGAGATCCCCGGATTCGTTGATGTCGATACCGGACAAGCGCTGCGGCACCCAGAAGTGCAGGTCACGATTGATCGCAGGAAAGCTTCTGACTTGGGCGTACGTGTGGAAGACATCGCTTCAGCGCTTCGCACCCAGATTGGCGGGGAACGGATCTCGTTCTACCGCGAGGGCGGGGAACAATACAACGTCCGCCTACGTTTGCAGCCAACCGCTCGCAAAGATATGGCCTCGGTGGCTGATCTGATGACCCCAGCTCGTGACGGCAAGCTCGTGCGCCTCAGCAATGTGACTTCGTTGGTGTCAGGAAAGAGTCCCGCGCAGATTGATCGCTACTCGCAAGAACGCCAAGTGACGGTTATTGCCAACCTCCATGAAAAACCCATGGGCGAGGCGATGCTGCAAGGTAACGCTTTGGTGCAAGAGCTGAACCTGGGGCCGGAATACGCCACTGCGTATTTGGGACGTGGGAAGATCATGGTCGAGGCCATGCAAAATTTCGCTATCGCCTTCGTGCTGAGCTTGATCTTCATCTACATCGTCTTGGCTGCGCAGTTCGAGAGTTTTCTCCATCCGGTGACGATTATGGTGTCGATGTTTCTCAGCCTGCCGTTTGGAGTGCTCAGTCTCGTGCTGACCGGCAATCCGTTGAGTATCTATAGCGTGCTTGGTGTGTTTCTTCTGATGGGAGTGGTGAAGAAAAATGCGATCCTCCAGGTGGACTACACCAACCATCTGCGAGCGCAGGGGATGTCGCGGCTCGAAGCGCAAATCACGGCGGATCGAGTGCGGCTGCGTCCCATTCTGATGACGACGTTGACCATCATTGCCGGCATGTTGCCGATTGCCCTGGGGCGCGGAGATGGCGCGTCGGCACGCGCATCTTTAGCCGTCGTAGTGGTTGGCGGGCAAGCGATGTGCCTCCTGATTACACTGTTGGTCACACCTGTGGTATATTCCTTCTTCGACGATCTGCGCGGTCTGCGACTGTGGCGGTGGTGGCCAGCACGAGGGTGGCGGCGAACGCCAGCAGCGACCGCGTCGTAAAGAACACGTGGGAGATAGACACAAGAGAGAGTGGATGCTGAAACATATGAACCTCTGGCGCAGTTGGCAAACCAGCAAAAATTGGGGGCTGTTCTTGTCTCTTATCTGCCTCACCCTTCCTGACGTGGGCTTCGCGCAGACAATAGCGCAGCTTCTGGAAAATCCAGCGAGATTTGACCAACAGGTTGTCTCGGTGGCTGGGGAGGCCGCGAATGTCGTGACTCGTTATGGCGAAGCTCCCTACACGACGATGGATCTCGTCGAAACACATGGAGTTGCGCTCCCCATCTTGGTGTCGAAGATTCCTGACTGCAAACAAGGGGAAATATGCCGAGTAAGTGGGTTGTTTGTGGCGGAGAAGAAGATGCTTCTCCCTGAGAAGGTTGAGAAAATCTCTTCCGCCGAACATGACAAGGGTGGAATTCTTTTCCGTAAGCGCAAAGGATGGCTGCCCTCGGGTTTGAACGGGAAAGTGTTTCGTGATGTGTATATCCCGCAATAAGAAAGTCAATGTAATGAACCGTTGCCTTTGATGGCAACGCAGAGGAGGAAGTTATGATGAAGATTTTTTGGCGAAAAGCCGGGACGCCCTTAGGGTGGAGCGTCTTCGTGTTCTTGGCCGGGTTATGGGTGTGGGCCGATTTCGCGGAAGCTCGCGCTGGTCGTGGCGGGTCGTCTGGCAGCCGAGGCTCGCGCAGCTTCTCGTCTCCAGAACGTCCGTCGTCTTCGATGCCTGGAAGGAATGACGCTCCTTCTTCTTTCGCTCAACCGCGTCCTGGAGATCCTTCCGCGCGGAATATGGCTTCCCAACAGCCGCCTTCCGCCTTTGGTGGCGGTCTGATGCGCGGCATCGGTGCAGGGCTTCTTGGCGGCTTCTTAGGCAGCATGCTCTTTAGTTCCTTCGGCCATGCGGGCATCGGTGCTGGCACAGCTGGCGCAGCCGGCGGCGGTTGGGGTGGCCCAGGTTTGTTCGACCTCCTCTTGTTGGGAGGGATTGGTTATTTGGCCTACCGCTGGTTTTCGCAACGGCAGGCGCAAGCTGGGAATACCCAACGAGCGTCGTGGTCGCCGACCCCGACTCCACGAGACGAGCAACCTCTGAGCTTGCCGGCAAATGAGATCAATAGCGTGGATCGTGGCCTTGAGCAGTTACAGGTGCTTGATCCTGCTTTCGATTCACGACGTTTCTGCGATACGGCCATGGATTTCTTCTTCCGCTTGCAGGCCGCTTGGGACAGCCGCAATCTCGGCACCGTCTCTTCTCAGATCGCCGAAGGGCTGGCGGCCGACCTTCAGGATGATCTCACTCAACTGCAACGTCAGCAGATCGTCAATCACATAGAAAATATCGCCGTGCGCACCTGCGAGATTACCGAGGTGTGGCAAGAAATTGGGCAAGACTTCGTGACGGTCTATTTCTACGCGAACTGTCTAGATTACGACATGAAAGAAACGACTGGAGAGGTGGTGCGCGGCAGTAAAGTAGAGCCGTCGAAGTTTGAAGAGTTTTGGACGTTTACTCGCCCGGCTGGCAATGGGCAGTGGAAGCTGTCGGCTATCACCCAAGCCTAGAGCCTTCCATGGGTTGACTCCGATTCACCTGCTGCTCTAGCTTCTGGAGAAGAGGGTAGCGTCGGCCGCGGTCG
>SYOC01000204.1 GCA_005804965.1 Pseudomonadota bacterium
ACCCGTCGCGGTTGCGGTCAAAAGGTCGGCTCGCTCTCTCGGGTTCATCGTTCCTTGAGGATACCGCTTTCAGTGCAATGAAGCCGCCCAAGCCGAGCGGCGTGAGCGCAGCTTCCGAACCACCAGCAATGACTGCGTCCTGTTCACCGAGGCGGATCAAGCGGAAGGCCTCGCCAATCGCATGCGCACCCGAGGAGCACGCACTCGTCGGGGTGTAGTTAATACCCTTGGCACCGTAGCGGATGGAAATCTGGCCGGGGGCAAGGTTGGCAATCAACTTAGGGATGAAGAACGGAGACACTCTCTTGAGGCGCGTTTCGAGGAACACTTTGTGGTACTCTTCAATGCTCGAAAGCCCAGCGATGCCGACGCCAACGATAACGCCGACAAGATCTTCATTTTCAGGCGTAATGGGCAGGCCGGATTCATCCATCGCCATCTTTGCTGCCGCCATGGCATACTGGATGAAGAGATCCATTTTCTTGATCTCTTTTTTCTCGATGAAGTCCTCGGGGTGAAAATCCCGGATCTCTCCACCGATGCGGGTGGGGAAATCCGTCACATCGAACCGGGTGACGTGACTGATACCGGAGCGACCTTCGATCAGGGCTTGCCAGTTTTTCTCGACGCCGGTTCCCAGGGGCGTGACCAGCCCCACGCCGGTGATAACGACACGGCGCGTGTTTTCCATAGTCCTCCTGCCTTTGTGTCCGGATGTACAATCGGAAAGTTGCCGCATCTTAATGGCTCTGTTTCTTGACTGTCAACTCCTAGGATCGTTCGGAGAGGTGACTCTTCCTCACTCATAGGCTGCGAATCCTCCCATACCCGGCACTCCACAGACTCAGATAGAGTGCAGTCACGGCTAAGACTGCGATTACTGCGAGTGTATCTGCCCCTGTCCATGGTGCCCGCTGAAACGAACTTCTTGGACGCCCGGAATTAAACCCGCGTACTTCTAAGGCAATGGACATCTGGTCGGCGCGGCGCAGCGCACCCATGAACACCGGAATCAACACCAGAACGTAATGCCGCAAGCGCTGGAACAATGGCCCGCTGTTAATATCCAACCCGCGACACCGTTGCGCCTGTACAACTGTGACGGCGGATTCGAGAAACAGCGGCACCAAACGAAACGCCAAGGTCAGGGTAAAACTGATGCGATACGGCAGCCCCAAGAGTGTGAAGGCGTAGGCGAATTCTTCGATCCGGGTGGTAGAGAGGAAGAGCGCCCCGGTAGCGAGAAAGGTCCCGAGCTTTGCGGCCATGCCCAAACCGTACAGCGCCCCTTCCTGAGTGATGGGGAGAAACGGCAGTGTCGGAAAAGGCGTGCCGTTGCGGTAGAAGACGCTCCAGATGAGCACAGGAAAGATCGCAATAAAGAGAAACAAAACGCGGATGCGCTGAAGCGTCGGCGTAGATTTCGTCCACAGGATCAATGCCGCAACGCTGGCACTCAACGGCAGAATGAAGAGCGGATGCTCCATGACAAAGGCAGAGACGAAGAATAATAGGAGGGCGGCCACCTTCACGAGAGGGTGACGGCGGTGCACAAACGTCCGATGGTCGAGATAGAGAAAAAGCGCCATAGTGGAGCAACTAGGAAACAGGCTGTGGATGGTCCTCGTCGGAACGAAATGGCTGGTGCGCCACAGAAGAAAAAGCGGCAAGACATTCGTCCACAGACAGGAACGTGCGCTTGAAATGTAATCCCAGCCGCGTGACCTCGGGCGGACGAAACGCGGCGCTCGCGCACAGCTCAGGCTGCGCACAAAGCCCGCGCAGCGAGCCATCCCATACGAGTTGACCGTGTACCATCAATAACGCCCGCTCTGCGTACTCGGCTGCCACCCAAGGCACATGGGTAATGATGATGATGGTGCGACCTTCGGCATGGAGACGGCGCAGCAGCTCCATCATGCGTCGTTGTTCAGGGTAATCGAGCCCGGTGGTAGGCTCATCGAGAATCAACAGGCGCGGGCGCAACGCCAGGAGCGCCGCCACTGCCAAGCGTTGGCGTTCACCCCTCCCTAACAGAAAAGGATCGTGCGTCCGCAAGGCATTTAATCCTACAGCTTCGAGCGCTTCCTCAATCCGCAGCGCGACTTCGGCTGTTTCTAAACCGATATTGCGCAGCCCGAAGGCAACTTCTTCTTCAACGGTTTCAGCAAAGAGTTGGTGGTCGGGGTTTTGGAACACATAGCTGATCTCCTGGGCCACACGATGCAGCGGCAAGCGCCCTAGTTCTTCGCCTCTCAACAACACCCGCCCCTGGGTCGGCGGCAACAAGCCACTCACGATTTTCGCCAGCGTGGTCTTTCCCGAGCCGTTCTGTCCCAGTAACGCGATAAATTCGCCCTCAGCTATCGAGAGCGTAGCATGTGTGACTACGGGAGCACCGCCGGAATAGCTGTGCGAAACGGCCTCAACCTGGAGGAGTGGCACTATAGGTTGCTGTTCGGATGTTGGTAAGGACGGCTCAGAGCGTGGTTCGCCGATCTCGCGCAAATGCAGCGCTGCCGTGTCCACATCGCGAGGAAAAGCTGTGATACCGAACGCGGCGCAAATCCGGTCCAAGTCCCGAGGGCGCACGCCATACCGAGTCAGCAGCTCAATTTGTGGCAGCAATCGTTCTGGACGATCCACCGCCACGATTTGCCCTTCAGAAAGGAGGATGACCCAGTCGGCATCGACGGCAGCAGCTAATTCATGTTCCACCAACACCAGGGTGTAGCCTTCGGCACGCATGCGACTGAGCAGCGTAAAAATCTCTTGTCGACCTTGCGGGTCGAGATCGGTTGTCGGCTCGTCGAGCACCAGGATTTGCGGACGCAACGCGAGCATGGCGGCGATGGCGAGGCGTTGTTTCTGCCCGCCAGAGAGCGTCGTGGGGTCGCGCACCTCGAACCCTGTAAGACCGACCAACGCGAGCACGGCATCCAGCCGTTCCTGCATCTCCTCGGGAGAGACGCCGAGTTGCTCCATGCCAAAGATTACCTCATCGCGCACCGTGGTAGAAAATAGCTGCGCCTCAAAATCCTGGAACACGACGCCAACGATACCAGCGAGTTCCCCGACTCGCTCCTGAAGCAAGTGGCGACCAAACAGCCACACGTCTCCGGTGAATGCTCCGGCTTGAAAAGCGGGAATCACGCGATTGAGGCATTTGACCAAAGTCGATTTACCGGCACCAGAAGCACCAATGACGACGACTAACTCACCTGGTTGGATGCGGAGAGAGACCTCGCGCAAGGCCGGCGTCGAGGCTTCGGCATAGGTGAAGGAGACCTGCTCCAAACGCAGAGCGTCGGCAGGAGAGGGGGAAAGAACGGAGCTGCGGTTGTCCATGAATGCTTTTGATCTGTCGCCTTACAACAGCGCGAGTCCGGTAATCGCCAGCAACAGAAACGGCACCAACCCAAGACCAACCTCAGCCGCCCGGCTTTGCGTTTCCCAGCCCATCGCGACCAAGAGCGAGGGCGTCCAATAGCCGCTTGCTAATAAATTGCCAGCGATCATGCCGCCGACGACAGCACAGGTTAAAAGCGCCAAGCCAGAGAAACGCACAGCGCGCGATTTGGTCGGGCGAGCTGGCAGCAAATGATGATACAGTAACCGCCCTCGTGCTACTCGCGGATAAATCACCGCCAGCAACAACGGCGCGAACAGCATTGACGAAACGAAATTATTGAACAACACGAGGTTGCCCAGTACAGCGAAAGGAACGAAACCCAACAGGTTCAGCCCCCAGCCGACGACCAGTGCGCACAAGGCGCTGGACAGGAAGAGCGTAAAAGCGAACCGTGCCCAGGCCGACAAGGTTTTCGGAGTCGGCGGCTCGGCACCGCCAATGAGTTCCCAAATTTTATAAGGTGCCATGCCGTAGAGGAAATTGGCGGTGCAGCCGAAGACATCACCAGGACCCATCCCACCGAAAAATTCGCCGATGAGATTACCAATGGCTGCCCCCCAGGCAGCTGCCGGACCAAACAAAAACGAACAAATCACCGGCACCGCATTCGCCGGCCGCAGCTCAGCGACACCAGGGATGATGGGGAGCACCTTGAAAGGAATTAGCACTGCGGCATACAGCGAGGCGCAAATAGCGGTAAAAACGACGAGACGAGTATTCTCCCACATGGCAAAGCCCAGCCCTGAGCTACCACAAGCCTGTGAAGCCAGCAATTGCCGAAGATTCAATTGCCGAAGGTTATTGAGGGCCACGTTGAAAAGCTTGGGGAAATCCTCTAGCGTAGGCCCGCATGTTAGGACGCACACTCTTCCCCGTTGTCGGAGCAATCCTTCTGCTCCTCAGTGGCTGCATCTCAGTTGAGAAACGCCCGTCTGCCAAAGAATACTACGGGACGGCGAACGAGGCCTATGCCAAAGGCGATTTCACCGGCGCGGTGGATAACTATCGCGACCTCCTCGACCACTATCCACTTAACCCGTACGCCGAAGAGGCGCAGCTGAAAATCTCCTATTCCTACTACATCGAGAAGAAATATGCGGAATCGGTGGCAGCGTTTAGCGATTTCGAGCGTGCCTACCCGACCAGCATGCATCTGCCTTTTGTCGAGTACTATCGTGGCATGTCCTACTTGGAGCAGATGCGCTCGATTGACCGTGACCAGAGTGTGACCGAAAAAGCTCATGAACGCTTCCGTGCCGTGACTGACCGTTTTCCAGAAAGCCCGTTCGCTCCGCTCGCGGAAAAAAAGATCCGCATTTGTCGAGAGGCCCTGGCCGCGCATGAATTGCTTGTCGCCAACTATTATGACGGCTACGACAATGTCTTAGCGGCACGAACACGGCTACGGGCGTTGATCGAAAACTACCCGGAGACGGACTCGACCCCTGAAGCCCTTGGTCGGCTCGAAGCGCTGCTGATCGAAGACGAAAAGCCGGATCTGGCAAAGCTTGCCGCGCAGGCTCGGGCAGTGCGCCTCGCTACGGCGCCACCGCAGGAAGATGACGTCGGGAATGCGCCGAGTGTGCAGTCCGATCTCCCCGCACCCGGGGTCGATCCGCTGCTCACCCTGGTGACTGAGCTGAAGAAGCAAGAAGATGATGTCCGCAAACGTATACGCGATGCCATTCTCGCGGATACAACCAAAATGAAAGAGCAAGCCGAGCAGCTCAAAAAAGCGGATCAAGAAAAGGCGGACAGGGAAGGGGAATAACTATGGAGACGGCTGTACGTACCGTCTCTCCCCTTGTTCGAGCCGGACGCGTTTTGGTCGTTGGAGTAGGCGGACTCGGTTCACCGGCCGCACTCGCGCTCGCACACGCAGGAGTCGGCACCCTCGGCCTCATTGACCCGGACGCGGTCGAACTCTCGAATCTGCAACGACAGATTCTGCATCACACTCCCGACCTTGATCGCCCCAAAGTCGTATCCGCATGCGAGAAGCTGAGTCGCATCGCCCCCGAGGTCGAGGTTGTCGTGTACCACGACCGCTTGCACGCTCAAAACTTGCCCGAGTTGTTCCGCGCCTACGATTTTATCATTGATGCGACCGATGGCGTGGCCACCAAGTTCCTCATCAACGATGGTGCAGTGTTACTGAAAAAGC
>SYOC01000205.1 GCA_005804965.1 Pseudomonadota bacterium
ATCGTCCTAGAGAATTTTCGCTCGAAAGACATCATGGAAAAACTGGGACTGGGCTACAGCGCGATGACAGTGTTGAACCCGCAGGTCATTTACGTCAGCTCCGGTGCCTACGGGAATGCCGGGCCGATGCAAGGCATGACCAGCAACGAGTGGTACGGCCAAGCCAGCAGCGGTGCGACTTCGGTCACTGGCGCAGAGGGCGGATCGTTCGAGTTCGTGCGTGGCATTGCCCAGTTCGACTGGAACGGCGCGATGATCAACCTTGAAGCTATGCTCACTGCCCTCTACGTCCGCGCAAAAACCGGACGTGGGCTGATGATTGAAACCTCACAATTTCAGTCGTCTCTGGTGGCGGGAACCACGCGCTTCGCCGAATACTTCGCTACAGGGCACGCGCCACAACCGCTAGGCAGCGCACGCCCCAACCTTGTGCCCGACCAAGCCTTCGCCACTGCCGACGGCTATGTGAGCGTGAGCGTGCCACACGACGGATTCTGGCCGAAGCTCTGTGCTGCGCTCAAGCGTCCCGAACTACAGACCAATCCGCGCTTTCTCACTAACGCTGATCGTGTGGCTAATCGGGAAGCTCTTGTCTCTCTGCTGACTGACCGATTTCATGACTTCCCCACCGCCTATTGGTTGCGCCAACTCCGCAAGCACGATGTCCCCTGTGGGCAGTATTTCAGCGACGATGTGGTGAGTTACACCTTGCTTCAGCATCCTCAAGTGCAAGCGAATAACATGCTGACCGAGATCGACACACAATGGGGTACCATGTTCTCGGCGACTCCACACTGGCAGTTCAGCAAAACGCCAGCGGTTATTACCCGACCTTCGCCAGCACTCGACGAACATCATGCCGAAGTCGTTGCGCAAGTGACACGTGAGAGCGGTGAAAAAACGCACCGCCACGCACGTCCGGCTTCATCACTTGGCGCTGGCGCATTGGCAGGTGTCACCGTGCTCGATCTTGCGCAAGGCGTCTCCGGTGCGTTGTGCAGCATGCAGCTTGGCGACTTAGGTGCCAATGTCATTAAGATCGAGCCGCCAGAGGGCGATTGGTTGCGGAGGATCGGTCCGTTCATCAAGACCGAAAGCTCGCTCTTTCTTCAGCTCAACCGTAATAAACGAGGAGTGACGCTGGATCTCAAAACTAGAGAAGGCAAAGCTGTGTTACGCAAGCTTCTGGCTGAAGCTGACGTACTCGTAGAGGGGTATCGACCTGGTGTGATGGAACGTTTGGGTTTCGGTTATGACGAAGTTGCAGCGCTGAACCCTCGCCTCGTGTACTGCTCTATCTCGGCTTTCGGTCGTACTGGTCCTTTGGCGCAACAACCCGGCAGCGAATTGGCCATGCAGTCGTTCGTTGGCGTCCATCGCCAACTGGGTAAGCTGGGAGAGCCACCACTGCGCACCGGTTTCGATCTCGCTGCTATGGAAACTGGATTCGCTGCCTTCCAAGGCATCATGGCAGCATTGATCTGGCGCGCACGCAGTGGGGAAGGGCAGCGGGTAGATACCTCTATGCTCGGCACCATGATCGCCGTCAGCCAGTGGCAACTCGCAGCAGAGCACGAACCCGACGAATGGGCGGGTCGGCAATTGCTAGGCTACAGCGAAGCGCCGGATTCGGGGTTTCAATTGCGCGACGGCGCGGTTCTATTCTCGCTACGAGGCGATGGAGAAGCGTGGGATAAATTCTTCATCGCGCTCAATCGTATGGACCTCGCTGCCGATCCACGTTTCGCGGTTGGCAATCTGTTGGTCATCAACCGCGATCTTGAAGCGGTGATTCGCGAGGATCTCAAGCAATGGAGTGTGGAAGAATTCCGTCATCTCGTCCAAGACGAACTCGGCGGCACCATTACCGTGCTTCAGACTCTGCAGGGCGTCATGCATAACGAGCAAACAGCGGCCATCGGTGCGCTTCAGATGATGGATCATCCCGTGTGTGGCCAACTGCTGACCTTGAGTCCGCCGTGGAAATTTTCCGAGCCGCTGACGGTGTTGCATCGCGCCGCGCCTGTGCTGGGTCAACACACTGAGGAAATTCTGAGAGAGTATGGGTATGCACCGCAGGAGATCGTCGCGTTGCGAGGGCAGAAGATTGTAGGGTAGCTCATTCCTAGTCTTATGGATGTTCCCCAATCGTATAGAGAGCACGACGCAAATTGGCCAAGCCTGGACGATTGAGCCGCAAAGCAGAGACAGTTGCCCGCCCTATCGGTGTCAGCCCAATCAGTAAGGTGAAATCATCGTTCCAAGCAAAGTGAGCTGCCCACTCGTGCTCACGCGGGTTGAAGAGCACGACAGTGGCATCAGTTACGGGGTCGAGGGCAAAAATCCGTGTCGATTTATATTGATTGCATCCATGACAGGAGAGTGCCAAGTTTTCCGCTACCGTCTGCCCCCCTAAGCTGCGCGGAAGAATGTGATCGATAGTAAAAGCATCTGCGGAGTAACACTCTCGAGTACGACAGTATTCACAACATTGCCGCGCACGTTCGGCAATCTGGCGACCCAATTCGAGGGGAACATAACGATTAGACATGAGCTGGAAATGAGATGCCCAATTGATCCATCAACGCAGCAAGCGTTACTCCTCGGGCTTTTGCAAGTTCGACCAACGCGGTCATGCGCTCGGCGTGAAGCTCTTCGGCCTGATCTGTCAGCGCCGTTAGCTCTTCGTATTCTTCGTCTGTCGTCGACTCTTCTTCACGTTTTGCTCGTAAGAGGGCCAAACGTCGGAGCAGTTTCTCGGGGAGTCCTTGGTTGACTCGGTCCAGTAAAGTGGACTCTTCCCTGGAGAGATGAGCGGCTCTCCGCTCTGCTTGCAGTGCAAGAATATGATCGAAGAGATGCTCCAGCTCTGGAAGGCTAAGACGAGATGCGGCAGAAAGAATTTCTGTCGTCGAGAGTTGTAGGGGTGACGATTCCATGGGCGGATTATACTCCTCGTCGTCGCGCTGTGCACCTTGCGTCGCAACAAAAAAAGGGCAGCTCTGGCGAGCTGCCCTTCTCTGAGGCGTGATCCGAACCGACGACTTACGCTGCTTTCAGTGCGCCGACGACGGAGTCGCGCTTGCCGGAGGCTGGCAGCGGACGCGATCCCGGTTTCACTTCAAAAGGCCCGGGTAGATCCAGTTCTTTGGCTATTTCGCGCATGCCGGGGAGTACTTCCTGTCCGAGCAGACGCAAACAGGTCTTGCGATCTTCGAAGCTCATTGGTCCGTGGTGGTACCACGTGCCGAAGATGCCGGGGCGCAAGGTTTCGAGCATGACCCGAATGCGCTTGAGCACCGTCTTGGGGGTCCCAGCAATGACGAGGCCGGAGGTCAGCGCATCTTGGAAGTTCTTGTCGATGCTGCGCTTGATCTCTTCGACATCAACTTTGCCTTGAGAGAAGCGAATGATTTCCGTGCCGGTGCGTGGATCGGTCATTGCCTTGGCCAGCCGCTTGGTGGCTTCCTTCGAGTTGTAGCCCGGAGGGAACATCCATTCCGCGCGAGCGAAGGAGCCGAAACCGCCGCCATAGACGAAGCCTTTGGCCAGCTCTTGGGCCTTCTCTTCTGTCTCGGCCACGCAGACGTTCTGCAGGTAGCCGAAGTTTTCCGGTCCCGCCTGGTAGCCTTCTTGCGCTGCTACGTCAGCGTAGAGGTTCACCATTTCCACCGTGGGTTCCAAGTTGGTGCCCAGAGCGACATAGGGATAGCGATGCCGTGCACTCCAGATCACGGTTTCCGGGCTGATGATGCCGGGAATCCAGATTTGCGGCACAGGTTTCTGCAGCGGCAGTGCCCAGGGATTCACGTAGCGGTAGTTGTAGTGCTTGCCTTCATGACGCCACGGTCCAGGTTTGGTCCACGCATCAATAATGAAGTCATGGGCTTCGTTGAAACGTTCGCGGTTGAAGGCCGGGTTGGCGTTATTGGCAATGCTCTCACTGCCAGCGCCACGCACCCAGCCGGGCACGAGCCGGCCGCCGGAGATCATGTCGATGGTTGCCAGCTCTTCTGCGAGCCGCAGCGGGTCGGCCACTGGCAGCGGGTTGCCGAGGAGCACGATCTTCACGCGCTTGGTAATACGAGCCAAAATTGCCGCTTCCACGTCCATTACCGAGCCGCCGCAAAACGGGGTCTGATGATGTTCGTTGAGCATGACGCCGTCAAAGCCTAGCTCCTCGGCATAGACACGCTCGTCGAGATACTCGTTCATCAAGCGGCTGCCGATTTTGGCATCGAAATTGGTGTTGGGGATGCCGAAATAGCTGCTGCCGTTTTCGATAATCAGATCCTCCGGCACGTCGATATACGCACGTTCGGAGAACGACATGATATGCATAGAGAGCCCTCCCTTCGCGTTGTTACGCTAAAAATCGTTGCAGATGTTGCGAAAATTCGGCTTGCTTCTCGACCTCGGGTCGATGGCCGCAGTTATCGAAGGCCACCAGTTCCGCGCCCGGTATCGAGTTCTTATACACCTCCGCCGCGCTGAACGGAACGATCTGATCTTGTTTCCCCCACACCAGCAAGGTTGGCAGGCCCACGACATTTTCCAGAAGCGAGGCGAAATTTGGGTAGAACATATAGGGTGCCCAGGCGAGGCGGGCCGATTCCGCACGCGCGTCTTCCCAGGCCTCGAATTGCTCGGGGGTGGGTTCTCCGCCATACAGCTTGGCAAACTCCGGGTTACTCTGGGCATCGTGGACGCTGGCATCGAGATAGGCTTTCGCCGTCAGGATGAACATATCCATAATGTCGCCTTGCGGCGGTTTCACTCCGGTAGGTGCTACCAACACCATTTTACGAAACTGCGAGGGGTCGCTGGCCGCCATGTCGGCAGCGATCCAGCCGCCCAGGGAAAACCCGATGACATCGATCGGACGCAGGTTCTGTGCACGTAGCGCTTTGGTGTAAAAGTTCCCGAGATCGCGCACATTCCGCACCGAATCGATCCGAGGGGTTTTGCCGAAGCCAGGGTGATGGGGAATAATCACCGTGCGCGTCCGCGCCAGTTCGGAATGCCAGCGTAGCCACCCGGAATGCCCGAGCTCTTCGTGCAACACGAGAACCGGGGCTCCCGTGCCTGCGGTAATGTAGGCGAGGTCGGTGCCACCTACACGCACTGTCTCTTCACGCCATTCTTGATTTGCCATGTGTCTTCATATCCTCCTTGTGGATTCAGCCAAGCAAATTACACGTAGATACAGAGCCCATAAACTACCCACCGCTACCTGTCAAGAAAAAGGGCAGAGCGACAACCACCGTGCGCCTCACGTCCACTGCGACCAAATATGCCGCTGGTAGATCTTGGGCAACTGGGTGGGCAAGGTGTATACGTCTTCAATCACCAAGTAGCGCGACGACGGGCACATCTCGCGCAAATAATCGTGCCCACCTTTGTCGATGGTTAGAAAGAAGGAGGTAATGCCGCTACGTTCGGCTTCGCGCAGTGCTGTCAGTGTGTCGCGTAACCCGTAGATCGGCGGCACCACCGGCTTGCCGTAGTCCTCATCCTCGGGGTAGCCGTCGCTCAGTATTACCAGCAGCCGCGTGCGACTCGATACACTTTTGAGACGCCGCGTCGCGTGCCGCACCGCAGCACCCATGCGCGTGCTGCCGCGTGAGGTTAAGCCGCCGATGCGACTGTACGGTTCGCTCAAGAGCGACTCCTTGAAGGTTTTGACCGGGTATACCTCAACATCGTGGCGACCGCCGCTGGAAAATCCGTAGATTGCGTAGGCGTCGCCGATCTCGTCAAGAGATACGGCCAACAGCGTCACAGCTTCTTTAATCAGGTCGATGACCCGAGGCGCGTCTTCTCCGTGTCCGTTAGGCGCGGCCATCGCCGTGTCGGCTGACAACCGTACTGCCGTGGATGCACTGAGATCAAGCAGCAACAACACGGCGACATCGCGCTCGACCAACTGGCGTGCGCTGTACAGCTTTAGCGAAGGCGACCTGCCACTACGGCGATCCACGTGCGCGACGACCACGGCGTTGAGATCAATCTCTTCGCCATCTTCCAAGCCCTTCACTTGCTGGTGCATGCGTGGGCGCAGCTTCTGGAACTCTTGTTTCAAGGTGGGGATCAGGTCGGCATAGGTCGTGAGAGTTTTGGCGAAGAACGCGCCACCGTCTCCTGGTAGTGGCACTTCCCGCACCTCGCACCAGTGCGGACGATAATCCTCGATCTCGAAATCCCATTCGTCGTAGACATAGCGGAGGTCCGCCGTGGTCAACGGACGACGCTGCCGTGCCACCTGCTCTTTCTCGGAGGCTGAGGAGGCTTTGCCACTACGTCCCAACTCTGAGCCGGTAATGAAGCCCATGCCTTCTTCGGCAGCGTTCTCCAGATCATCATCTGAAAGTTTGGCCGTGGAGGAGAGCGGAGCCGCCTCCAATCGCAAGAAACGCGCATACAGCCGTGTGGCTAGCAACAACGAGTCGTCGGCTGTTCCGGTGTTACCCAAGGCCGTCCATGTGGCAGCCGCAACATGCGACAGCGCACCAGCAATAACCGGCGATTGCAAACCAGACAATCCATCTGCCCAGTCGAGATCCGCACGTAACCCAGGGTACTGCACGGCCATACGGGCAGCCACGCGCTTGCCTTCGATAGCCAAAAATAGGTCGTGCATCAGATCGGGACGAGGAAAGAGTTGAAAGTAGTCGGAAAGATCGTCGGGAGGATGTGTCGTGTTCACGTTGCACGTAGCCATTAGCGGCGCGAGTGACGCCCACAGGCGGGAGGGCGCACACGCATAGGTGCCGAACTCGACACGACCAAGTTGGTGCGCGACCAGCACGCGATAGAGACAAAAATTCTCTTCGTAGGTCGGGAAGCGGTCGATACAAAACGGCAAGAGCAGCATCTCTCCCTTGTCGTCTCCGTGTTCCACCAGCGGCGGGGGGAACATGACCTGCTCGGTTTCCAAGAAACCGCAGGCTGCGCCGCTGAGCATATGGAGATACTTCAACAGCACCCCTTGCACGTCGGCGAGATAGACGTGCGGGAACGCGCCACGCAGCGCTAAAATGCTGGTGCGCGATTTCAGCGCGAAAAACGCCGCGCCCGCGTCTCGACCGCGCCGGGCCACCTCTTCGCCAGTGTCGATCCACGCCAGCGCACGCTCTTCACCGACCTCATCGAACACACGGTCCAGAGAACGTAACAGCGGCACCACCACCGCAGGAAAGCGTTGGGCGAGTGCCGCAACCCGCTCCAGCACCACGGCGCGACTCTCCGGCGGAAGTTTGCCAATGACTGGTCCCAGCAATGGAAGTAGCGCAGACACAGACCGGGCATCGAACGTCGCCGCCGCTTGCACGCTGAGTAAAAGCGGATCACGCAGCGCAGGCGACAACTCGGTCAGCGTCTTCGTCAGATGGCGTTGGTCCTCTGGCGTTAAGTAATAGGCGATTGTTTTCGGAAGAGAGAACGACATGATGGCCTCCCCGCCACGACCTCGACAGCTTCGTTTACAAAAAGCCGGCGCAGCAGGCAAGGGCGGAAAAGCGAATGATGAAGGCAGAAGGATGAAGGATGAATTAGGATAGGGCGAAAAGGGGAAACGGCGAAAGGGCGAAGGGAGCGTAGGTAAGGGGTGAGGCGAGAGGCGGAAAGTGAAAAAGCGGTTGCCTACGGCGGTTCGTTATAGCGATTTGCTAATGGATGCGACCTTTTTTCCTGGGAGCGCGACCGTCTCGGTCGCTTTTTTGGCGGGCAGGACGCCCGCGCCCCCGGATCGCAGGCAAGTGAAAACTGCTATAAGCGGCCTTCCGCCAGATTCAAGCACCCGCCGCCATTAGCGCTTGCCTTGCCACTTCCGGTAGTTGGATAGGAGTAAACATGGATGCGGGATAAAGATAGCCGTCGGGTTCCGACTTATCTTCGTCAAGAACACGTAGCAGATCGTGCGCCTCCGCCTCTGCATCCGACAGCATTCGGTACACTTTACCCACAATGAGGCTCGCAGGGTTACTCTCATTGTTGATACAGATCACAAACTCGCTCATCGGAATACCTTTGTGGAGAGCCATCGCGTAGCAGTTTCATTCAACGTTCGCCCTCAGCGGCAGGCCCCAACCGCACACTTTACAGAGTCATCCAGAATCCCACCGTGGCCGCGAGGCGGTGGCGCGAAGGGTTAGGCGGCTTTGCTCTTCTTCGTCGACAACGTTGCACCTCTTTCTACACAGTACCCTGACCTTGCAAGTCCCCTATGCCTGTTATGGTGCGGTGACTGCGAAGCAGAATAGCCAAACCCATTGCATTGTCGTGTTGTTTTTCATAGCTGTAGCCTTCTTGCTCCGGCTGATCATGTTTTTTGAAGCTTGATAACCAAGTGCTCGATTGGACGACGCATTTCGTTCGCCTCGACGGTGCCGCGCGGCCGAAAGGACGTTCCGGACACGCTCACGATGCTCGAAGGAATTATCTGCAAGAGCCTTTGCAGGCGTGGGAGCACGGTTGGATCACGAACGTGGTACAGTGCATCCACAGGCTTTTGGATTCGGTCTAGCAGGTCTGCCCAATCACCCGAGACACCACTGAAACCTTCTGAGTCCGACCATTGCTCGAACGTGTATTTGTGGCCTGACGCTAGACGCTGGACTGCTTCGATGACGATTCCTTCCAGATAAGAGACTAGAATGTGAGTCTGCGTTGGTTCTGCTACAGACCACAATGGGGGTGGAACGCCCCACAAACCACTAGACCTAGACCAGTCGTTCTCTGACTTCTGCTTCTGCGCGAGTCGACTCACGACTGGCGCAAGTATATTGTTCCTGATATGTCCAATTGCGTCGGCATCTCCCAATTCGATCAGTCGTTCTGCGGCCTCGTCTTTCCAAGACCACTCTAGCATTTGTTTCCTGAGAGCAACAACAACACGTGGCCGCTCGCCAAGTGCTATCAGCGCTTCAACTTCGGATTTCCGAGGCGTCATTCCTTGTACCAGACTGTCAAGCAAATCCCTTTGTGTTAGGCCCATTGCAAGCAATTTGATGCGGCACGGCTGGAAAAAATATCCTTGCGTGAGTGCTGTCCCCAATCAACCGAAAGTCGGTTTTTCCACCAAGGCACGGGCCGCAAGCAGCGGTGCAGAGTGTCGAAAAGCAAAAAAGGAAATGCTAGCAAACCAGCCGCTGCCGCCAACCCCACAGAGATCATGCCCAAGATCATGCCCAAGATCATGCCCAAAGAAAGCAACAGGCGAGGCCAGAACCGCATTTCGCTCCACATCGAGGGCGGGGGATTTGCTCGCCAGCCAATGGGGATTCCGATTACCAGTGCGGCGGCAAGAAGAATCAACAGCACTGCCCAGCCGGCGGCACAGATTCGGTCCCGCCAAACCGCGCGATCCACGGACTGTTCACTTGTTTCAGTGTCCATAAGCGAGAGGGGCACCCGCTGCTGCCCAACTACTGAGTTTATACACCCCTCTTCGCAGTATGTCTCGCTCCGCAAACGGGAACGGAAACGGTAAAACCCTGAGCAGTATCCACCGGCAGCTCGTTGACTGTCAAGCCTTGTTTGAAACTGTAGGGGCGAAGCATTTGCCTCCGAACAGCGACGTAGAGGAGCACCTGATACACAAATGCTTCGCCTCTACTGCTCTTCTTGCCGAGCATTCCCTATCGCACTAGGCGACAAGACAAAGTCCCGCCCTCCGGACACCGCACGCAGGAGTTTGTCGAGTTTCTCTATGGTCGGGATCGAACTTCCTTGCTCGTACCGCGCGTAGGCGTTGCGCGACTTCACCCCCAAACGCTCGGCTGCGGCGGCCAGAGAGAGTCCATGCACTTGCCGCTGGCGCTGCAAGAGTAAACCCACCATCGCCTTGGTGTCGGAAGCGGCGATCTCGAAATTGCCTTCATTGCCTTCGTAAACGGTGACAGCAAAGTCCGGGCGGTCAAGCATCGTGGCAAACCAATCGGCGATCATCATCAAGGCATTTTTGCGCGTGCGCCCTTGAGTCATCGCCGCAAACACCGGCACCTCAACTAACCAGAATTTGCCATCTTTATACAATTTGCCTTGAAAACGCATCGTTAGCCTCTCTCGGCGGCTCGGCGAAGAATCGCTCGGGCCAGTTTTTCGTTAATTTCGGTCTGTTGCGATGGCAGCCCTCCTGGGCGGCTCGCCGAACCGCCCCTACCTTTCGCCATTTTCCCTTTTTGCCCTGTTCCCTCTTTCCCCAATTCATCATTCAGCATTCATTATTCATTATTTGCGCCGCCTCATGCTGCCTGCTGACCAGTCGAATCGCGCCCGACCCCAAATCCGGTGAGGTGCCGTTTGGAGGGAGCATGGAACGCCAACACGATATCTTCTTTCGGAATCCCTAACGTGACTAACTCCGGGGCAAGCCCTTCTTCGGTGCCGTCGTGCTGAATCCAAATTTGACCATCCCGGATATCCACATGGAGAAGACAGCCGTACACGCGTTGCCGTTGGTGCCATCCTACCGTGGCCAGCAAATAGCGATCACGCACCGGATCAAAGAGAAGCTGTCGTTCGAGATCTCCATAGGCTGGTTGGCGTTGGCTATAACGTTCTAAGACTTGCTGCACGCATCGGCGGTAATCGTCTAGCTTGGCCATTGCGTAATCTCCTCACGCTCGTCATCGAATACGAGCAATTTCAGTTGATAGCGGCGTATTGCCGCCTGAATGAACGGCAGAAGAAAGAAGGCACTATAGACATCGGATGGAACGGCTAAATACAATTGCCGCTGCGCATCGGACATTTCAAGGGCGAGACGATAATTCAGAAACTGGCCGAGCGCGGCATGGAAATTTGACACAAACGACGGGCCAATAAAACTTTTGACTTCGACGGCGATGCGTTGGCCCTCGCGCTCAGCGGAGAGTACTCGTTCCGCGCCAAGATCGATATAAAGGTCAATTTCGCCAAAAGACAGTGCGAGCGGATCATGGGTGATCGTCCAGCCGTCTTTCACCAAGGCGTTTCTGACGGCTTCATGAAAAATATCGTGAGCTGCCATGACAGTATCCAATCACATCGTTCTCACTTTAACGATAACAGGAGTGTCTCCAACTCTTTTCCATCATGAATGACGAGAGGGTTTCTTCTTGGATTCCAGGTCTTGCGTGGCTCGCCCGGAATGACGTTAATGCTCCCCTTACGGTCACAACTGGCGTGAACGGTCCAACCATCTTCGGACGATTCTTGCAGGGAGCGTTGCACGCGCCATCCATCGGTGCGCAGAGTCCGCCCTACACCTTGCCATTTCGCCGTTTCGCCTCTTCGCCATTTTCCCTTTTCGCCCTGTTCCCTCTTTCTCCAATTCATCCTTCATCGTTCAGCATTCATCATTTTCCCTCTCACCACGACGCCACTACCTTGCCGTCTTTGACCAACTGAATGGTGTGCGAGGCGGAGTCGAACTTGAGGTACGAGGTGCCGTCTCGTGTGAGGGCGATGCGCTGGTCGGCGGCGATGCGGATGGCTTCGCCGGAGTCGATTTCGTCGATTAGTAGTCCGGTCTCACTAGCTGGTGCCGAGGGGTTGCCGCGCCCGGAGCCGGCGAGGTAGATGCCGAAGCGGGGTTTACCCTGGGGTTCGTCGGTCGAGGTGTCGATCAGCAGCCCAGCGTAGGTCGCAGCATTGCCGCCATTCACGATATTCACCCCTGCTACGGTCGCCGGTTTGCCGGAGCGGTTGAAGCCGTTTACCTCCGCACCAATCGCCGCCGCGCCGCCATACGAGACGCCGATCAGGTTCGCGCCCCAGGCTGTGGCCTGACCAGCAGTTTCTCCGTACGCGAACCAGCCGACGGCTTGTCCGCTGCCTTCGCCGTGCGCCGCTGCTGCTCCTGCCCAATTCAAGGCCGAGTTGGTGCGAGCGTAGAACCGCGCCGCGCCTTTGCCGCTGTCATCCGCGAAATAGGCTCGCTCGCTGCGACGGTCCTCTCCGTTCCACGCCAGCAAATGCGGATGAATCTTCCCGCCGATGGCAATGCCATCGAAACGCCGGACCCGCGACATTCCGGCCTCCGCCGCCAACACCGCGACGGCAACGATTAAGAACACTAAGGCGATACGTTGCATGGATATCCTCCTGGGGGGAGTAACGAGTGATGAGTAATAAGTGATGAGTAATGAGTCTAAGAACTACCCACTATCAACTACGAACTACCAACTACTCACTGCCTTCTCATCTCCGTCGTTTCGCGTTCTCCTCGACCACTTGCCGCACGAGTACACGCAGCGCCTGGGCACCGTGCTGGTCGCGTAGCCAGGCTTGCATGCCGAAATGGAGGGGATCGGGCCAGTGTCCGTGCTCGACCCAGGCATGTTCGGAGATTTCCCAGTTCAATTCGGGTGTCACTTCTTCGGACACCAGCACGACATAGTTGAAGTAACGGAACTGGGTATTCATGTCGCGGAACACGTAACACAGCCGCAGGTCTTCGTGTTCGATATGTAACCCCAACTCTTCGCGAGTTTCACGAATCACGGCTTCTTCTGGTCCTTCGCCGTTATCGAGCGCACCGCCCACCGTGCCCCAGGTGCCAGGTTGCAGCACCCGAGGCGAGCGTCGTGTTAGCAGCAACCGACCTGAGTCGCGTGCCAACAAAATCCCCCCTGCGCCGCCGAACGCTCCCCAGAATCCCGTCTGGCGAAATGAAGCCGCGTGCGTGTCCCAATCATCAACTAAGTGTCCAATGCGATCTTTTAACTTGCTCATGCCCTTGCTTTATCACAGGAGGTCCGGATCATGAAACGCACTTTCGATCCCTATGGAGGAAAAGGCATGACACAACCCTCTCGGACACTGACGTTGGGTACGATTCTCTACCCTAACTTTGAGTTGCTCGATGTCTATGGTCCGCTAGAAATGTTCGGCAGTATCGGTCCGGAACTCCGCCTCGTTATGATCGCTGAACAGGCTGGACCGGTTGCCTCGACGCAAGGGCCACAGACCCTAGCGCAATACAATTTCACTGACTGTCCGCCGTTGGATTTACTACTGCTACCTGGCGGGATTGGCACGCTACCAGCATTGGACAATGCTGCGCTGCATCAGTTCTTGCGCGAGCGTTCGGCTACCGCACAGGTTACGATGTCGGTATGTTCTGGGTCGGCCATTCTCGCTAAAGCTGGACTCCTCGACGGTCACCGCGCGACCTCGAACAAGCAATTTTTCATGCTTGCTGCCATGCAAAGTGACAAAGTCACATGGGTTGAGCAGGCACGATGGGTGGAAGATGGCACCTTCGCTACTTCGTCTGGTGTGTCGGCTGGCATCGACATGGCGCTGGCCATTATTGCCCGTCTCTACGGCCAAGAGCGTGCTGAGCTGATCGCCGCCGGCA
Source organism: Pseudomonadota bacterium (assembly GCA_005804965.1). Classification (GTDB taxonomy): domain Bacteria; phylum Desulfobacterota; class Binatia; order Bin18; family Bin18; genus SYOC01. Next base: position 13,346 of record SYOC01000205.1, read on the forward strand.
CCGAGTATGAGTGGCATCGTGATCCGAACTGGGACCCGTTCGTGCAGTATCTGAATAAAGGCGACTTCAGCCAAGTGCCGCCGCCAGTGCAGTAATAACGTCATTCCGGGCGAGCCATGCGAGACCCGGAATCCAGGATATTCTCTCTGGA
>SYOC01000206.1 GCA_005804965.1 Pseudomonadota bacterium
AAATGCGACGAGAACGAGGGAAGGGACAGCTATACTTGCGTGATCAAGACTTGCTCCTGTGCTATGACCTGCTGGACAAAAAAGATCGGCCACGAGCCCCCGATGCCATCTTCGTGCCGACCCCGCAGGACGTAGTGGACAAGATGCTGGAGATCGCCGGTGTGAAGAAGACGGATTTGGTGATGGACCTGGGATGCGGTGACGGCCGCATCGTGGTCACCGCTGCCAAAAAATACGGCTGCCGAGCCGTCGGCTACGACCTCGATCCCCTGTGCGTGAAATGGTCCCGTGACAACGTAAGGAAAGAAAAGGTCGAGAATCTCGTCACGATCGAACAAAAGGACGTCTTCACTCTGGATCTCCGTCAGGCAGATGTGGTCGCTCTCTATCTGCTTCCAAACCTCAACGTGAAATTGCTGCCTCAACTTGAAAAGCTCAAGCCTGGCGCTCGCATCGTGTCCCATGCATTCCCGATCGAAGGCATGCAGCCGGACCAGGTGGTGCGCTACACATCCTCCGAGGACGGTGTCGAGCACACCTTGTATCTATGGACGGCGCCGCTGAAAAAAGCGAATTGACGGGGACGATTGGATGCGGGTCTGATCATTCCGCGATCAAAAGCAGCACAGGGCAGGCAGCGGATCAACCCACATTGTGCGTGGAAAAATGCCGGGCCAAGTCGCGCCACGTCTACCAACCTTGCGCGCTCCGGTCTGCTCGACCGGAGTAGCGAACGCGCGCATACTCAACGTCGAAGAAATGCTGGTACTGATACCGATCGAGAAAAGAGGGCCAGTTTTGATCGCGAAGACGGGGCCACCTAGACACCGAAGGAGACAGATTGAGATCAGCGTTGCCAAGGAAATAAGGGGAATCAGCCCGTTGCGCCTGGCCCTCTCCAGACGCTCATAGGTGGCCCTGTTTTCTCGCTTGGTGTCAGGTACAGTCTACTCCGACTACGCCTGCACTTCCTCCTGCATCTCGCATTACCCATTTCGATACTTTCGATGGTCGGCTCATCGCAGAGGGTTGCGAAATGCGCCGCGTAGGTCGGCTTGTCGATTCTGTCGCGGCGAGACCCGTCACGCACGATTCCACGGTAGGGATTGCCGCTGGATACATAGCCCGAACAATATAAATCAAAACGATTACATCTTCCATGAATCAATACGATACAATATCTCTATGCACAATGCGAAGCCTACCGACGAAACCTCTGGCAAATTGACCGCCAAACAGAGGCGATTCGTTAATGAATACTTGATCGATTGCAATGCGACTGCGGCGGCGACGCGAGCTGGTTACAGCAAGAAGACCGCGCGATTCATCGGCGCAGAAAACCTATCAAAACCCTACATCTTGGCTTTGATTCAGGAAGGGCAAAAGGCGCGTGCTGCGCGAACTGAGATCACCGCCGATTTGGTCGTGCAAGAGACATGGAAGAATTATCAACGTTGCGTTGCGGCGGAAGAGTACGCCGCCGCAAACAAGTCCTTGGAATTGCTTGGACGCCACACGGGAGCGTTTCCTCACAAAATGGAAGTCGGTGGCTCTGGCATCCCAATCGAAATCGTCGGTATCGAGGTCGTGACATTACGGAGGACTATCAATGACAGCGCTTTCCGAGATCATTCCGAGCGCAACGGACCCGACCAAAGCTAAACTTCGGTTCACACTCCACCCAGGACAGTCCGAAGCGTTTGAAAGCAAGAAACGATTCATTCTCGTCCTGGCTGGAACGCAAAGCGGAAAAACAGCTCTGGGTCCGTTGTGGCTTCGTAAAGAGATCCAAGAGCGCGGCCCTGGCGATTACCTTGTGGTCACGCCGACATATCCTTTGCTCGTTAAGAAAGCGCTTCCCGAATTTCTGCATCTCTTCAAGACTCGCCTCAAGTTGGGTGAATACCAATCGCAGCAGAAGATATTCACGTTCAGTGATGAAGGTTGCCGCAGGCTATTCGGTTCCGTGAAAAGCGACGTGCTGACGCAAGTATTCTTCGCACACGCCCAGGATCCGGAATCACTCGAATCCGCCACAGCAAAAGCGGCATGGCTCGATGAGGCGGGACAGAAGAAATTTCGTCTTGGAAGCTGGGAAGCGATCCAACGCCGTCTTTCGATCCATGAGGGGCGGGCGCTGCTGACGACAACGCCTTATGATCTCGGCTGGCTGAAGCAGATGCTGTGGGATCCGTGGAAGGCCGCGGGACAAAATCATCCGCTCATCGACGTAATTCGATTCGACTCGGTCGAGAACCCGGCGTTCCCTCGCAAAGAATTTGAGCGTGCACGCGAAACGCTGCCACGCTGGCGTTTCGATTTGTTCTATCGCGCCATCTTCACCCGCCCGGCTGGTCTCATTTACACGAGTTTCGACGAATCGCGTCACAAGTGTCCCCGCTTTGACATTCCTCCCGACTGGCGTCGCTTCATCGGCCTTGACTTCGGCGGCGTCAATACCGCCGCGGTGTTCTTTGCTGAAGAGCGCGTCGCGGGCAAGCCGACGGGCAGGCTCATCGGTTATCGGGAGTACAAAGCAGGGGAGCGTTCGGCGGCTGAGCACGTTTACCATCTGATGAAGGGAGAGCCACGCATTCCGATATGCGCTGGTGGTTCGAAATCCGAAGGCCAGTGGCGTCGTGAGTTCGCTGCTGGCGGCACGGTCAACGGTCACCGGGTGCCCGGATTGCCAATCCATGGTCCAGCACAGTCTGACATCGAGGTGGGTATCAATCGGGCGTTTGCAGCGTTCGCGCTGAACAAGATTATGATCTTCGATGACTTAAACGGGCTACTGGATGAGCTTGGGCGCTATAGCCGCGAACTCGATGACACCGGAAACCCAACCGAGAAAATTGACACCCCACACGATTTTCACGGTGCGGACGCGCTTCGCTATCTCCTCAATTATTTGCAACTGGACAAGCCTCAACCGACATGCAATGGGTCGTTTGTTGCGCGGCCGGGACTGAGGAATCTTTGATGCGTTGAGTCAACTCACGGCCTTGTGCGTAGCGGCTGCATTGCGTCCGCCGAGAAGATGCGCTGCGTTCGGTAATGGTGCCATATTCGTAGCCTCAGAGGTTGTTTCCGG
>SYOC01000207.1 GCA_005804965.1 Pseudomonadota bacterium
CTTTTGCCGGAAATTATTCTCGGGGGCAAAGGCGAACGCGATGGTGCCGACTGGGAGCCTGGTCCGACGTTCACGCTCCCGATTCCTCTATTTGATCGTGGTCAGGCGCGCATCATGCGTGCACAGGCCGAACTCCAACAAGCTCGCGAGTTGCAGAGCGCCCTTACCGTCCACATTCGTGCAGTCGCACGCAGCACCCGCGAGCGGCTCGCCGGTCAGCGCGACCGTGCCCTTCATTATCGCGATACCGTGCTGCCCATGCAGGAACGCATCCTGCGCGAGACCCAGCTACAATACAACGCTATGCAAGTCGGACCGTTAGAGCTGCTGCGAGCTAAAGAGCAACAGATTGCCACCGGAGTGCGCTACGTCGAAACCTTACAAGACTACTGGCTTGCGCAAGCTGACCTCGCCCTCCTGCTTGCCGGACATTTGCCACCGACCGAACCGATGCCACCTGGGCCCACGCTCGAACAAGCACCGCGCTTTCCGTTCCCCACTCTTCGCTAGCAAAACTCAGGGAAAGAAGATCACCTTCATGAAGAACATCGCTACGCCACCTCTCCCCTCGTGCATTGACCGGCGGACTTTTCTTACCAAAGCTGCCGCGCTCGGCAGCAGCGCCGTGTTGCTGCGGACCGCTCAGGCTGCGGATCATGTCCATGTACACGAACCACAAGGCCAACAGGAATCGACGACAACCACGCCAAAAACTCCCTCGCTTCGCGAGCGGATCGACCCCACACCGACACTGCCGCCGGGTACGCCGGGCAAAGACTACACGCCGGTCATCACACCAAATGGCGTCGCGCTGCCCTGGAAGATCGTCAATGGCATTAAGGTCTACCACCTCATTGCCGAAGAAGTCGAACATGAGTTCGCACCCGGGCTAAAAGCCACCTGCTGGGGGTATAATGGTCGTGTTCACGGCCCAACAATTGAGGCGGTCGAAGGGGATCGGGTGCGGATTTACGTGACGAACAAACTGCCGGGCGGGACCAGTGTCCACTGGCATGGGATCTTGCTGCCCAACGGCATGGACGGAGTTGGCGGGCTCACCCAGCGCGTCATTCGTCCAGGCGAAACTTTTCGCTACGAGTTCACACTCCGCCAGCATGGGACGTATATGTACCACTCGCACCATGATGAAATGACGCAGATGGCGCTCGGGACGATGGGGCTTTTCCTTATTCATCCGCGCCAGCCACAGGCAGAGCGTCCGGATCGAGATTTCGCTTTTCTGTTGAGCGAGTGGCGCGTTGATGTTGGCACCTCACGGCCGAACCCGAACGAGATGACGGACTTCAACATCTTTACGTTTAATGCCAAAGCCTTTCCCGGCACCGAGCCTATGACGGCACAGCTTGGCGAGCGGGTGCGTATTCGCATTGCCAATGTGGCAGCGATGAGCCATCACCCCATCCACCTGCACGGCTACCGATTTCGCGTGACAGAAACTGACGGCGGGCAAATCCCACCATCAGCACAGCAGTGGGAAACCTCCGTGCTCGTTGCCATCGGCCAGTCACGCACCATCGAATTCGTGGCCGACGAGCCTGGGGATTGGGCTATGCACTGTCACATGACGCATCACGTCATGAACCAAATGGGCGACAAGTTCCCAAACATGATTGGCGTGCAACCCGGAGACCTCGACGCGCGGGTACAGAGTCTGCTGCCTGGATATATGACGATGGGGGGTGACGGCATGGCTGAGCATGGCCACCATATCGAACACGGTCACAGCCAAGTGCCGCCAAACAGCATCCCCATGCGTGGGGCAGCTGGGCCATTCGACTACATCACAATGGGCGGACTGCTTACACTTCTCAAGGTGCGAGAGCATCTTGGGCCTGAGAAGCGAGACCCAGGCTGGTACCGCCATCCGCACGGCACAGTCGCCAACCTTGCGAGCCACGAAGAGTTACGCCGTGACGGCATTCTGGTCTGAGGAGATGTCGGCCAGAACCGCAGGCGGGCGGCGATGTGCTGGCGCGGCGGGTTAGGCAGTGTGTACGCCTTCCTGGTATCTGCCGCCATGGCCACGAACGAGCAAGATGAAGCAAACCACGTGGCAGATGACGAGAGGCGGACCTACGAAAACGGGGACGTACCACTGGGTGGCCAGATGCGTGATGGCCCCTGCGGACGCCGCATGCGGAAACGCGATGAGGGCGTCGAGCGAGCCGACTAGTGTACACGTCCAGGCGAGGCCCCGAGCCGCGCCCCACCCCCGTTGCAGTCCTACGAACGCGCCGGCAGCCAGGACGGCCGTCAGGGAATCAGCAGCCGCAGTCGTGATCGCGAACTCGGCTGGCATCCCAGGGGAGAGATTGGGGACCAGGAGGCCAACCCCAAGCACGCGAAACATCTCGGGCGCGACCCATACACTCAATCGGGCGTCCGGCGATAGGGTTGCAGACCTGGGCCACAGCACGAAGTAGGTGAGGAGGCACCAGACAAACAGAAACCACAGGAACTGCAGGATGAAGAATATGATCGGTTCCACGTGATGCCGGACCTCGTCTTCCCGCGCTGCCGAACGCGCCCGCGCTCCGCCCACCGCCAGCAGACCAAGCCCCTTCAGATTGAGAGAAGCCCAACGTGGCCGCGATGCGCTGGCGCGGCGGGTTAGGCGCTTTTAAGAGGCGAGGGCTTCGACAATTGCTTGGGGATTCTTCGCTGCGACTCGTAAGAGTGCCCGTGCAGGTCCCTCTGGACGTCGCCGACCCTGCTCCCAGTTTTGTAGAGTCGCTACACTCACACCTATCATCAGCGCAAACTCCTCCTGCGACTTGGCCAACTTGCTCCGAATCGCGCGCACATCCTCAGCCTGTAACTCTGTGACTCGCCCAGGCTTCAGTTGGCCTCGGCGTATGGCTCCAGCCTGCTTGACGCTTGCTACCAAACGATCAAAGTCGTGCTGTTTCATTCGAACTCCTCTTTGACCAGTCGTTGCAAAGTGGTGACCTGCTTCGGCGTGAGATCTTCTTGGTCATTCTTGCGATACACTATCAGCATGTAGAACGTTTCAGAGTTTGCTTCCCAGAAGTAAATAACTCGTAAGCCCCCGCGCTTGCCCATGCCCGGTCGGCCCCAGCGAATCTTGCGCAGGCCGCCAGAGCCTTTCATGAGTGCACCTTGCGCAGGGCGGAGCAGCAACGCCACCTGCAATTGCCGGTATTCCTCTATTGAGAGTTCTCTTGTGACATCCTCTGTGAAGATTGGAGTTTCGATAAATCTCACAGCGATAGACTACGTCATTGGCGGAGAACCCGCAACGCCTCATTCGACACGGCGGACGCGCCCGCGCACCGCGAGCGGCCACACCGAGCCCCTTCAGATTGAGCAGAAGCCCAACGTGGCCGCGATGCGGTGGCGCGGCGGGTTAGGCTTTCCCTGCCTTCTTTACTCTGAGCCTTCGCCGCATCTCGTCACTGGAAATCCCCCCTTCTGTACGCTGCCGAGTACGCGACCGCTCAAGCAACGCCAGAAACTTCCGGTTGGTACTCAACGAGATGGTCTCTAGATCTGCATTCTCGACCGACACGAGTGCCGCAATCGGTTTCCCTTTGCGCGTCACAATGACCGGTTCTTTTTTCACCCCCGTCGTATATTCCGCCAGGGGAGCCGTAGCTTCGGTCTTTTCAATGACTCTCATAGTTCGATGACCTCTTTGCCAATGCGCACGCGGTTGCGCTCTTTGATCCCGACCGCCCGAATATGCACGACCGGCTCTGGTTCGTCTTCCACGTCATAATACACCCGTAAATTGCCAATCCGCAGCTCCCGGGGAGCCAAAGGATTCGGTCGCATCGGTTTACGGTTTCTCGTTTCTACCGTCGGCTCGTGTATTAATTGTTCGTCCACACTATCGAGGACTGTGGCGCACTGGCGTGCGGTTAGGAATCGCAAATGCTCTTCGGCTTCGGGTGAGTATTCAATTCGGTAAGGCACCTCCAGAAAGACCTTTCGTGGGAAGAGCTTTGCTGAGGGATTCTCTTCCTTCTAACTTATTCTCCCCTCATGGGTGCGCTCGTCGTTTTTCTTCTGTGTCGGCTTTCTCTCGTTGTCCGCACTTCTTGTTGCTGTCGTGGGGTTTCTGGGGTGGAGAGTGGTGGTTATCATTTCGGGGTTCTTTCTAAATCGAAATGTGGGGGCGTATTTTTCAGGAGTCACACCAAATCATAGCGCCAGCGCCATTCCAAGATGGCAAGCCCTCCGACGAAGAGTCCTTCTCCTACAAGGTGGGCGAGGCCAAAGACGCTTGCCGTTTCTCCATACATCGCAGCCCACCACATGCAAAGACAAGCCCAGATAGCGTTAGCAATTACCAGCACTCGGATGTAGACCAACGGACGCATCGCACGGCTGGCGAGGGCCAGGGCATAGAACGCGTAAGCCAGGTTCGCAACTCCCATAAGGATCAAGTGGTCGAGGGGAAGTTTGTACAATTCACTCAGCCATTCTCGCGCAAGGAGCGCCAGAACACCCGCGGTAGCCCCAGCCGCACCATCGATCCAAATCAAACTGCGTCGAGACATAAATGGACTATCCTAATAGACCACGTATATAGGTTCCTCAATGCAGCAACCTGCGTCCGTCGCCATCGGCTCACCTCAATCCGCCGCAGCCATCGGTTCTAAACGTTGGCGGCGGAGCTCGGCGGTCTGTTCCCAGTCAATGTCAAAACTGGAGGCGTCGATCACAACTCCGTACTGCTCACGTGCTGCGGCCACCGTCAGTTTCTCGTCTTTCACGTCGATCAGCACTTTTTCCGGTTCGCGCACCCACGGGTCACCGTGGCCGCCGGAGCCAGAAACGACGTGATAGATGCGGTCGCCAGACTTCACTTCCATGTGCATATGCGCCTTGCGCGGTAATTCGAGGTTGTCTTCCCCAGGGTTCAAGATATTGGTCGAGAGTGCGCCAGGCTGACCACCAGCCATGCCGTCCGACGGACGCAGCAGCCGGTTGGTTCGTACCATGACCTTTCCTGGCTGTAGGAATCGCCATTGTTTGTAGATCGACGTCGAGCCGCGATGCTTGCCGGGACCAGCGGTATCTTGCACGTAACCAAAACCATCAATGACGAGAGGATACTCGCGCTCTAGCAGTTCGGCGGGAATCGTTCCATAGGAACCAAACGACATCGGAGCAACACCATCAATGCCGTCTTTCATAGGTCGCCCACCCCACCCGCCGAAAAAGATGTCCATCACGGCAAAAGGAGAGCCGTCGGTTTTTTGGCCGGTGAAATGCAGCACGTCGCCGCCCTCACCGGGGATCGGCACCCGCTCAGGCAAGGCTTTCGCCAAAGCACGGAACAAGACATCAAAGACTCGGAAGAACAGCGGTGCGCGTCCGCCGACCGCTGCTGGAAAGCGCGGATTCACTAACGATCCCAATGGTGCCACAACATTAATCGGTCGGACAAACCCGACGTTGGTCAAGACATCTTGGCCGACAATACTTTTGACCGTGCCAAAGACTGTCGCTTTCGTCATGCTCAGCGGCAGATTGATCGCCCCTCGCGCCTGCGGCGCGGTCCCGGTGAAATCAACAGAGAGCGTCTCGCCTTCGGCCCGCAGGGTCACTTTGAGCGGCATAGCCACACCATCACTGCCAAACCCGTCGTCCTCAAAAACGTCTTCATGCACGTATTCGCCACGGGGAATTGCTCGCAGCGCCGCACGTGTCGCTTTCTCGGCATAGTCAATCAGATAATCACATGACGATTGGTACGTCTCCAAACCATATTTATCGAGCAGCGCACGCATTTCCTGTTCGCCACGCCAACAGCCGGCGATTTTCGCCTCAACGTCGCCTAGCCATTCGTCGGACACTCGAATATTGGCCAGAATCGTTTCGAGCAGCGCTTCGTTACGTTTGCCGTTGTCATACAGCTTCAACGTCGGCAGCCGCAATCCTTCTTCATAGGTCTCGGTACATTGGCTGCTGAAGCCGCCGGGAAATCGTCCACCGATATCGGTATGATGCGAATAAGCCAGAGTGAAGGCGACTACTTGATCTTTCCAGAAGGCTGGCGCGATGATCGCCACATCGGGCATGTGGGTAATCCCAGCATAGGGATCGTTGGTGACGATGACATCTCCAGGTTTCAGATTGCCGCCATATTTCTTCATGATGTACGGCATCATCTCGATGAAGAAGGCAAGCTGAAACGGCGCGGCATACCCTTGGCCGATGAGCCTCCCTTGGCCGTCGCACATCGCCGTGGCGAAATCGCCGGTCTTCATCATCGCCGAGCGGCCAGTTTTCCACACCGCGATAGCCATTTCTTCGGAGATCGCGGCGAGTTCGTTTTTAATGACTTCGACCAGAATCGGATCGAATTTACGGGTCATGACCCCTCCTCTTTTTTCTTTATACCGACGCTTCAGGCGAAGACGAGAAGGACGCTACCATCTTTTACGCCGCCGCAAATTCTCGCACGTGCAGGATTTCCCGATCAGCCATTGGCCGCAGGTCGGCCTGCGTCAAAGTTAAGAGAGCGATTGTCCGTCCTTCGGCAGTAACAAACTCGACTTCGAAGGCTGAGTCATCCTTGTAGCAATGAACGACCGCCCCAACATCTCCTTGCTTCAGACCATGTTCCTCGATGTCGTGAGTCAGCACTACGGAATCAAGCTCGTCAATCACAAAGTACCTCTTTCTCCCCTTTAGGCCGGATACGCAGTCACAAAACGTGGACGCTCTTGTCCTGGCTCAATAATCCAGACAGTGAGCACCTGCACCGGTCTCCCTGTTGGCGTCTGCAACAAGCCTTTAATGACATATTTCGTACCGTGTGGAGAAGGCGACACCTCTCGGACTTCCTCTTGTCTCGCAATTGCTAGAAGCGCATTTTCCAGCAGGCCGCTGCTCGTTTCATCGAAACCGAAAAGACGAAAAAAGCCTGCCTTTCCTTTCCCAACCGAATGAGTAGCCGACAATAAATATCCTGTCAGTTTCGCCTGTGGAACGTAAGCGTTCTCTCGATTGGGGAGTTTCACGGGTAAGCTAGGTTCTACTCTTTCACCATCGCCACGGCTTCCACTTCAATCAGTAGCCCATCAAACGCCAACGCCGGGACGCCAACCAAAGTGCTTGCCGGCATATTCTCAAAGGGGAAGTATTGCGAACGCACTTCGCGAATTGCTGCGAGATCCGCAGGCTTAAAATCCACGACATAGGTATTGAGCTTCACGACATCGGCGGTCGTTGCTCCGGCAGCGGCGAGGCCATTCTTGAGATTCTCGTACACCTGCTGAGTCTGCGCTCGCAGGTCGCCCTTCCCTACAAGTTCACCTTTTTGATTAAAAGCGACTTGGCCGGAAAGAAACACCATCTTCCCCGAAGTCGCGGTAACGACATGGGTGTAGCCACGTGGCGTGGCGATAGTCGGCGGATTGAGAAATTGTTTTTCCATTGTCCGCGCTCCTTGCTGCTTACATTCCGCTAATCAGCTCAAGGATAGTGCCATCGGGGTCCTTAAAGCACACTACGCCGATTTTTGCACCGCCTGGACCATCGATCTTCTTGAGCGGAGCTACGAACTCGACCTTCATAGCTTGGAGTTCTGCGTAGGTTTTATCAATGTCATCAACGGTAAAAGCAATCCGGCAAATGCCGACGTTATTCAACGTGGGATAAGGTTGCCCTTGGGTCGGGGGATCTAAAAATTGCACGAGGTCTAAGACCGGCGAGTTCGGATCGTCTCCTAGCCGCATAAAGACCCCGCGTAGTTTGTTCGCCTTTAAGCCTAAGGCGTCACCAACGCCCGGATCGTC
>SYOC01000208.1 GCA_005804965.1 Pseudomonadota bacterium
CCAAATGGGAATGCCACGCCGCCCAGCGGCAAAGAGAATGGGCGCATCGACAGGAACGCCGGGACTAGGCACAACAAGATCGACTCCTTCTAAGGCTTCGCTCTCCTCTCCGCCGAGATGCGCGTCGAGAGGAATATCGGCAAGGCTCGCGAACTCAAGTGCAAGCGCCTCGGCAGACAAGCGATCGACCACACGGACTCGGCCCCCTTGTCGCGCCACAAAACGGGCCACGCTCACGCCTGTGCGTTTCAAACCGACAATGAGGACAGTCTTCCCTTGGAGCTCCACTACTTTACCTCAGTTTCAGCGTACTGAGTGCGCTGAGCGCACACAGAATCGACACGATCCAAAACCGTACGATGATGAGCGGCTCGGGCCAGCCCAGCAACTCAAAGTGATGGTGGATCGGAGCCATGCGGAAGATACGCTTCTTGCGCAATTTGTAGGAGGCAACCTGAAAAATGACCGAGACCGCCTCAGCAACGAAGACGCCCCCAGCAATCACCAGCACGACTTCCTGTTTACTGATCAACGCAGCCATGCCTAATGCCGCGCCGAGCGACAACGACCCGGTGTCACCCATAAAGATTTTCGCTGGATAGGCATTGAACCAGAGAAACCCAAGCCCTGCCGCTGCGAGTGCCCCACAGAAGACCGCCATTTCACCAGCACCAGGGACATATGGCACTTGCAAATATCTGGCAATTTCGGCGTGGCCACTGACGTAGGTAAAAATGGCATAGGTCGCGCCGGTGATAATCACCGGGCCAATCGCCAAACCATCAAGCCCGTCGGTCAGATTGACCGCATTCGAGGCACCAACCATGACGAGCGCAGCAAACAGTAAATAGCCCCACCCCAAATCGAGACGAATCTCTTTCAAGAACGGCACCGTCACTTCGCTGCTGAAGCCGGGGAGCTGCGACAGCAGGAACGCAGCAAGCAAGGCGACTGCGAACTGCGCCGCCAGCTTCTGACGTCCGGAGATACCAGCAGAATTGCGCCGTAGCAGTTTACGATAGTCATCAAAGAAGCCGATGGCACCAAAACTCAGCGTTGTTCCCAAGGCAAGCCAGACGTGCAAGTTCGTCACATCTGCCGCCAAAATCAGCGCCGCCGTCAGCGAGAAAAGAATGAGGACGCCGCCCATGGTCGGGGTGCCAGCTTTGCTCAAATGCGACGAAGGGCCATCTGGGCGGATCTGTTGGCCGACGCGCATGGCGGTCAAACGTGCAATCAGCCAGGGGCCAAGGATGAAGGACACACCGAGCGCGAGAATCCCCGCCAGTACGGTGCGGAACGTGATGTAGCGGAAGACATTGAACACCGAATACGAGGAATGCAGGGGGTAGAGCAGCGCGTACAGCATTCTCCCCTCACCTCGATGACACGCGGGCATGTGGTCTTGTCATCTGTCCCTTCCTGTCTGTCATGCTGGCTGTCCACGATAGCGAGTGCTGACGTAGGCCAACACTTCTTCGCGATCATCAAAATGGTGCTTGGTGGTGCCGATAATTTGGTAGTCCTCGTGGCCTTTCCCGGCAATCACCACCACATCGTGCGGCTGTGCACCAGCCAGCACGGCACGAATGGCGGCACGGCGATCCTCGATCACCAGATATCCGCTCTGGAGGTGCGCCACCTGTGCTGGATCGTCGGTCTTCTTAAGCCCAGCCGCAGTGAGCCCGGGCTCAGCTTCGGCTAAAATCTGCCACGGGTCTTCGGTACGCGGGTTATCGGAGGTGAGGATGACAACATCGCTGAATCGCCCGGCCGCAGCACCCATTAGCGGGCGTTTGCCACGATCCCGATCTCCACCACAGCCGAACACGGTCAACAGCCGCCCGGTTTTCATTTGCCGGACAGACTGGAGGACTTTCTCCAAAGCGTCCGGCTTATGCGCGTAATCGACCAACACAGTAAAGGGCTGCCCGGCGACCACGGGTTCCATCCGCCCAGGTATCCGTTCACATTGGCGAATGCCGAGCGCAATCGTCGCAGGAGACACCCCCAGAGCATACGCAGCCGTCGCTGCCGCCAGCATGTTGTAGAGATGGGGAGCCCCCAACAAACGAGAAGCAAAGGGCACGGTTTCCTCGCCAAGGCGGAGCTTTCCAGAGATACCGTGAAAATCATTCGTGACCTCGACCGCCGAGACTTTTGCCTCAGCTTGGAGACCATACGTCCACACCTGCCCAGGGAGCGGGAGCGACAACAAACGCTTTCCCCAGTCGTCATCCACGTTCACCGCAGCGAAGCGTTGCGGTTTCTCGGACTCGGCCAAGCCTTCGAGAAACAGGCGGGACTTTGCCGCGAAGTAGTCTTCAAAGTCGGCGTGAAAATCCAAATGATCGCGACCAAGATTGGTAAACAACGCACCATCCCACTGACACCCGCGCACCCGATCCTGTGCCAAGGCATGCGAAGACACTTCCATCACCACATGACTCACATCGGCTGCTGCCATGTCGGCAAAGAGCGCCTGGAGTTCCACGGCTTCGGGCGTGGTGAACGGTGCCGGCAATTCCTTGCCGTTGTAGCGGTAATTGACGGTGCCAATGACGCCAGCCGACCAGCCTTGCGCACGCCAGATCGACTCCAGCAGATACGTCGTCGTCGTTTTCCCGCTCGTGCCAGTAATACCGACCAACGCGAAGCGCTTGCTCGGCTCGCGATAGAACCGGGCAGCCACAAGCCCCAGCAAGGCACGCGGGGTGTCGCAGGCAATGAGAGTTGGGCATGCACTACTCGCCGTATGGGCCAACCATTCGTGCAGGGTGTGTTGAGGTGCCACTACAGCGTACGCACCGTTGGCCCGCGCCTGATCGAGAAAACGTGCGCCATCGGTTTTCACTCCAGGCAAGGCGAAAAAGAGTGCGCCAGGCTGAACCACACGAGAGTCATAGGTGACCTGGGCGATCTCCACCTCTAGGTTTCCCTGAACCTGCACCGGGAGGGTATTGGGAAGAAGATCGCGGAGAATCACGGTTGTTCTGCTCCTCGTGCTCCTTCTGGTGCAAGAGTCAGCCGGTATTCCGGCACGCCGCTTGTCGGGTGGCGCTGGACACTTTGCTGGGTGACGTAGCCGGAGCCGACGGTGGCAAGTTGCACCCCAGCGTGCTGCGCGGTTTGCAGCGCTTGGCGTAAGCTCATGCCACGGAAGTTGATTTCTACTTCTATGGTGTCAGACGTTGGATCGGAAAAGGCAACGAGTTGTGGGGTCACTTTTTCCATGGGGATAAAAGATGGGGGGGCAGGACGCTTTTTGCTCTCTTTTGGCGATGGTGTCACACTGGCCCATTCGATATTGAGGCTGTTGCTCTCAATGCCCAAGGTAGTGAGCGAGCGACTCGCGATCGCTTGAAACACTGGGGCTGCCACAATGCCGCCGTAGACGGCGGTTTTCGGCTCGTCGATGGCCACCAAGATCACGAGCTGTGGCTGATCGGCGGGAACAATCCCAACGAAAGAGGCAATCCGTCCATGCGCTGAGTAGCCGCCGGTACCGTTGATCTTCTGCGAGGTCCCGGTTTTTCCCGCAACCCGCAACCCGCGAATCTGGGCACGCGTTCCAGTACCACCTTTTTCGACCACCTTCTCCAGCATCTCGATCACGGTTCTAGCCGTCTCTGAACGCACCACTTGGCGCACGAACGTTGGGGCGTTGACCTGCACGGCCCGCCCTTCTGCATCGACAATCTCTTGAATGAGATACGGCTTCATCAACCGCCCGCCATTAGCCAGCGCGGCATAGGCACCCGCTAACTGGAGGGGTGAGACGGCAATGCCTTGTCCGAAGCTGGCCGTGACAAGGTTAATTCGCGCCCATTTTTCGACTGGTGCGAGAATGCCAGGAGTCTCCTGCGGCAAGTCGATGCCAGTTTTCTCTCCGAGGCCGAAATCACGCAGGTATTTCTGATAGTTGGCTTTCCCGAGGCGCTCGCCAATTTTTGCTGCCCCGATGTTACTGGAGTGCTGGATGACTTCAAGGAACGACAAATGCCCATAGCGATGATGGTCGTGAATGATATGACCGCCAACCGGATAGTTGCCGTACTCGCAATAGATCTTTTCCTCAAGCCGCACCTGCTGCATGTC
>SYOC01000209.1 GCA_005804965.1 Pseudomonadota bacterium
ATCGAACAACTGGCGGCAGAAGTCAGATATGTCCTCGGCGGTAGCGACGAGGTTTCACGCCAGTTCCGCGTCGTCGTTCTGCGGAAGAAGTGGCAAAGCGACCCATGGACGGAACTCCCTGAGCAGGAGCGCCCCGACCGCTGGGATGGACGCCTGACCCTCATCGTGGTCCCAGAATATCCCGAGAATGTTGAGGCAACCCTGGGTGTGTGGCTGAAGCAGCACCTCTCTCAACGTCGTAACACCCTCCGATTTCTGCTCCCGAAGAAGGAGTCGAGCAATATCTACTTTAACCGCTCGCTCCTGGTGTATGCACGGGCGGTGCATCTAGCCAATCAGTGGAAAGAGACGGATAAAGCGTTCAGTTCTCTGCACACCACGTATCAGAACTCCCATCTCCGCCCCCAGCTCAGAGACCTGTTCGACACATTCGCGGTGCTGGATATTTGGAATTTTTGCCAATCCGAGCAGTGCCGGTTCCACATCGAAAAGCACGGCTCCACAGGTGACAAAATTCCGAAAACGATCAATACAAAGATCGAAACCGACCTGTTCATTGCCGAAGACTTCGAGGCGGCGGCTCTCACCCAGGCAGCGAACAGTGAACCGCTCGCCAAACTCATTGGCGAACTCCAAGAACCAAGCATCGAAGGCAATCATTGCATTCCGTGGCTCGGTGAAGTGGCAGTGAAGGAAAAGGTGCTCCGGCTCTGTGCTGCGGGTAAGCTCGCCATCAACCTACGCGGTTTGGAGCTATTACAAGCACAGCCTGGAGAATCCGAGGACGCGGCTTGGACGCGCATCAAAGGCAAGGTGGGTTCGGGAAGGGAGCTGGAGCAGACCACCCTCCTGATGCCGGGCGCGACGCCTCAGAGCGGTGGCGCGGTTCCGCTTCCAACAGTTATGCCTTTCATTACACCGATCACGTCCCCGGTGCCTCCTACCGGCGATCTCCCTTCCAATCTTTTTGTTGCTGGTGAAAGTAAGCCGCCTCCCGAGCCAACCGTCAAACCCTATGGTGCTCCGCCTAAAACCCCGATGAACTTATTAGGCGAGGTTGAAAAATGGGGCATTAGTGCGACGAGCAGCGTGACTAACATCAACATCAATGTCTCCCGGATGACCGGGGCGCAACTGACTGAGCTGCTCAAGAAACTACCAGACGGTGTGACCTATGCGCTGAATTTAGAGAAAGAAACCCTATGACGGCGTACCACCATCCCCTCCTTGATTCCGTACTCACCGCACAGCCCAAGGAGGCATGGCAAGGCATTTTCGCAATGCTCTGGGACATCTTCTCTGCTCCCCTCACGCCGCAGCATGTCGAACGTGAAGTGACTGAGCGTGAACGCAAGGTCAGTGAACTTGAACTGCTGCTGTCCGGCTCTGCGTGGGAACTCTGGCGCGACTTCGAGAAGTCCGTGCCGCACACGGCACAATCGCTCATCGATTTTTGGCTCGGTTCTTCTTCAGGCAAGGCGATTCTAATTCTCGATTCTTTATCGTTACGTGAAGCACCATGGTTGTTACAAGAAGCCGAGCGGCGTGGATATCGCATTCATCAGGCGAGGGTCTGCGGTTCCGAACTCCCCAGCGACACGACTTCCTTTGCCAAAGCGCTCGGTTTCGCTCAGCGTTCAGTATTGGAAAATAACGGCGCAGGTTCGACCCACGCTCTGCCCGGCGCACGCACCGAAAGCCTGAACGTCGCATGGGAAGACTGCCTGAACTGGATTGCCTCTGCCCCTGCGCTCGTCCTCTGGCATCATTGGCCAGACGAGCGCATCCACCAGCTCGCCGAGCCGGGCGATGGTTTTCAGAAGCTCTGTCGCGAAACCGCGCAACACCTGACCTCCGACTCGTTTTGGCAGATGGTGGAGCGTATGGCGACAGGACGGCGTTTGGTCATCACTAGTGACCACGGCTACGCGGCGTCCGGCATGTTCGCCGACGTGACCAACAAAGAACAAGCTGGCTGGCTCAAAGAGAACTTCCGTAGCAGCCGCTTCGCCCAGGGGCCGTCCGCTACGCACCATTGGGTTCCGCCTATCTCGCTCTGTTTACAAACCGCGCATGGCACGAACCAGTTCGCGCTGGGTCGGCGCAAATGGCGCAGTGCCGGTGGCTATCCCACGCTCGCGCATGGCGGGCTGTCGTTGCTTGAAGTCGCCGTGCCGTTCATCGAGATTTCTCGGTAGCATGAAGCCAATAGCGAACGAAAAACAGAATGCGACCGAACCATGAGAACTTTCACGGATGCTGAATTGACGACTCTCATTGCCTGCTCCAAACAGGTACTGAACCCGCCGCGTCGTGAGATGCGCCTTGAGGGCAAGATGAAGCGGAATGATATGACCTTGCAGTCGGTTGAGGGGAGACATTCCTTCCGGGTCTTCTTGCGCCAGAGTGACGAGTTCCCGGAAAATTTTTCCATAGGACTGATGTATGCGCCGGGCGAAGAACCGGGCAGCTTCCAACTCATCCGATACAACGGCCAACATGGCGGGGAGCGTGTTCACCCACATCATGCCGTCTTCCATATTCATCGCAGCAAGGCCGACGATATCAATGCCGGCATCTTGGAGCCCCGGCACATCGAACAATCCACCGCCTACGCCTCTTTTCGCCAAGCATTAGCCCATTTCTGCGCTATAATTCGCCTAGAGAAGCCGGATGATTATTTCCCTGGCCTCAGCCAGACCCTGATGTTCCCGGAAGATGAGGTGTAACCATGGATACTGTTGAGCTACTTCGCGAGCAGTTCAACTCTCACGTCGCCGTACGAGAGAAGCGCCCTGGCGTCCTCCAACTTGTGGCTCCACTTTTCCACGAAGACGGAGACATGATTGATATTTTTCTCGACGTGCCGCCGAACGGCATGGCAAGCCCCACTGAGAAAATCCGCGTCAGCGACCACGGCCTCACGTTGATGCGTCTCTCCTACACCTTCGACATCGACACTCCCAACAAGGAAAAAATCTTTCACCGTATTCTGGACGAGAACGGCGTCGGCGAAGAAAACGGCGAGCTTTTCCTTGAGGCCGTCCCGGAGTCACTGTACACAGCGCTGCTGCAATTCTCGCAGGCTGTTTCCAAGGTTTGCAACATGCGCTACTTCAAGCGCGAAGTGCTTGTCAGTCTATTTGAGGAGATGCTTGCCGAATTCATCCAGGCCGAACTTACACGCTTCAAGCCGACAGAGACTATCCTGCCCATCCCAGACCGTGACGACCTCGAAGTGGACTGGGAATTGCGCCCGAATGGGGTGCCGTTTTATCTATTCGCTGTGAAGGACGACAGCCACGCCCGTCTAGCAACCATCAGTTGTCTTGAGTTCCAGCGACACAACCTGAAATTCAAGAGCATCGCCGTGCATGAGGACGTTGACAAACTCAGCCGCAAAGATCGCAATCGTCTCACCAACGCCTGCGACAAGCAATTCACCTCGCTCGACGAGTTCAAGCGGAATGCGGTGTCCTACGTAGAGCGTGAGATCGCCTGAGCCATGGCTGCGCGAAAATCCGGCAAATCGAAGAAGGAACTGCTCACCGAGCAAATCGCCGCTGCTGTGGGCGCGGGGCGCGAGGTGGCGGTCGAGACGGTGGACTTCTCCGATCCCAATCGGCCCAAGACTTGTCTCGAAGTCGATTTTCCCATTATCCCCATTAACCAGATTGCTGCTATCGAAGGGAATGCGGGCAAGCCGATCTACCACATGTCCAAGTGGTGGGCGCGGCGGCGTTCCAGCGTCTTCCGTTCCATGCTGCTGGCAGCGGCGATGAAAGCGCCGGAGGACGAGAGTAAAGCCGCCAAAGCCGTCTGGGAAGTCTATTACGCCAACCACCAGCAGCGTGGAGCATTACGGCATCTCAAAGTGGCCGATCCGTTCATGGGCGGCGGCACCACCATCGTGGAAGGCTCGCGCTTGGGAATGCGGATGTTCGGCTGCGACCTTAATCCGGTGGCGTGGTTCATCGTCAAAAATGAGATGGCCCACGTGGATATCGAAGAAGTGAAACGGCTG
>SYOC01000210.1 GCA_005804965.1 Pseudomonadota bacterium
ACTGAGCGAGATCGAACGTCACCGCGTTGTTGCAAAGGGTCATCCAGTCGACCAAGAAACCGAGCAGGGAAAGCGCAGCCAACAAGAGAAGGTCGCGGCTATGGAAGATTTTCTGTCGCACGTAGCTGAAGTCCTCTTGCAGCTACGTCCCGACTGGCGATAGTTGACATGATCGATAGAGAGATGATTGCAGGCACCTGCAAAGCACGCTGCTATTTCGCGACCCTAAACTGATTGATTTGTGGGGTCAGCGCCGCCAGTCGCTGAGCGGATGGCGGGTGTTCGCCCCTATCGCTTGGTCTGCGCAGTTCCTCGTAGCGCCTGAAGAAATCAGCCAGCGTTCGAGGATCGAAGCCAGCCGCAACCATCAGACGAACGCCGCTTTGATCAGCCTCTTGCTCCATGCTCCAGATTTCGGCACGAGACAGAGACGCTTTGCGGGCAAACTTGTCCTTGTGAAGCAGATTATGGCTCGCCTCATGCGCCAGAATGAACGCAAGCTCGTCTTCGGACTGGCAGAAGCGAACGAAGTTGTAGCTGATGTAAACAGAGCCTTCGGAGGCCAGCGCCAAGACCTCTGTCGTGCCACCAACCTTTAGTTCGTAATCACAGCCATCGGCCGATTGGCAGGATGCCGCTATAGCGGGCTTTAGGCGCGACCAAGCACTTTCTGCGCGGGATCGGGTCGCAGTGCGTTCTCCGTCACGGGGATCGACCTCGCCCGGATTGGCGTAGCCACAGGACATTCGCAGCATGGGAAAGGTAACAGGCCTATTCAGCGTCTTGCTGACCTTGGCCTCATACTCGGTCCATCCCGCCTCGGTTAGCTTCGGATAGGGGCACGTTCTATCCAGATCGACGCCGCCGGCCGCCGCGAAGTATTGGCCACAGCCGCTGAGCACTAGCGGCAGGGTAACGGCTAGAAGATGCAAGCGGTTCATGCTGGACGCTCCGGTTTTGCAGGTGCCTGCAAAATTACGAGCGCGGACGCGCGGCCCGAACATCGTCCACGCCGATACGCGCACGCTCACGGTACGCAGTCCACGCCGAGCCGGTGAAGGTCGCCGTAACGTAACGATAGTGTTTATCAGCCAGGTCTAGGCATTTTTGCGCCAGAGCCGCATCCGCTATCGCGAGCCTTGCACGCGCCGCTGTATCCGCGAAACGTCCTTGTAGCGTGATGTTCTCCGAACGCTTGGTTGCCATCATGGCAGCCTTACGGTCCAGAGTTGGGGGAGACGGGAGAGTTAGCACGCGCCGGTAGTCCGCGTGGTTTTCAATCAAGGCCGCTTGGCTCTCAACATGTTGCCAACCCGGACTGCTGCAATTCGGCTGCGCTCTCTGGCCATCCACGAACTCGTTTATCGCCGCCATGCTTTGGCTGACTTCATTGGTGTCAGACACAACCTTGGCCCGAAACTCGCTCTCAAGCGTGCGGGTTTCATCCTGCGTGACAAGAAGCCCGCCGCTCTGAGGCTGGCACGCTGACAGAGCAAGCACGGAACTAACGATGCACAACCCGTATCTCATACGACCCCCGCCCGGTTTCCTGCACAACGAACAGTGTATGTGATTATTAGATTATCTAATTTTTGAATATGGACGAAGCCAATTTACGCGTGGGCAATCCTTGTACGGAGCAGCCCCGCATCACATGCAAAAGACGATCTATAGCCAGCGCCAACAGCAGGTACGAACCATGCTGGCGGAGAAGCGGGGCGATGCTGGTCTCACTCAGGCAGAGTTGGCGAAGCGGCTGGATCGGAAGCAGTCATACGTCTCGAACTACGAGCGCGGACAACGCCGTTTGGACTTGGTGGAGTTTCTAGAAGTCGCGAAAGCTCTGAATTTCGACCCCGCGAAGTTTATCAGGCGGCTGACGAAACTTTCGGGTGGGGCTTGAACTCGGTCGTCGCGTTCCGCCCTCAGTTTGAAGTTAGATATGTCTTGAACGCGAACGCTCGCAGCGTAACATTTTACCCGCACAATCCGGGAGCTGCGCATGTCTCAGACCCTCTTGCATCCCCAAACAAGAAGCGCGCAAACCGAGTTTGAAGCACTCGTCCGCGAACTCAATCAGGCAAGATCAACTCAAGTCCGCAATGCCTCCGATATCCTTTTCGGTCCGCCAATTCCGATAGACCGCATGTTGTTTGATCGGCTGCTGCGCGCATCAGGCAAGATATTGGAAGCTCTCCAACATGAGGGTGTGCTACGGCATGAGAATTCCGAATACTCCCGCAGCCTAGAAGCGCGTATCTCAGGTCACCCGCCAAAGCTCTGAATTCCGACCCGGCTAAGTTCATCAACCGGTCGAGGAGACCCTCCGGCGGTCTAGCATCCCTTGGCTTCCGTAAACTCGCATTGTCAGGGCCGCAGAGGTACCTAGAAACGGCCGGGCGACCTCCACCTAGGGTCGGGTAGCCCCCGCCTGCCAATCGCATTCTACGGGTGAGTTTGCGCCTCAGAAGCCGGCTTCACACGCAAGCGGGTTCCCGATGGCGCTCTGTTGCCAGATTTTGCCAATCCCGACCACAACCGAGCCCCAAACGAGCCCCTAGTCGCCCGAAGCGGATCGCACGCATGGGGCGTAAGTGATTGACGAATTAGGGGGCTCGTCTGTAGCTTTGGACGGCGCTTGATCCTCCGGAGCTAGAGGTCGTGAGTTCGAGTCTCGCCGGGCGCGCCATTTCCCCCGCCGCAAAAAAGTGACCCCATCCTGAGGGTCCTGCTGTCGTGGCAGCGATCACCGGAAATGGGGTCTTGAGTCGTGTGTTGCGAGAG
>SYOC01000019.1 GCA_005804965.1 Pseudomonadota bacterium
AGCAGTGATGGTGATGCCACGCTCGCGCTCTTGCGGCATCCAGTCGGTGACTGCTGTGCCGTCGTGCACCTCGCCAATTTTATGTGAAACGCCAGTGTAATAGAGGACACGTTCACTGACGGTAGTTTTTCCACTATCAACATGGGCAACAATGCCAATGTTGCGAATTTTCTCTAACGGGGTAGGCATGCTCCTCTCCGCAAATGGGGCTTGTATCAACTCTAAGCCGGTTGTTGGGAATGTGAAAAGCTCGATGATGAGGGTAAACGATGCTCTAGTGTGGCACCGTTGGCTCGTCAGGTCGTGAGATAATGCCGAGCACGATACACGAAAACTTTGCTCAATCCAAGGGGTGAAAAACGAAATTCTTGGAAAAAGCTGAGTCCCCGCGTTGTGCATCATCACAACTCCTTGCCTCGGCGAGTGTTTTTCTCTATACAACAGGAGGCTATCTATCCCTATGAGTATGAACCTAGACGAACCTCCCCCAGGTTCCTTTGACCGAGCGTCCTCGCTCGCGAATCATCATTTTCCTCCTATGACTGACACATCATATGTTCCTGAAACGGAAGTCGCTCGAGTTCCGCAGGTTGGACTCGCTACGCCTCTGGCTCCAGTGGTAGCGAAAGGTAAATTTTTCTTCGTGGATGGGGAGAAATTCTTCATCAAAGGGGTGACCTACGGACCTTTCGCCCCAGCGTCTCACGGTGCACCTTTTCCTGAGCGAGAGCGGATTGAGCAAGATTTTCTGCTCATGCGTGAGCTGGGAGCGAACACGTTGCGCACCTTCACCGTGCCTCCGCGCTGGTTGCTGGATATGGCCGCCTCTTATGGGTTGCGAGTGATCGTTGGCATCCCTTGGGCGGAGCATGTCGCTTTCCTTGACTCCTCGCAATTGACTCAACAAATCCGTCGCACCATTGCCGAGGGAGTACGGGCCTGTCGAGGCCACACGGCCGTCTTGGCGTGTTTGGTCGGCAACGAGATCCCACCGGAGATGGCGCGGTGGCATGGTCCTGAGCGTGTTCGCGAGTTTCTGCGTGAGCTGGTTGGCATCGTGAAAGCCGAGGACCCGGATCGTCTTGTGAGCTACGCCAATTTCCCGTCTACTGAATATTTGGATGTCGATTTTGCCGATTTCGTCTCTTTCAATGTGTACCTCCATCGCGAAGAATCCTTTCGCAATTATCTCTCGCATTTGCACAATCTGTCAGAAGACAAACCTCTCATCCTCACGGAATTTGGGATCGATTCTTTGCGTGAAGGAAATGCATTTCAGGCAGAGGCCCTAGCGTGGCAGGTTAAAGCCGGCTTTGAGATGGGCCTTGCTGGTGAAGTCATCTTTGCATGGACGGATGATTGGTACGCGTTACCACTTTCCGGCGAGGGGGGATTCCAGGTCGAAGATTGGTCCTTCGGCTTAGTGGACCGCGAGCGTCGGAAGAAGCCATCCTTTGATGCGGTACAGCAGAGTTTTCAGGGGCAACTGCCACCGCCTTTGCCAGAGTATCCGCGCGTCTCCGTGGTCGTGTGTGCGTATAATGCTGAGCGGACCATGGCAGCGTGTCTTGCTTCATTAGAGAAATTGAACTACCCGAACTACGAAGTGGTTGTCATTAATGACGGCTCCAACGATCGTACGCGGGCGATTTCCGAACAATTCGACTACGTGCGTCTGATCAATCAAGAAAACAAAGGGCTGAGTGCGGCGCGTAACGTAGGCATTGAAGCGGCGGATGGCGAGATCGTCGCGTTTACCGACTCCGATTGTGTTGCCGATCCTGACTGGCTGACCTATCTGGTCGGGACGTTTCTGCGCTCGGGGAAGTCGGCTGTGGGCGGACCGAATTTCCCACCTCCTGAGGATACCCTCGTACCCTCTGCGGTGGCGGTATCGCCGGGCGGTCCGACGCACGTCTTGCTGAACGATGAGGTTGCCGAGCATATTCCCGGCTGCAACATGGCCTTCAAGAAGAAAGCGCTCCAGGAGATCAACGGTTTTGATCCAGTGTTCCGGGCGGCTGGCGATGATGTGGACTTATGCTGGCGGTTGCAGAATGCTGGCTACCCTATCGGTTTTAGTCCGGCGGCGATCGTTTGGCATTTCCGCCGCAATACGGTGAATGCCTATCTCAACCAGCAGCGTGGCTACGGGAAAGCCGAGGCGCAACTGTATTTCAAGCATCCCTACCGATTTAATCTTTTAGGGCAGTCGCGTTGGCTGGGGCGCATCTATGGCGATCTCTCGTCGTTCTTTTTGTCGAGCCGTCCAGTGATTTACTCGGGTGCCTTCGGGCGCGGGTTGTTCCAGACCGTCTATGAACCTCCCTCGTCCCTCATGGCCTTTTTGCCGTTGACATTGGAATGGAATATCGCAGCGGTTGCTTTACTGCTGGCAGCGATGATGGGGGGAGGATTTCTCTGGTTTGGTATTCTTCCCTTGTTGATGTCGCTGTGGTGGTGTGTTGCGAGTGCAGCAAAAGCCAAGATTGATCCCCGCTTTGATGATTGGCGGTCGCGGCTGTTAGTTGCCGTCCTCGTCTACTCCGGTCCTCTCGTGCGCAGCTTTGAGCGCTACAAATGGCGGGTGCGTGGGCTGCGCGATGTGGAGATGATCCAGTTTCAGGAGACGGGACAAGAGCCAGAGTTATCGTGGCGCGAACGTGCCCTACGCCTCGCTTATTGGAGTGAGCAGGGCATCGAAAAAGAAAACATGCTGTACGGCCTCATGGATTTTCTCTTACCGCGCAAATACCTCATCACTGTGGATCAAGGGTGGACGAACTGGGATTTGGAAGTATCGCGCGGTATTTGGTCGAAGGCACATCTGCGTATTGGGGCCGAGAATCACAGCGGCTTAAAGCGTCTTCTGCGTGCATATTGCGCGGTGCGTATGTCGCAACCGGCGCACTTGGCTCTGGCCGGTTATGCTGTTATCGGCGGGCTTGGTGCGCTCTTAGGCGTGAAATCCGTGGTCATTGCTGCGACGGTGATTGGGCTTTTCAACTTTGGGGCCATTGCTTACCAGAACTTTCGTCTTGGCCGCGTCATGTATCATGCTGTCGAGATTGTCGCCAAGCGTATTGGCCTTGAGCCTGTCGATAAAAACGGTAAGGCGTAACCGCCATGGTGTCTCCACTACGACGACAGGTGTTGGCCTCGCTCCGACCCTATCGTGCTCAATTCGCGTTCGCCGTCAGCCAAGTAGTGTTGATTACCGGAGCTGAGCTACTCAAGCCTTGGCCACTCAAAATCATTATCGACCACGTGCTCACCGCGCGACCCCTGTCGTGGGGGTTCGCCTCGGGCTGGTCGCAGGAAGTCTTACTGTTGGCAGCCTCTCTCGCCTTGGTCGCGATCTATCTCGTGCTCGGCGGGCTGAACGTTCTGAACAATTACACGACTATTCGCATTGGGCAGGGCATGGTGAATGATCTGCGCGGTGCGATGTACAACCATCTTCAACGCTTGTCTCTCGCGTTTCATTTCCGCCGCCAGGTCGGGGATTTGCTCTACCGGGTCACTGCCGACACCTATGCCATTCAAACACTGACGATGAACGGTGTGTTTCCCATCCTTGTCTCTCTTGGGCTCTTGATCGGGATGACGAGCGTCATGATTCAGCTCGACTGGGTGCTGACCGTTTTAGCCCTCGCCGTTTGCCCGATTTTATTTGGGACGATTTCGCTCATGAGCCGACGTATCAACGCAGCGGCGACTCTTGCCCATGAGCGGGAAAGCACCATCTACTCCCTGGTGCAGCGTACGATGTCGGCGATTCGTGTCATCCAAGCATTTACGAAAGAAGAAGAGGAACATCGCCGCTTTCTTGCGGCCAGTGCGGAAAGCCTCTCGGCAAGCTTACGCTTGTATACCTTGCAGACTTTTTATTCTGGAGTGGTGAACATCGTCATCGCGTTCGGCACCGCGCTGGTAGTGTGGGTAGGTGCTCGGCACGTGATGTCTGGCATCTTGACTGTTGGCGATTTGATTATCTTCACGGCCTATCTGGCCTCATTATACGGCCCGATCAATACCATTAGTCAGACGCTGGGATTGATCGAAGGCGGCAAGGCCGGCCTCGCCCGAGTGCTTGAAATCCTGTCTATTGAGCGGGATTTACCAGACGGGAAACGGGTGCTGCATCGCTCTGAAGTGCGCGGTGCCATTACTTTCGAGAATGTTGCGTTTGGATATCAGGCCGAGCAGCCGGTGCTGCGTGATGTCAATCTGCGTGTAGCCCCGGGACAAACCGTAGCCATCGTCGGCTCGACGGGTGCTGGGAAATCGACTTTGGTGAGTCTGATTCCTCGCTTCTACGATCCTCAGCAGGGCCGGGTACTGATTGATGGCACAGATATTCGCGAGTTGACGTTGGAGTCATTACGTCAACAAGTCGCCATGGTTTTGCAACCACCGCTGGTCTTCCCGATTTCGATTGCCGACAATATCGCCTATGGCCGGCCCGGCGCTTCACGTGAAGACATCGAACGCGCTGCTGGCCTGGCGCGTATTCACGAGAAGATTATGCGCTTGCCACAAGGCTACGATACGCTTGTTAGTGAACAAGGCTCCACGTTGTCTGAAGGCGAACGACAACGCCTCACCATCGCCCGGGCGATTCTCCGCGACGCACCGATCTTGATCCTCGACGAG
The DNA here is from genome assembly GCA_005804965.1 of Pseudomonadota bacterium. Lineage (GTDB taxonomy): Bacteria > Desulfobacterota > Binatia > Bin18 > Bin18 > SYOC01. The sequence continues at coordinate 4,657 of SYOC01000019.1, forward strand.
CCGACTTCTTCGGTTGATGTCGAAACCGAGGCGCTCATTATGGAAGGGCTCGAACAGTTGATGGGCGGGCGCACCACCTTCATCATCGCCCATCGCTTGTCCACCGTGCGACGGGCCGATGTCATTCTGGTGGTGCGCGGTGGACAGATTGTCGAGCAAGGGTCGTTTAGTGAGCTTATGAACCGTCCTGGCGTGTTTGCTACACTCTATCGCACGCAGTTCAGTGGACAGGAGGAACGTCATCGTGCCGTCTCGTAAAACCATTTTGGTGCTCCATCTTGCCGGACAGTATCCCCTCGCTGGAGTGGTATGGCAGGCGCTGCAATATCTCGTTGGGTTTCGCCAGCTCGGCCACGACGTATACTACGTTGAAGATTCGGGTGCCCCGCCGTATGACCCGCGTGTGAAAAGCATCGTGACGGATGCGACCTATAACGTGTCCTGTCTGCAACACGCCTTAGAACGCTTTGGGTTTGCTGATCGCTGGGTGTATTGGGATATGGAGAGCGACACACATTACGGACTCTCCGGCACGCGCTTACGGGATTTGTACGCACGGGCGGACGTGGTGATCAATCTCTGTGGTGCCGCACCTCCGCGCGAAGAACACAAGCGGAATGGGCGCTTGCTCTACATTGAGACCGATCCCGTGTTCGAGCAAATTCGCGCCGCTCAAGGTGAGCAACAGACGCTCGATTTTCTCTCACGCCACGACGTGTGTTTTACGTATGGTGAAAACATCGGTGCCGCTGACTGTCCCGTTCCCTTAGCGGGGTTTTCCTGGAAGAAAACCCGGCCGCCGGTGGTGCTGGATCTGTGGGAGTCGCATCCCGACCCGCAGTGTCGCTACTTTACCACGATTGCGACATGGCAGAACAAAGGGAAAGACATCTCCTTCGAGGGGCAGACCTATTACTGGTCAAAGCACGTAAATTTTCTCAAATTCCTTGACCTCCCGCAGCACACGACACAACCGCTCGAACTGGCGGTTGAAACCGGCAACGACTCGGTGCGCACTGAACTGGCGACGTTGGGATGGCATCTGAGCGAAGCTGCTGAACGGTCAGCGACTGTCGAAGGGTATCGCGAGTACATCTATGAGTCGCGTGGTGAGTTCACCGTCGCTAAAGATATCTACGTCCGCCCGCGTAGCGGCTGGTTCAGCGACCGGACGGTCTGCTATCTGGCGGCAGGAAAACCTGTTGTGACACAAGAGACTGGGTTCAGCAAATTCGTGCCTGTTGGCCAAGGGTTGTTCGCCTTTTCCTCAATGGATGAAGCGGTGACTGCCTTCGAAACAATCAACGCGGACTATGTCCGCCATGCCCGAGCCGCACGCGAAATCGCAGTTGAATACTTCGGTGCGGAGCCGATTCTGCGCCGCTTGTTACACGATGCTGGAGTCGCATAAACCCGCCTAGCGAGCCTGGGTTCACACCTTACCTTGCTCGCTATTCTTCTCCTGGGTGCTGCTTTCCTGCTGTCTCTTCGCTTATGGGCGTTTCCGATTGCGTTATTATCCTCGGGCTGTTGGGGCAATTCCCGTTGGCTGGAATTGCTTGGCAGCTTGTCCATCATGTGGTTGGTCTGCAACGGCTCGGCTTCAAGGTGTATTACATTGAAGACACCGGCACCGCCCCGTACGATCCTCGCCTGAAAAGTTTGGTACACGATTGCTCGTACAGCGTGCGATATATCGAGACTGTACTGCGCCGCGCGGGATTGGAACATGCGTGGGCTTACCGAGACGGTCTGCATAACCAATGGTATGGCCTGGATAGGGAACGAGTGCGGGACCTCTTTGCCCGTGCGGTTGGTGCGATTAACCTGTGCGGGGCGAGCGACCCGGCGGCGCTTGCCTTTCGTCCGCAGGGAAAGCTGATCTATTTGGAGACCGACCCGGTACTGTACCAAGTACGTCTGGCGCAGGGCGACAATGCGGCGCGGCAATTCCTGTCGGCGCACGATGCGCATGTGACCTATGGTGAGAACCTAGGAGCGAGCGATTGCCCCATACCTTTGCCCGATTTTGCTTGGAAGAAAACCCGCCCACCGGTAGTGGTGGACCTGTGGCCGTCGCGTCCCGAAACGCCAGGAGCGAAGTTCACCACGATTGCCACGTGGCATAATCGCGGGAAAGACTTGCGATTCCAAGGGCAAACCTATTACTGGTCCAAGCATATGAATTTTTTGGCGCTGGCCGATTTGCCGCATCGTGCTGCTCCGGCGTTGGAGCTGAGCGTCGAGATCGATAATGAGCGCGAGTGCGAAGTCTTTCAGCGTGGCGGGTGGCTCTTAACCAACCCACTCGCTGTGTCGCAGGACATGCAGGTGTACCAAAAGTATATTGCTGACTCGCGCGGTGAATTCACCGTCGCCAAAGACGCTGTCGTCCGCACCAAAAGCGGTTGGTTCAGTGATCGGAGTGTTTGCTACTTGGCGGCAGGGAGACCTGTGGTGACCCAAGAGACCGGGTTCAGCAAATTCATTCCGACAGGGACCGGGCTCTTCGGATTCAGCTCGCCAGAGGAAGCGCAGGACGCCTTAGCGACCATTGACGCTGATTACGCCCGCCACGCGCGTGCTGCTCGTGAGATCGCCTGCGAATACTTTGCTGCAGAAAAGATTCTCGGGAAGATGATAGCGGAAGTAGGCATTTAGGAGGCTCTCAGGACGAAGGTGAGATGAGGTTTAAGAGGCTACCATCGTCAATCGGTTTTTGGCAGTTGCCGGTAGTGCGGCCAAAAGCGTGGCAGGGTCAGGTGCTTCATGCCGGTTAGAGTGACCGTGCTAACCCTGCTTGGTATTCGTTCTCGACCTCAGCCAGCAGCGCATCCAGACGACCGGCTTCCAGATCGTCCTCAATCTGCTGGTCCCACACACGCGCGTGATAGTCAGCAAGCCAAGCCATTAACGCAGCCACGTCTGGTGGTGAGAGTTGGGTAATGGCGCTCTCGATTTCTGTAACAGTCATGGGGCGAAGTCTATGATCCGTGTTGTGCCTTGTCAAACACAGCGATCCCTGCGGGTGCATAACGGATGAGTGGCAAAAATCTTCTCAAACTCTTTCTGGATTCCGGCTTGCGCCGGAATGACGACCCTGCCTCGCTCGTCATTCCGGGCGAGGCCGCAGGCCGCGACCCGGAATCCAGAATTTTGTTATGCATCCGATCCCTGCCGAACTGCCCGTCGTCACTTGCCGCCGCTCCAACTTTGCCGTTCAGGTTCAGCAGTCTCCGCTACCGGGCCGCGATGCGCTGCAGGGCGTGTTAGACCGCCTCTGCGCATCGGGCTCTAACTGCAAGATTCCTGTCAGCGAACGCTGTAAGGTGGGGTGAACTGCGTCGTCAGGTCGATCAAGAGTTGCAGAGGCATGGTGAAAACCTCGTATGCTGGAAAGGAGATACAGGCTGTGGGGTTCATCGGATCGCCAACAGTCGATCGAACCGTCAGAGTCTGCGGAGGCCCGGATGGAGCGAAGACTCGTTGGCCGAACAAGTACGTCGGAAGCAGTGGACTCGGTGGCTCTGGGAGGAGGTTTCCGTTCGCCAGAAATGGTGTCCCTGAACAGTCGGAAGACGTGAAGTAGAGACCAATGCCTGTAACACCGCCAGATGTCGCAAGGACCCCATCCCTTCCAAGTGTCAGGATGACTAGGTCCTTGCCGACGCTAAGCGAGACCATGGGATAAGGCCCCTCAAGTCCGACGATGTTGCCAATCCGCTTGCCATCGTTGTCCCATGCCGTCCATGTCCTTTGCGTGTGAGTGCTCTGTTGCGGTTCCGCCAACACAGGTTCCCAAATGACTGGGAGTGCAACCACTGCTAACCCAACAATCGCCGCTCTGATGCCCATTCTCATGATTTCCTCCAGAAGCAAAAGGTTCTGCCCCGACTTTGACTACGACGCCAGAATCCTCGGTCGCGGGGCTGCAACGCCAGAAGCGCAGTCGCCACGCACACCGCCAGCGGCCCAACCATTGATTATCATGCCTTTTCGCCTTGATAAGTTGATATTGACTGGGTTTTCGGGTGACTCGGCACAGCCAACCTTCTCCTATTCTCCTCACGCTTTCAAGGAAAATATACCTGACACGCAAAGCAGTCAACAATCAAACTTCTCCTCAACGTCTACTGCGGAGACCAGAACCCGACGATGCCGGCAGTAAGCGATTTGGGCTTGGCGTGTTCGCTGGCTTCGACGGTATAGAGTGTGGGATTGCCGAGTCCTTCGGCTGGGCGACTGTCCGACCCAGCTGCTCCGGCGAAAACAAAATGCTTGCTATCTGGAGCCCACAAGCGATGGGACAGCGCGTATTGATCGAAATACTGGAAGACGAGCAGGAGTGGGCGTGAGGGTACGAAGTCGACGACTTCGTAGGTTTTCCCATCTTTGACGTTGACTATTGCCCACGCCCACAAATCGGTACCTAATTTGCGCTTGGCATAGAGAATGCGCTCGCCGTCAGGAGACCAGAAGTATGCCGCAAAGCTGTCTTTCACTACTGTGCGTGCTTTGCCAGACGGTACGTCGATTAACTTCAGTTCTTCGAGCAACGGATCGCCGAGTAAGGCACTGCTGGCGACAGCAAGCGTAGCCTGGGTCGGGGACCACGACAGCGCCAGCTTGGCCGGAAAGGTGCCGAGCGATTTCGGGGTGCTGCCATCGGCCATCGCGATCATGAGGTCGGATTTTTCTTGTTCTTTGGCTTGATTGCCGTAGGCGAGCCAGCGGCCGTCGCTTGACCACGAAGCTGGACCAAAGGCGGATGGCGCACGGGACACGAACTGGCGCTCGCCGTTATTGACGTTGATGAGGCTGACGGCGTGCCCGGCTTTGGCTTCGGCATCACCCCCTGCATGGGCTAGTAAAGCGTGTCCATCGGTCCGCCAGTGAAAGAAAAACGGTGCCCCGTGGGCAAGAGTTTTTGGCCGTTGCGTGCCATCGACCGGCCATAAGCCGAGAGCGAGTGGACCTTGCCCACCTAACAGTACCGCCAGATTCCGACTGTTTGGTGCCCAGTAGGCATAGATCGGACGGAGCCCAGGTTCTTGATAGGAATGGAGCACTTGCGAGCTTTTGGCATCGAAAATGTACAGCCCATCCGTCGGACCCTCTGGCGTGACCTCAAAGCGGAAACAGGCGAGACGGTTGCCGTCAGGCGACCACACCGGCCAACTGTAAAAATCTCTTCCGGCTTGGATGGCATGCGGGGAGAAGGCGATGGTTTGGAGCATCTCTCCTGACGCTAGTTTTCGTTTGCCTTCTCCGTTCGGTTGGATGAGATACAGATCTCCTTCGCCGTCGATGTACGCAATGAGATTTGTCTCCGCTGAAGCGGTGGCGAGGGGACAGACGACGAAGAACAGGAGGAGGAGCAGCCAGCGAGCCAGTAGTGTCACGTGCATGAGGTGAATCTCCATAAGTTTCTTGCGACGATACCAAAGTTCCCGCGTTGGCGAAACCGTTCGGCAGTTTCGTGCGTTGACAGTCCAGCGGGGACACTCTATATAGTGGGTCGTTCCACAACGCGAATACATGACATGGGAGGCCACAACACGCCTCCCTTTTTTTACCCATCGCCTGACCGAGCGGTCAGTCCCACCGGCGGTGGAGGTATGGAGAGTGGGGACGTGGCAGACGAACCAGCGCAGTTATCCCTCCAATTAGCCTCCTCAGGCCAATTGCCTCCCGACGGAGGCGAGTTCCTTCAAGGCGCCGAGAACGCCATCCTGCGGGCACAAGCGTACTTTCTTCGCGAGCAGCATCCTGACGGGTACTGGTATTATCCTTTGGAAGCTAACGCCACGATGGATGCCGAGTATATTTTCTTCAACCATTTTGTGGGGCGGGTAGACGAACAGAAGCATCAGCGTATTTGTGAACACTTATTGTCCGTGCAAGATGAGCATGGAGCCTGGCCGCTGTTTTACAAAGGGCCGGGACATTTGGGCAACACCATTGAGGCCTATTTTGCCTTGAAACTCACCGGGTATCCGGCTGCACATCCAGCATTGGTGAAAGCCCGCGAGTTTATCCTTGCCCACGGAGGCATCGCCCAGGCTCAGGTGTTTACCCGTATTTTTCTCGCCTATTTCGGTCAATTCCCTTGGCGTGGCGTGCCGGCGGTGCCGGTCGAACTCGTGTTGCTGCCCAACTGGTTGCCAGTCAATATCTATGAAATGTCGAGTTGGGCGCGCGGGACGGTTGTTCCGCTGAGCATG
>SYOC01000211.1 GCA_005804965.1 Pseudomonadota bacterium
ACAGGCAACCCCTACTGGCACCTCACGCCCAAGCAGATCGAACGCTACACACCACGATCATTAAACGCGCAGCGGGAAGAGCAAGAGCACAAGGACCGAATGGCGCTTGAGCAAGCGCGTGCTGTAGCGTACTACGCTGGCAGCAATCCTGTTTGACCTCCAAGCCAGATTGCCATCTGAGTCCTTCCAAACTGTCGGGTTTCCAATCATTTCGGTTGCCCTGAGCCATGGTCTGACAATAAATTAGCTATTCCTGCAACACACACAAGGAGTAGCAAATGTCAGGTTTAAGTGCATTGAAATTCGTGGCCAGCAAGCCTCAACAGGGCAACAGTCCCAAGCATGCTCGCCGACTAAAGCTCAGTAACAAACTTCATGAGCAGATACAAATGGCCAAAGCCGTTCAGTCTGGAACTGAGTTTGTGCCAGTAAAGATCCGCAGCGTTAAAGATGAATCAACAGGGGAGACGCGCAAAGTCGAGATTCCCAAGCGCTTGAAGCCTTGGTGGTGGTCACCCGAGTTCGACAGTTAATTTCGTAACGTGTTGATTCATATAGTGGCACGAGTCAGTTGTGCCACTACAAGAGGGTCAACTGGGCGGGAAGGGTCGGCTTGTTGGCGCCGACGTCAGATTGACCCAGCCTGCCGATTTCCAGTGACCCGGCGCGACACCCCTGGAATCGCTGCTGGCTGCGGGATAGCGGCCCGTGACGGTGGGTCAGTCAAACGTCGGCGGCTGGGTCAAATTCGCGTCGGCGCCAACAGGCGGCCAATTGACTTGCCAAAGGCCTGGCGTGTGGCGGCATGCGCCAGCGCGATGTCTTGGGCGCGTGCGGCGGCGCCGATCCAGCGCATGCAATGGGTGAGGCGCGCCGGCGCGAGCCGTACCTGCGCGTAACGAAAGCCCTGGGCCAACTCGCCCAGGATGTCTTCAGCGCGTACCTGGAGATTCTGGATCACGACCTCGGCATGGCCTTCGGTAAACGACGAGTCCATGGAGTCGACCAGTCGCTCCACGCGCACGTCCGCATTCGGTAGCGGTACCAGGAACATGGTGGCGCCAAGATCCCGTCCGCTGACAAACGTACGCGCCATCAAGATCATGCAGGCTGCCCCGGGAGCCCCGGTAATCACCCATTTGCGGCCATTGACCACGAAATCTCGGCCGTCACCAACAGCTGTCGTCTGCAGCAGCAAGGGGTCGGAGCCCGCTCCTGGCGCGGGCTCGGTCATTGCAAAGCATGAGCGGCTGTCGGCACGCGCCAGTGACTCCAGAAAACGCCGCTTCTGCGCTGGCGACGCCACCTGTTCGAGTAGATGCATGTTGCCCTTGTCAGGTGCCGCGCAGTGCAGCGCAACGGGTCCGAGCGGCGAATAACCGGCAGCCTCAAATACCGGAGCGCGCTGTGCATGGGAGAGTCCGAGCCCACCGTACTCGCGCGAAACGTGCGGTGCCAGAAGTCCTTCGGCGCGCGCCAGCGCATTGAGTTCGCGGCGCAGCGCGTCAGTCGGGCCATGGGCAGTGTTGCGCGCGTCTTTCTCGTAGGTCAGGACCTTGTCGCATACAAAGGCGCGCACGCGAGAGGCAAGTGCAATGGCATCGGTGTCAGCAGGAATGCGGGGGAAGTGCATGCTCAGAATCTCTCGGTGAAAAGCGCGTGGGAGCTGAAGTCGATAAGTCCGTCAACCAAGGCTGGAAGACCGACGGCCGGCGCGCCACGGAACCCCGCGACGCGATGGCGGAGGTACAACTGCCGAAACACAACGCAGAGCTTAAAAAGCGCCATCATGCGGTAGTAAGAAAACCGCTCGAGCGAAAGGCCGCTGGCGCGAGCGTAAAGCGCCATCACCTCAACGCGCTTCGGAAATCCAGGCGCGGCCGTCGGCATCTGCCTTAGCGCCAACATGGCCGGGTGGTCGCCCTCCTCCGCCCAGTAGCTCAGCAAGGTCGCCAGGTCCAGCAGCGGGTCGCCCAGCGTGCCCATGTCCCAATCGATCAGCGCCACCGGCTACAAGGAGTCGCGCGCGAGGATCGGATTGTCCAGCTTGAAGTCGCTGTGCAGGAGCTAAGTACGCTGTGGCTGAGGCGCAGGCCGCTCTAGCCAGGAGGCAATACGCGCCAGGCCCTTTGGCATGTTGCCGTCCCAGGCGTCGTTGGCGCGCCGTGTCCAATTGCGTGCCTGACGCGCTACCATGCCTTCGGGCCGGCCCAGCTCCTGCAAGTCCAGGATCCGAAAGTCGAGAGCGTGCAGTTGTACAAGTACATCGACCATTTTCGAAGCGAGCCGCAAGGCGCCAGCATTGAGCTCAACCATGCCATCGGGCATGGCGCCGCGCAACACCATGCCATCGCGGTATTCGATGATCAGGAACGGCGCGCCAATGACCCTTTCATCGGCGCAATAAATGGAGGCCGAAGGAGCGAGGGGAAAATGCACGCCAAGCCGACTCAAGATCTTGAACTCTCTTGCCATGTCATTGGCACCAAGCGGCAGCGGGCCAGCGGGCGGACGGCGCAGTACGTGGGGACAACCATCGAGGTGCACCAAGTAGTTCCAGTTGCCCATGCCTCCGGCGAACTGGCGCGGGCCGTCTGCGAGCACCAGACTGTAGCCCCGATCAGCCAAGTAAGTCGTCAACGAGTCCCAGTCGAGGGGATTAACCTCAGCTTCGAGCCGAAACGTCGCGGTGGACATGGACTTCATCCGAGATCGGCCAAGCAACCGAGAGCACACAATACCTGTCCGTAGTACGGGCAAAGGACGTGGCACTGCGACTGCTTGGGCAGTCGGCACCACAGCGCGACAAGCGAAAAGGACGGGTCCCGCGCGGCCAGGGACGCGGGCCTTGTCTCAGCCACTGCAATTGGCGAAACGAAACTCAAGACTCGTCCCATGTCAGATATTGTTGGAGACTTGGTACAGCGGGAACCCACACCTTGCAGCCAATCGTTGAAGACCCTTGGAGTAACGAAGCCTCTCGAAATCGGATTCGGACGGACCGGCAAGAGGACTCGCAGTCGCGCGCACCGTGTGTTTTCCACGAGCATTATGCTGCACCTCCATTTCTCGCAACAACGATTGGCCTTGTAGGCCCCACCCACGCATGATGCGGTCCGCGATTCTTCGCTGCATAGCAATCTGGCAATCCTGACGACTGGGTGACACGCCTGTCCACTGCCTCCACCTTTCCACGATCTACCCCGCTATTCGAACGTCGCGCCCCTGACTGCCGTTGGTCAAGCCGACATCTGATTTGCCACGGTCGAATGCCGAAAACACGAATGTAGTATAGTTGTTTGACAACTATATGGTACGTTGTGGGTAAACGACCCCCACCTGTTGCAAGTTCTCTCGAGGACTCACCGATGAAGATTCTCGTAACGGCAGGCACCGAACTGCTTCCAAGCAAGATTGCACGTCAACTGGTCTCCCAAGGCCACCATGTCGTGTGTTTTGACAACAAGCCCGATCCCACTCGGCTTCAGGACTGTGGTAATAACGTTGCCATAGTTAAGGGAGATCTGAATTCAATTGAAGAACTCTTTGACGCAATAAAGACGCACAAAGTCCAGCGAATCGTCTCAACGACCTATTTGTTGGGGTCTGAGTCCACCGCCAGACCTCATTCGGCAATTCGATTCAACGCTTTGGCCGTGAACAATGTCATGGAAGCGGCACGCCTTGCCGGCATCGAGCGAGTTGTCATTAGCAGCTCGATCGCCGTCTATGGGCTTCAGTCGCAACATGGCGAGCGACTATTGTCTGAAGAGGACGACAGTTATGGAAAGCCATTGTGGGTCTACGGTGCCACCCGCAAGTTGAACGAGTTTATGGCGGAGACCTACAGGGCGCAATTTGGACTCGACATCGTGATCGTCCGTTTTGGAGTCATGCACGATCCTTGGAAAAAGGGCGCACACACTTCCTGGGCGGCCGACTTTGCGACCTTGCCCGCGCAAGGTATCCCAATGCATTTTCCTTATCGATCGACGCAGAAAAGTTCAGTATGGTCCATGAATGACGGTGCCAGACTCGTAAGTTTGCTGATTACCGCACCAAAACTGAATCACGGTCTATACAACGCGGGCGGCCACGCGCGTTGCAACAGGGAACTCGCGGAACTCGTCAAATCATTTCTTCCTGACGCCACGTTCTCTTACGACGAGACAGCGCCAGAGCAACCATTGGCTTACTTGATCGACGCCAAGCGCGTCGAGCAGGAACTTGGATTTAGGGTCAGGCCGTTGGAGATCACAGTCCGTGAGCACATCAACGAAGTTCGACGCCACTTCAATCTAAAGGAGATTTGAGCAATTCACGCATGCGCCCGAAACCTGGGTACGCACTTCAATGAGCGCCAACCCTTCGCCTCATGAATTGCCCGTCACCATGATCCTACGGGAATCGAACGAGCTACACACTATCGCTTCTCCGTCTCAATTCAAACCCTGCCCGAGGTCGGATGAGACCTAAGAGGAATTCAGCGTCGAAAAATATAGTTCGAATGTCACCATAGATGTCCAGATCCACTAAATCATCATCAAGAAACGGAACGCCGGACCCAAAGTGGCGCTTGGGGGTCGATATTGGTGGTACGTTTACCGATTTCGTTCTGATCAATTCCGCTAACGGTCAGATCTATACGGAAAAGCGTCTTACAAGCCAAGATGATCCTGCGCGGTCGGTTCTTGAAGGTATCGATGTACTGCTCTCGTCAGCTGAAGCCAGTGTCGCGGCTGTTGGCAACTTCGTCCACGGAACGACCCTCGCAATCAATGCAGTGATTGAGCGCAAAGGTGCTCGAACAGGCTTGATAACGACTGCCGGCTTTTCCGACACACTTGAACTGGCCCGGGAAACTCGTTATGACCTTTACGATCTGAAGCTCCGGTTTCCATCACCCCTCGTATCGAGGCCTCTACGGAAAGAAGTGCAAGAGCGGCTTGGACCGCGTGGCGAAGTCATCAAACCAATAGATCTAGGTGAAGCCATTGGCCGGGCAACCGAGTTGGTCGAACGAGAAAAAATCGAATCGCTGGCAATATGTTTTCTTCACTCCTTCTTGAATCCTGTCCATGAGATTGCGGCCAGGGAAGCCATCTCCAGGAAGTTTCCGGCACTCTCGATTTCGCTCTCGTCGGAGGTGGCTCCCAGCATACGGGAGTATGAGCGCACATCGACGGTGACGGTAAACGCGTACGTTCAGCCGCTGATCTCTGGCTACCTTGGCCGTATCGAATCATGGCTTTCGGAGCGTGGCTTTAGAGGAAGCTTTCTGCTGATGACGTCCAGTGGAGGAACGATCAGTTCCTCCACCGCGCGGGCTTTTCCGGTCCGGCTCCTCGAGTCTGGTCCAGTGGCGGGAATGCAGATGGCGGCTTTGCTCGGCAGGTTGCGAAGTGACCAGAACATCCTTGCGTTCGACATGGGTGGCACCACTTCCAAGGGTTATGTGGTGGTTGCTGGTGAAGCCGAGAAGACGTACCAATGGGAAATCGCACGTGTCCATGAATTCAAGGTTGGGAGTGGTTTACCTATCCAGTCGCCGGCCATCAAACTGGTCGAGATTGGCTCTGGCGGAGGGTCCATAGCCAGCATCGACCGTAGAGGTGTTCTGCAAGTCGGCCCGCAGAGCTCGGGTGCATCGCCGGGCCCCGCGTGTTACGGCAACGAAGGCATGAACCCAACGATCACAGATGCAAACCTGTTGTTGGGTTATTTGGGTGCTGACTCGTTTCTCGGCGGCCGCATGCGGCTTTCGGTAGACCGCGCGGTTGACGCCATCGATGACAAGGTCGGCAGACCACTGGGCTTGGGCACGCTTGAGTCCGCATGGGGCATTCACGAGATGGCCAATGAGGACATATTGAGGGCCTTTCGAATCCATGCTGCCGAGCGCGGGATCGACGTGGGTGGCTACACCATGATTGCCTTTGGCGGAGCCGGTCCCTTGCATGCTATTCGAGTAGCACAGAAGCTACGCATGCGTCGGGTGGTTGTGCCACTGCGTGCCGGCGTCTTTTCAGCCCTTGGCTTGCTGACTGCACCAATAGCGTTTGATGTCTCCAGCACGAGACGGACCTGCGTCAGTTCACTTTCCAGCGAAAAAATTGAACGCACCTTCGACCCGCTGGAAGAAACCGCAAGACGATTTGTTCTTCAAACTGGGTTACCGGCGAGCAAGCTGAAATTGCGCCGGGAATTGGAGGTGCGGTATTTTGGACAAGGCCATGAAGTGGTGGTGAAACTACCAACTGGACGCAAAGTCGCGCCCGAAACTGTATCCTCACTATTTCATAAGGCATACCAAAGGACCTATCAAACCACGATCAAACTCGATTATGAGTTGGAGATAATGAATTGGCGTGTGGAAGTAATCGGTCCGAGCCCGAAAATCGACCTTACTCAAGAGCGATCTCGATCGGGCATTCCCCCCACAAAGGGGACTCGACGGGCGTTCTTCCATGATCCAGGAAAGCTTGTTTCTACCGCCGTGTTCGACCGCTCTCAACTCTGTGCGGGGGACAGAATTGTCGGCCCAGCAGTTGTCGAGGAGATTGAATCATCGCTAGTAATTCCTCCCGGACAGAGCGCTGTTGTAGATGCATGGCTGAATCTCGTAATTGATATTGATCAGAAGGGAAGCCGGCATGGCCTATGACGCAATTACTCTGGGCATTCTGTGGAACAGACTGATTTCGATCACCGACGAAATCGTCGCGTCATTGGTGCGCACATCATTTTCAACTGTCGTCCGTGAATCGTATGATCTCTCGTGTGTCTTACTGGACTCGCGCGGGCAATCGCTCGCTCAGGGCTCGTGGAGCGGGACTGCATTTGTGGGAACCATCCCAAGAACGGTCCGGCATCTCTTAAGTCGGTTTCCCCCAGAGACGCTCAAGCCCGGCGATGTGCTGGCAACCAACGACCCTTGGTTGGGCACCGGGCATCTTTTTGATATTACCGTCACACGCCCCGTCTTCCGCAAGTCTCGGCTCATTGGATTCACTACCACCGTCACCCATTTGCCTGATATTGGTGGTCGCGGCTTCTCGTCGAATGCACGAGAAGTCTATGAAGAGGGTCTGCGCCTAGTGCCCTGCAAGCTGTTCGAACGCGGGACGCCAGTCTTGGCCATGTTTGAACTGATTCGGGCAAATGTAAGAGTGCCAGACCAGGTAATTGGTGACATCAACGCCAACATCACCGCCAATGAATTGGGCAGCGCACGCTTATTGGCGTTCATGGCTGAATATCAAGTGGAGGATCTTTCTTCACTTTCCGATGCAATCCTTTCGCATTCCGAAGATGCTATGCGTAAGGAAATCACCAAGATACCTGATGGCAGATACACACACACGATCAACGCAGAAGGTGTCGATGGTGATCTGACGATAGCCTGCACCATTGATGTAGCCGACGATCAGATCAAGATCGATTATTCGGGAAGTTCGCCGCAAAGTAGTTTTGCGATCAATACACCGTTTTGCTATACGTATGCTTTTACCGCCTACGCCTTGAAGTGCCTGACGATTCCCGATATTCCAAACAATGAAGGCGCGTTTCGGCCGGTCGTCGCATCCGCACCTGCAGGCTGCGTTCTGAACCCGAACTTTCCCTCTGCAACCGGCGGTCGCCATGCGCTTGGCCATTTCATCCCGACGGCCATATTTGGGGCTCTTCAGGCTGTGCTTCCCGGTCGAGTGTTGGCAGATCCAGGTCTGATAAACCTGATTCGCTTTTACGGAAGGAAGCCTGAGGGTGAGCGCTTCTCGACTGTCTACTTTGCCTCAGGTGGAATGGGAGCACACGCCCAAGCCGATGGCCTCACAGCAACCCCCGCTCCAAGCAATATCTGCTCGACCCCGGTGGAGGTTTTTGAAAGCGTCACAGGCGTCTTGGTCAGACGGCGCGCGATTCGCCCCGGCTCCGGGGGTCTGGGTCGTTACCGCGGCGGGCACGGGCAAGAACTGCTGTTCGAGAACATGACTGGACATACATTGTCCGTATCGCTTTTTGCTAATCGAACGCGATTTGCCGCAAGGGGGTTTCAAGGAGGCAGTGATGGAGCCCTTCGAGAAGTCCTCCTGGACGGGGAACCGGTTGACCCCAAGTCACAACAAGAATTACCCCCTGGGAGCACAGTTCAATTTGCAGAGGCCGGTGGCGGTGGATTTGGTAATCCCAACGAGCGCAGTCCCGAGTTGATTGAGCAGGACAGGTATCTCGGTCTAAGCGGAGTTGCAGCGAACTGATCCGGTTCCTGTCCGGCCGTAGCACTCGAGCGCGTCATCTGCAACAGTCGTCCCGACCTCCTGGTGGTTCGTTCAAGAGACAAGAGGACAAAACATGACCAAGACTTCCCGGTCGCAATCCCGCAAGACCACAACGGACGTTCAAGCCAGGCCTGAACGCGCCAGCACACGGCTCAATCAGAAGATTGTCCTTATTACTGGCGCAGGATCTGGCATTGGCAGAGCAGTGGCCCTATTGTTTGCAAACGAAGGAGCGCTAGTGGGCGTATCCGACCTCGACAGTGACGCGGCCAACGAAACCGCGTCGCATATCCTGGAAGCAGGAGGTAGGGTAATTTCTGTGTGCGCCGATGTGAGCAGGGGCAAGCAAGTGGAACGAATGGTGCGCGCTACAGTTCGGGAATTTGGTGGACTCGATATCCTTGTTTGTTCAGCAGGCGTCCGTGGTCCCCCGGGTTCGACAGTTAACA
>SYOC01000020.1 GCA_005804965.1 Pseudomonadota bacterium
GGCCGTTGCGCATACGCAGGACGATCAAGCTGAAACTGTGCTGATGCGGCTCCTCCGTGGGGCTGGGCATCGTGGGTTAGCCGGCATGTCGGCTCAACGCGAGGGCTGGATTGTTCGTCCTTTGCTCGCGTGTTCTCGTCAGGAAGTGATGGCGTATCTCGCGGCGCATCAATTGCCCCATGTTGAGGATGCCAGCAACCGTGACGTGCGCTACACCCGCAATAAAATTCGTCATCAACTCTTACCGTTGCTGGAGCGGGAATTTTCCCCGCAGATTCGTCGCCATTTGGTACAGCTTGCCGAGTCCTTGCGGCCTGAAGAAGACTGGCTGGAGGCGCAAGCGCAAGCTGCTTATGCCCGTGCTCTAGACGGTCCGCTGCGTTTGTCGCTTACTCGCTTGCGTCAGGAACCTTCGGCTTTGCATCTCCGGATTGCACGTGTCTGGTTAGAGGCGGCGTTTCAATCGAATGATCTTGCTGGTGATCTCGGATTTCGCCATCTCACTAAGGTTGGCGCTCTTATCGAAGGGCGAGAGTACCAAGCAGCTGAGCTGCCCGGTAACTGGGTGGTGAGACGAGAACGCGACTGCCTTGTGATTTCAGCGAAGCAACCGAAGGCGGTGCCGTTTCCCTATACCTACTCGTTAGAGCCAGGGAGCAGGTTGGCGATTCGAGAAGCAGGGTGGGAGGTTGTCTGTTCTCTCCCATTGCTTTGGGAGGCCGGTGCTGCCAGTGCTACGCTGCATGACCCGTGGGAAGCGCTGATTGATGTCGATGCTCTTCCTGGTCCTTTGGCAGTGCGCAATATGCGCCCAGGTGATCGCCTGCGGCCGCTGGGGATGCGTGGGCATCGTAAAGTGCATGACATTTTCGTTGATACAAAGATCCCGGCCCGTCAGCGGCCAGGGTGGCCACTTGTGGTGTGTGGCGAGACGATTCTTTGGGTCCCAGGTTGCGTGCGTGGAGAATTTGCGAAGCTGACTACGCCCACACGGCGCGTCTACCAGCTCGCAGTTCACCCATTGCCGGAGAAATGAAAACTGTGTTAGGGTAGGTGCGCCTGAGGGAAAGGGAATTTACGGAGTGAATAAGGTTTCGCACAATCTTGCGTTATGGCTCGTGCTTGGACTCATGTTCCTTCTCCTGTTCAATTTGTTTAATCGTCAGCAGCCCCGAGAACCGGAAAAGAAATTCAGCGAATTTGTTGAAGCCGTCGAAAAAGGGGAAGTGTCGGAAGTCGTCATCCAAGGCAATACCATTCGTGGGAGGCTGAGAAATGATGAACGCTTCAAAACCTTTGCCCCTGACGATCCCGACTTGATGCGCATGCTGCGCGAGAAGAAAGTGGAAATCTCTGCACGTCCAGAAGAAGGCGATCCTTGGTACATCGCGATTCTTGTCCAATGGTTTCCCATGCTGCTCCTGATTGGCGTTTGGGTGTTTTTCATGCGCCAGATGCAGATGGGCGGCGGGAAGGCAATGTCGTTTGGAAAAAGTCGCGCCAAACTGTTGACCGAAAATCAACATAAGGTGACGTTCAGCGATGTGGCCGGGGTGGAAGAAGCGAAGGAAGAACTCGAAGAAATCATCGCTTTCCTAAAAGATCCTAAGAAATTTACCCGTTTAGGCGGACGCATTCCTAAAGGCGTCTTGCTGGTCGGTGCACCCGGCACAGGGAAAACCTTGCTTGCAAGAGCCATTGCCGGCGAAGCCGGGGTCCCGTTCTTTTCGATTAGCGGCTCCGATTTCGTCGAAATGTTTGTCGGTGTCGGAGCCTCGCGGGTCCGCGACCTCTTTGTACAAGGCAAAAAACAGGCTCCGTGCATTATTTTCATCGATGAGATTGATGCGGTCGGCCGCCACCGTGGTGCTGGTCTTGGCGGTGGGCACGATGAGCGTGAGCAAACCCTCAATCAGTTGCTCGTCGAGATGGATGGATTCGAGGCGAATGAAGGCGTCATCCTCATTGCTGCCACCAACCGCCCTGATGTGCTCGACCCCGCACTGCTGCGTCCTGGGCGATTTGATCGGCGCGTCGTCGTTCCCCGTCCTGACGTGCGCGGACGAGAAGAAATTCTGCGCGTGCATTGCCGCCGCGTCCCGCTTGATGACTCTGTCGATATCGTGACGCTGGCGCGTTCAACCCCTGGGTTTTCGGGTGCCGACCTAGAAAATTTGGTCAATGAGGCTGCGCTGCTTGCTGCTCGCTATAACAAAGAAAAAGTGGGCATGAAAGATTTTGAGCTATCCAAAGATAAGGTGCTGATGGGTGTAGAGCGGCGCAGCATGATCTTGAGCATAGACGAGAAACGCAACACCGCCTATCACGAGGCTGGGCATGCTTTGGTTGCCCGCCTGATTCCAGGAACTGATCCAGTGCATAAAGTGACGATCATCCCTCGGGGCATGGCGCTAGGCGTGACACAGCAAGTGCCGGTAGATGATCGCCATACGTGGTCACGTGAGTACATTCTCGACCGTCTCGCCATCATGTTTGGTGGTCGCGGGGCTGAGGAACTGGTTCTCGGGCATATGACGACTGGTGCCGGCGACGATATCGAAAAAGCGACTGAGCTTGCCCGTCGTATGGTGTGCGAATGGGGGATGAGTGATCGGCTCGGCCCGATGACGTTCGGGAAAAAAGAAGAGCAAATTTTCTTGGGACGCGACTTCACCCAGATGAAAGACTATTCGGAGACGACTGCCGTCGAAATCGACTCTGAAGTCCGCCGCATCATTAGCGAAGCCTACGAGCGTGCGAAACTTTTGCTGCAAGACAATATCGCTGTCTTGCATAAAATGTCGGCGGTGTTGCTCGAACGCGAAGTGCTCGATGCGCTAGAAATCGAAGAAATCATCGACAGCTTCGGGCGGAGCAATGGTGCCGCTCAGGAGCATCCGACGGCGACTGATACCTCTTGGGAGTCGGCGACGGCCAATGGCAGCGACCTTGCCCCGACGTGATCTTCTGAACACAACGGAGCAGTCCGGACGGTGAGCGGAGAGCGGGGCGATGGCTGTAGTTTGTGGCTATGTTCCTGCGTAGCGCCGCTGGCCCCGTCCTGACCATATCTCACGCTTGCCATCGCTATGGTTGACCTGTTTACCCAAATCCGCTGGCAGGACCTTCTCGACATCAGCATCATCGCCTGTGGAGTGTACTGGATCATTCATCTGATCCGTGGCACCCGCGCCGTCCAAATGTTGATTGGACTGGTCGTGGTGTCGGCCTCTTATCTCGCCTCACAGATTTTGGAACTTTACACCTTGAACTGGGTGCTCGAACATTTCCTGAGCTCGGTACTACTGGTCATTGTCGTCCTCTTCCAAAATGATATTCGTCGCGCGTTGACCGAGGTTGGGCGCGGGTCGCTCTTCGGGGTGCGTGAAAGAGTGTTGTATAAACAGCTCAGCGAAGAATTGATCAAGGCCGCTCAATTTCTCGCGCAGCGCCACATTGGTGCCTTGATGGTGATCGAGCGTGAAGTGGGCCTGAACGAATACGTGGAGGGTGGGGTCCGTATCGACGGGCGAGTCAGCCAGGAATTGCTCTGTAGTATTTTTGCGCCGTCTTCTCCCATGCATGATGGGGCAGTGGTGATTCAGCATGGTCGCCTCGCAGCCGCCGGTTGTTTCCTGCCGTTGACGGCCGAGCCCAATGTGAGAAAAAATCTTGGGACGCGGCATCGCGCGGCCATTGGATTGACTGAGGAGACCGACGCTATCGTGATCGTCGTTTCTGAAGAAGAAGGAGCCATCTCGCTCGTGCGAGATGGGCGTATCGTTCACAATCTTGCCGCTGAAACCTTACTGGCAATGCTTCAGCCGTTATTTACTCATGTGGTGGCAAAGGCTTAGTCATTGGATTGTCCGCAATGGCATGCTCAAGCTCTTCTCTTTGGCATTCGCGTGTGGACTGTGGATCCTTGTGAATGCTGGTGAACGAGAGAGCGAGCAAACGCTGTTGGTCCCGGTGGAGTTGCGCAATCTCCCTGCCCAGCTTGTTGTGGTCGGACAGCGAGTCGAGTTTGTTGATGTCCGTGTGAGCGGTCCACGGACATTGCTCGGGCGACTCAGCTCGAAGAAGATCGCTCTTGATCTTGCTGGTGTCCGCCCCGGACCGTCTTCGTTCCGCGTCACCACAGAGCTGATGAATTTGCCGCGTGGAGCGAAGCTCCTACGTGTCACACCTTCCGTCATTGGGCTGGAGATCGCCCGCATGACTAAACGCATAGTGCCGGTGCGTGTCGATATGGTGGGCGCTCCTCCCTTCGGGTATCGCTCGGGAGAAGTTGAAGTCTCGCCCTCGACGATAGAAGTGGCTGGTCCTGCGCCGCAAGTGGAAAAATTACAGGCCATCGTGACCGAAGCCGTCGATATGAGCCGCTTGACGCAAAGCTCGACGCACGACTTGCAGCTTCTCGGACCGGAGGGGGAGCTGATCACTTATAATGCCGAACGGGTGCGTGTACGCATTGATGTGCAAGAGGTGATGATGACACGAGAATTTCGGCGGCTCCGGGTAGCGATTAAAAATACGACTTATCGCGTCACACCGCCATTTGTTCTGGCAGAGGTATCGGTTCGCGGGCCGCAACGTTTGGTCGAAAGAATGAGTCTAGCGAGTGGCGAGGTGTTCATTGACGCTGGTGGCTATGGTGCAGGCACGGCGGTGTTGCCAGTGAATGTCCTGCTCCCTCCTGGCGTCGAGCTGATTGCTCACGAGCCGAGCGAGGTCGAACTGACACTGGCTGCCGAGAGTGAGCCACGGCCCGCGCTACCGACCAAGCCCGAGAAGAAGAAGAAACCTGGAGCCTAATATGACACGGAACGGAATCACACGGGAACGATTGTTTGGTACGGATGGGATTCGCGGGGTGGCCAACATTGAGCCGATGACCTCGGAGACCGCGCTGCGCGTTGGCCGGGCTTTAGCTTATATGTTTCGCGATCGTCCGGGGCGTCATAGGATTCTCATCGGCAAAGATACCCGTCTCTCGGGCTATATGTTGGAGACGGCACTGGCTTCCGGCATCTGTTCCATGGGAGTCGATGTGCTGCTGGTCGGACCGATCCCCACTCCTGGGATTGCCTTTCTCACGCGTAATCTGCGTGCCGATGCTGGTGTAGTCATTTCTGCGTCCCACAATCCTTTTCCAGATAACGGCATTAAAGTGTTCTCGCGCGACGGTTTTAAGTTGCCCGACGAAACAGAAGATGAAATCGAATCGTTGGTGGTCGATGGCAAAATTGACCACTTGCGCCCCACTGCAAAGACCATCGGCAAAGCCTTTCGGGTGGACGATGCCGAGGGAAGGTATAACGTTTTTACTAAGGCGGTGCTTCCTCGCGATCTAACGCTAGACGGCATCAAAATTGTACTTGATTGCGCCAATGGGGCTGCCTATCAAGTGGCCCCTGAAGTGTTACGGGAACTCGGAGCCGAGGTGATTGCTCTTGGCATCTCTCCCAATGGCGAGAACATCAACCACGACTGTGGCGCACTGCACCCACACCATGTGCAACGCTTGGTGCGGGAACATGGTGCGCATTTTGGTGTCGCACTGGACGGTGACGCCGACCGTGCCATCCTTGTGGATGAGACCGGAGAAATTGTCGATGGTGATGCGGTCATGGCCATCGTTGCCGAGGACCTGCTCGGAAAAGATCTCCTCAAGAAACGAACGGTTGTCGGTACGGTCATGAGCAACCTTGGGCTCGAAGTCGCCCTCAAGCATATGAATGCCAGTCTCGTACGCACTGCGGTCGGTGACCGCTATGTCGTCGAAGAAATGCGGCGCAACGACTACAACTTTGGTGGCGAACAATCCGGACATATCGTCTTCCTCGATGCCAACACCACTGGCGACGGCATGATTACCTGTCTGTTACTGTTGTCGATTATGGTGCAGCGGCAACGACCGTTGTCTGAGCTTCGGCGTATCGTTCAGCGCTACCCGCAGGTGCTCATCAACGTGAAGGTACGCGAGCGACGTGATCTGAGCATGGTCGAGCCGGTCGCCAAGACTTTGCACCGGGTGACCTCGGCTTTGGGTGAACGCGGGCGGCTGCTCGTGCGCTATTCTGGGACCGAGCCACTTGTGCGCGTGATGGTCGAAGGAGAAGATCCTGACACAGTGAAAACCTACGGCGAAGAAGTGGCCGAGGTGGTGCGCCTCCATCTCGGAAGTCAGGATTGAACTTCGCGAGGAAGGACGCGCAGCCATGTATCTTGTGACCGCTAAAGAAATGCGCGAGTTGGACAGATTGACGATTGAGCAATATGGGACGCCAGGGCACGTCTTAATGGAGCGCGCTGGCGTTGGCGCTGTGGCGGCAGTGTTGCAACGCTTCCCTCAGGCACGTGAGATGCCGGTCCTGATCTTGGCTGGGAAGGGGAACAATGGCGGCGACGGGTTCGTCATGGCGCGGTTGTTGAAAAAAGCGCGGGTGCGATGCGAAGTGGTGTTGGCCGCGAGTGCCGCTGAGGTCAAGGGCGACGCACTGCGCAATCTGCAAGCGTTTACGCGGATGCGAGGAAAGGTGATTGAGGTAACGGAGCCCGGACAACTCGACCTCGCGCGCGAAAAAATGACGAGCAGTGGACTGATTATTGACGCTTTATTGGGCACTGGGCTGAATGCTCCAGTGACTGGCTTGCTGGCGAGCCTCATTGAACTGACCAATGCTAGCGGCCTTCCGGTAGTGGCGGTCGATAGTCCTTCGGGGCTTGATGCCGATCGCGGTGAGCCGCTTGGGGTAGCCGTGCAGGCGGACCTGACGGTCACATTTGGTTATCCCAAACGCGGACACATTGGCGAGCCTGGAGCACCCTACGTGGGCGAGCTCGTAGTTGTTGATATTGGTATTGCTCCTGAAGCGCTTACCCAGGTGCAACCGCAAGTAGAACTGCTGACGCGCGAGGATATGGGCTGGCTTGTGCGTCCACGCCGCTCCGGTGCGCACAAGGGTGATTTTGGGCATTTGCTTGTATTGGCTGGCGCACGTGGGAAGAGCGGTGCTGCCTTGCTCTGTGCTGGAGCCGCCCTCCGTGTTGGCACTGGATTGGTCACCCTCGGCGGTCCTAGTTCGCTGAACGCCGTATTTTCTTCTGTCCTCGTCGAAGCCATGACGGTGCCTCTGCCCGAGCTACCAGATGGGAGCTTGTGTCTGGATGAACCAGCCTTAGCGCGGGCGGTCAAAGGAAAGAGTGTGATCGCCTTTGGGCCGGGGGTGGGAGTTTCTATTGATACCGTAGGCATGACGCGTTGGCTGCTGGGCCACAGCGAGGTACCGCTGGTGATCGATGCTGATGGGCTGAACTGTGTGGCTGTGGATGTAGCTATGCTTGAGCATGCGCGTGTTCCGGTGATTCTCACGCCGCATCCTGGCGAAATGGCACGTTTGCTCAACCTGACGAATGCCGAAGTTCAGGTGAATCGTTTGGATCATGCTCGTGGATTTGCGGCCGCGCATCGTTGTTTTCTCGTGCTTAAAGGTGCCAACACGATTATCGCCGCACCGGACGGGCGTGCTTGGGTGAACACTACCGGTAACCCCGGCATGGCCAGCGGTGGCATGGGTGATGTGTTGACTGGTGTCCTGAGCGGGCTGCTTGCCCAGGGGTTGCCACCGGAAGAGGCGTGCTGTCTTGGCGTATTCCTCCACGGTTACGTTGGCGACATGGCGACTGAAGAGAAAGGCGAAGCTGGCATCCTTGCACGCGATCTGATCGAACGGTTGCCTAGTGGTCTCCGCGCACTGCGACAGACGGCATTGGCGAGCGAGGCGTGAGTGCACTCATGACGCTAGAAATTCGTACGGCTTCTCCTGAAGAAACTCAGGCGTGGGGCGCTTGCTTGGGTCGGCTCCTGTTCCCTGGGGCGGTGATTGGCCTCGAAGGCGATCTGGGTGCTGGCAAGACTTGTTTTGCCAAAGGAGTGGCGACTGGACTTGGCCTCGACGCGGATGAGATCTCTAGTCCTACCTTTACTCTCATTGCCGAACACGCTAGGGGAAGAGTGCCTCTCTACCACATCGATTTATACCGCCTCGAAGGTGCGGAC
>SYOC01000212.1 GCA_005804965.1 Pseudomonadota bacterium
CCCCACGCCCCCTTTGCCGCTGGCTACGGCCAAGACTCGTTGCACTCCAGGGATCGGCCCTTGCGCCGGTGCTCCAGGTGCCTGGGCCTGCGGCTTGGCATGCGCATGGCCAGCATGATCGTGACCAGCATGATCGTGACCAGCATGATCGTGACCAGCATGGGCATGGTCGCTATGAGCCGGACCGCCATGAATCTCTACGGTTTTTACATCCGGCAAGCGTTTGAGTGCCGCAGTAATTGTCTCGCCCAGCTGCCGAATGATATCCGCCGGCGCACTCGATGGACGGAAATGCAGGAGCACGGTGCCTTTCTCGACACGGATGTGCCGAATCAGCCCTAACGAGGCAATATCGTGGCGAGACCCTGGATACAGGATCTGTGCGAGTTGACGGGAAATATCTTGCTCGTTGCTCATGCACGTTCCTTCATCATCCCACTAGACAGCCGTTGGGTCGCTTAACCGGGCGATCGCCGGCAAAGACGGGAAGAGGCGTTGCGTCGCCTCACAACATGGACTCATAGAGTCTCATTTCTGTGCCCCAAACATAGATTCTCTTGCTCCACCTCGTCAATCCCGGGGCGGGTCGAGGTGGCTATTCTCTGCCGGGTCTCGCCATCAAGCGGCAAAATCTGCACTTTGCCGGTCAGTGGATTCGTGCCAATAGACACTGCGGTTTCGTACACGGCCTGGATGTTGGTTCTTGTGAACACCGCAGACGGATCGCCCGAGGCAAACACGCGCCCCTGCTTCAGCAACGCCAAGCGATCACAGTAGAGAGCCGCTAGGTTGAGGTCGTGTAGAATCGACACCACGGTCAGCCCTTCTTGCCGACTCAAATGGCGCACGAGATCGTACACTTCGACTTGATGCTTGATATCGAGAAACGCTGTCGGTTCGTCGAGCAGCAATAATTGCGGTGCCTGTGCTAAAGCGCGGGCCAAGATCACCCGTTGCCGTTCGCCGCCACTTAATTCATGAATCGCACGATGCGCTAGACCTTGCACATCGGTCAATTCCATAGCCCGATGCGCAAGCGCAATATCAGCCTTGCTCTCAAACCCGAACCGCTCATGGTGCGGCGTCCGCCCCATCAAGACGATCTCGAAGACAGAAAACGGCAAGTCGATATGCGTTTCTTGCGGCACTACTGCTATCCGTTGGGCTAAGGCTTCGCGGCGGAGGTTCGTCAGGGGCTGACCAGCTAAACAGACTCGCCCACGCTGCGGCGCGATCACGCCGCTCAGTAGCCGGACAACCGTCGATTTCCCCGAACCGTTGGGACCCAGCAGCCCGTAGATTTCCCCTTGCGCCACGGACAAGCAGAGATCGCTGACGGCCTCGATCTCTCCATAGGAAAAGCTCACGTGTTCAAGTGCAGCCATGTCCATAGACGTTCCACGCTGTGCCTCCTAGTACACGAAGGCTTTTTTCCCCTCTTTCCGCAACAAATAGAGAAAGAACGGCCCGCCACACATCGCCGTCACCACACCCACCGGCAATTCAGTCGGACTGACAATCGTTCTTGCCAAGGTATCCGCCCACACGAGGAAGATTGCGCCTCCCCATAACGAGGCCGGCAGCAACAAACGATGATCGGCACCGAAGAGCAAACGCAAGGCATGCGGCACGATCAACCCCACGAAACCAATCATGCCGCTGACAGCAACAATCGCCCCCACGAGGACCGACGACGCTAAAAAGGTCCCACGCCGCAGGGCTTCAATATCCACGCCCAGTTGCGCTGCGCCCTCTTCTCCCACGCTCAAGAGATCGAAGCGGCGGCTCTGCGAAATCAACCAGACTGCCCCTATACCAACGAACCCGCCAATCATGGCGACCGTCGCATAATCTTGCGCGGCCAAGCTCCCCATCAGCCAAAACAACACGCTGTGGCTCTGATAAAAGTCCACAAGCGAATTGACCAGCATAATCAACGCGCCACAAAATGCGTTGAACACCACACCGGTTAAGAGCAGTGCATACGGTTGGAGTCGCCCGTGTGCCAGCGCCGTGCGATAGATCAAGACCATCGCGGCAATGGCACCGCTAAAGGCGGCCAGCGACACCACAGACACCCGCATGAACCCGGGAAAGCTACTCGCCGCGCCCACCCAGACCAGCGCCAGAATCCCCACCAGCGAAGCACCACCGGACACTCCGAGGATGTGCGGACAAGCGAGTGGGTTGTGCAGCAACGCTTGCAAAGCCGCCCCGGTAATGCCAAGCGCTCCACCGACAACGGCAGAGAGCAGCACCCGAGGCAACCGCGTCCGCACGACGATCACATAATCTGGATTATCCAGCGTCGGCACCCGCCACGCATGGAGCAAGTCCACTGGCACGGCCCCCAGCGTGGTACACCACAGCAAGGACAGGCACAGGAATCCCAGCAGCCCGCCATTCACGAGCAGCCATTTGCGTTTGGTCAGATAGAGCATGGAAGTGTGAGCGGCAGCGCCGGGGTGCATGACAATTTCTTGGCACGAGTCTTTTCAAGCTCTTCTGGATTCCCGCTTTCGCGGGACTGACGGCTCTGCCTCGCTCGTCATTCTGGGCAAGGCCGCAGGCCGCGACCCGGAATCCAGAATTGTTTCATACACCCGCAGCGCCAAGGCGTCTTCCATAGCTGATGCCAAAGCTACTGTCAGGTGCCTAGCTGATAATCCCGCGACGACCGCAGGCTACGGAAACCGTTCCGGGTGAATAAACCGGGCCATTTCCTCGAACCCCTCGGGCAAGCGTGGCCCGGGACGCAAGAGGGTGTAGGAGCGACCGCCGTACAAGCGTCCATCCCGCACTGCTGGAAGCTCGGGGAAATTCTTCCAGATACCGAATCGCTGCTCCGGCGCTTGTTCCTCTGAACCCATCGAGCCATCAATGATGATTTCCGGCTGATTGGCCACGGCAAACTCTAAGCTTAACTGCGGCCACGTCTGCCCAGTCGTGGCCGCAATATTAATGCCCCGTGCCCGAGTAATCAGTTCATGCAGATAAATGTTGCTACCCACCGCGATCAAGGGATTCTGCCCAACAACCATCAGTACCCGCCGCAGCGGCGCATCTGCAATTTTGGCTTGAATCGCCGCCATTCGCGCCTGCATCTCGGCCAAGAGCTGTTCTCCTCGTGCTTCACGGCCAGCCTCACGGGCAATCGTGCGGATCGCAGCTTCGATTTGGGCGATAGTATCGACCTGCACGACGATCACTCGTAAACCGACGCGCACGAGTGCAGCGATGGCTTCGGGATTATTGGGCGGCACTCCGATCACCAAGTCAGGTGCCGCCGCGATAATCGC
>SYOC01000213.1 GCA_005804965.1 Pseudomonadota bacterium
CATGCCAGCGCGCATTAGCAGGCGATGACTGACGACTTCAGCTTCGGTGGGGTCCTGGCGCAACGTCGGGATAAACGAGTGTCGATATCGCACGATAGTATCTACTGACAGTCAAAAGTGTTGCGAGGCAGATTAGACAGCGCGGGGTCAGAGTGTCAAGACGGGCAAGAGCTAACAAGAGCTGACTTGTGTGTGGTGACGTGGTATGAAGCCCGTGGGCCGTGTAACGATACAGCTCTGGCGCACACGCTTTCTTTTTCGTCATGAAAATTACCTACGAACAATCTGGTGTCGATTACGCCAAGATCGACCCGCTGAAAATTCTCGCCCAGCACGCCGCCAAAGCCACCGCGCATAATTTACTGTCGGCTGGCGTCAGCGAGGTGGAGGAGAGCCGCGGCGAGTCTGCCTATGTGGTGGACGTTGGCGAGTTCTATCTGGCGTCGATCACCGAATGCCTCGGTACCAAGGCGCTGGTCGCCGATGCCATGCGCCAGATTACCGGCAAGACCTACTACGACTACATCGCGCAAGACACGTTGGCGATGGCAATCAACGATATTATTACCGTGGGTGCGCGTCCGCTGAGTGTGCATGCGTATTGGGCGACTGGCGGTTCCGACTGGTTTGCTGACGAGCAACGGATGAAAGACCTCGTCGCAGGTTGGCAACGTACCTGCAACCTGGCCGGAGTCGCCTGGGGTGGCGGCGAGACCCCGAGCCTTGCGGGAGTAGTGGCTGCTGGTGCCATCGACCTTGCAGCTTCGTGCGTCGGCATCATCAAGCCAAAAGAACGGTTGACGGTGGGACGACGCTTGCAGCCCGGCGACGCGATCATTCTGTTAGAAAGCAGCGGTATTCACGCCAACGGTATCTCCTTGGCTCGAACCGTGGCCGAGCGCTTGCCCGCAGGCTATCGCAGCCAGCTTTCTGACGGTCGCTTGTACGGCGATGCCCTGCTCGACCCGACGATCATTTATTCCGGCGTGACCGAGGCCCTGTTCGCTGCTGGTGTAGAGATGCATTACTTGGCCAATATCACCGGCCACGGCTGGCGCAAACTCATGCGACATCCAGCTTCGTTGACCTATAGCATCACTACAGTGCCGCCCGTCCCTCCCGTTCTACAATTTCTGGTAGAGCAAGCCGGGCTTGATGCTGGAGAGGCTTACGGAAGCCTGAATATGGGCGCAGGATTCGCCGTGTTCGTGCCAGACCGCGATGCGCAAAAGGTGGTCGAAGTCGTCGCTGGCTGCGGACTACATGCCTACCGTGCTGGACACGTAGAAGCTGGCAAGAAACAAGTCGTGATCGAACCCCTCGCAGTTGTCTATGACGGAGAAAGTTTGCATTTACGAGCGTAGTCCTAGGATGCACCAAGCAGCTGCCCTTGCGCTTCTTTGCGCTCCAAGGCAATAACGGTGACAAGCATTTTCGCTATTTTGTAAGGAGGGACTCCATATGGCAAAAGCAGCACCCGGCTACGACTCAATCGGCTCTGCGCTTGTACGCACGGGCAAGAAAGAGTGGATCAACGCCGGCGACGGCAACCAATTCTTGGTGTTACGGATTAGCAAGGAGACCGGCGCGTGGAGTGCACTGGTCAAAGCTCCGGCTGGTCAAGTCAACGCTCCCCACACGCACATCGGCCCGGCAGATTTCTACGTGCTCTCCGGTGGTTTCGATTATCGTGGCGGCTCGGCGCGAGCAGGCGATTGGGTATACGAAGCGGCGGGTACGGTACACGAAGCAACCACGCACCCGATGGACACGGTCTATCTGGCCAACGTCTATGGCCCGGTGGCGTTTCACGATGGCAAAGGCGGGTTCGCTGGTATCCTCGACTGGCGTGCGGTGCAGGCAATGGTAGACAAAGCCAAGCAGAAGAAGAAAGTCGCTGCTCCAGTAACGGCGGCTAAAGGCGGCAAGAAGAAGGCCGCGTAGTATCCGTTCCTGAACCTTCCACTGTTCAGAAGCAAAACTTGCCCCCAGGCGCTTCCCTCGTCATTCCGGGCGAGCGGAGCGAGACCCGGAATCCAGGAAAAAACCTGGAGTCCCGCCTGCGCGGGAATGACGGCACCTGAGACATTCTTTCCTTTATTCCTGTCTCCCTATTTTCCTTCGCATCAGAGCAGCAACAGCGCCGAAACAATCATCACCCACATCAGCCCTAAAAAATGCCAGTACATGGTGCAGTAGATCACCGCAGCGTGATCGAAGCTGGAATAGCGCCCGCGCGCGGCCTTGACCGTGCAAATGATGAGCGGCACGAACCCGCCCAGCACGTGGACGGCGTGCAGCCCGGTCAAAACACCGAAGGAAAATTGATAGAGACTTTTCGCGGTGGCAGGAAGCGCAATCTCCGCCACTAGCCGCCAGACTTGGATTTGATTCAACAGAAACCCTATGCCGAACATATTGGCCAACAACAGCATGGCGGCAAGCACCTGTTGGCGGTTCAGGCGAATTTGCCAGCGTCCGATTTCAAACGCTAAGCTGACCACCAAGAGGAATAACGTGCTCGCCCACAACTTGCCGGGCAGCCCCGGGTGAGCGTCCGTGTGCCACGCGCCGGCACGGATGGTGACCAAAAGACAGGCGAACAAGCTCGTGGCAAACAGGATAGACAACGAACCGAGAAACACCCACATGCCAAACATACTTGCTCGGGCAAGTGAGACCGGGTGCGGCTGATCTTGGCTCTGCACTAAGCGCAAGCGGGGCGAACGGCGACGAAAAGGAGGTTTCATAAAGCCTTGGTCCCACGCCATACCAACGTGGCCTCTCTGCTCTATGCTTCGCCCTTGGGGCTGTCAACGGTTCGGTGGACAGCCAGCATAGTCAGCATGGGAGGTTGGACCAGTACCTATTCCTCACCCCTGTACTTTCGCGGAGGCATCTCCTATCCTTGCTCCCTGCTTATGAATCGCCCGCAGCTTGTCATCATTGCCGGACCGACGGCGACCGGTAAAACTGCGCTTGCCGTTACCCTCGCCACCCACCACGGTGCGGAAATCGTCGGCGCAGATTCTCGTCAGGTCTACCGCTATCTCGATATCGGTACTGCCAAACCGACCGCCGCCGAGCGTGCGAGTGTTCCTCATCACATGATTGACGTGGTAGAGCCTGATGAACATTTCGATGGAGCCTGCTTTCGTGCTTCAGCACTGCTGGCCATCCAGGGAGCGCTTGCTCGCGGCAAGCGAGTCTTTGTCGTGGGTGGCACTGGATTATATCTGCGCGCGCTGACCCAAGGATTATTTGCCGGACCGCCGGCTGACCAGGCACTCCGCCAGCGACTCCAACAACAGGAACACGAGGAAGGTGCAGGATTTCTCCATCGCTGGTTGCAGCGTGTGGACCCTGACGCCGCGCGGCGTCTCCATCCGCATGACAGTGTCCGTCTTATCCGAGCACTCGAGGTCTTTCTGTTGACGGAAAAGCCGATCAGCCAGTGGCAGCGGGAACATGCATTCAGCGAGCGTCCGTTCGCAACGCTGACGATTGGCTTGGCGATGGAGCGCACGACCCTCGCCCACCGCATTGAGCAGCGCTGCCGCGATATGGTGCAGGCAGGATTGGTCGATGAGGTGCGCTGCCTCTGGGCGATGGGGTATGGACCGGAATTGTCTGCGATGCGCACGATTGGCTACGCGCAGATCGGGGACATGTTGCACGGGCGTTATGATACGGAAGAGGCGTTGACGCGCATGACACTGGAAACGCGGCGCTTGGCCAAGCGGCAGATGACGTGGCTGCGTGCCGACCCCGAGGTGCGGTGGTTCCCGCCTACGCAAGTCCAGGATATTGAAGATACCATCGTCAAGTTCTGGGAAGGTCACGCCGCCTGAAGGAGAGAGCAACCATGCCGACAACCTACCTCGAATTCGAGAAGTCTTTTGTGGAGCTAGACAAACGTCTGGAAACATTGCGCCAGATCACGATCCACTCTGAAGAAGAACAGACCGAGTGTGACGCCCTGGAGGCACAGTGTCGCCAACAAGAGGCTGATCTCTACAGCGCGTTATCGCCGTGGCAGCGGGTGCAACTGTCGCGCCACACCGACCGCCCTTACACCTTGGATTACATCGAGCAGCTGTGTTCAGAGTTTGTGGAGCTGCACGGCGACCGCGTCTTTGGCGATGATCCTGCTATCGTTGGCGGTCTCGCACGTTTTCGTGGCCGTCCGGTGGTCGTCGTAGGACATCAACGCGGACGCACGACTGCCGAAAAAGTGCGTCGCAACTTTGGCATGCCACGGCCAGAAGGTTATCGCAAAGCACTGCGCTTATTTCACATGGCTGAGCGGTTTCGCCGCCCGGTGCTCGCGTTTATCGACACCCAAGGTGCCTACCCCGGCATTGATGCCGAAGAACGCGGGCAAGCCGAAGCCATCGCCCGTAACATCCGAGAAATGAGCCGCCTGCGCACGCCGATCATCGTCGTGGTTATCGGCGAAGGCGGGAGTGGTGGAGCGTTGGCACTCGGCGTCGGCGACCGTGTCCTCATGCAAGAGAATGCCTGCTACTCGGTCATTACCCCCGAAGGCTGCGCGGCTATTTTATATGGTGAACGCACACCGGAGCGGGTTGCGTGGGCGGCAGATGCACTGAAGGTCACGGCAACAGATTTGCTCGCGTTGCAAGTCATCGACGCCATCATTCCCGAACCGCCAGGCGGTGCGCATCGCCATCCCGAAGAGACCTTTCCTTTGGTGGGAGAGGCTATCGCTCAGCAGTTAGACGCGCTCTTGCAACTCTCGACCGACGAGTTGTTAGCGCAACGTTACACCAAGTTTCGCCGCATGGGCGAAGCCGTTATCGTCGCGCCAACCGAAGACCCACGCGCAGAGATCGCCAGCGCGTAGACGCCACAGAAGAATCATAGTAAGAGACGCTCGTGCCACGGAAACAGAATCCCCCATCGCTTTCGTCGTTTCGCGAACAGATCGACCGCATTGATGCGCAAGTCGTCACCCTTCTCAATCGCCGCGCACGCCTCGCCATGCAAATTGGCCAGTTGAAAAGTCGCGACCGAGCCACCGTGTATGTACCGAGCCGCGAGCGCCAAGTGTTGGCGCAAGTACTCGCACTCAACACCGGTCCGCTGTCGAACGAGGCAATTCGTGCGATCTACCGCGAGATCATTTCGGCGTCGCGTGCTCTCGAAGAGCCGCTGCGCGTCGCCTATTTCGGTCCAGAGGCCACCTACACCCACATGGCCGCGCGCGAGCAGTTCGGCTCACAAGCGCGGTTTCAGCCGCTGCCAACAATTCCCCAGGTCTTCGCTGAAGTGGAGCAGGCGCAGGCGGATTATGGTGTCGTACCTATTGAGAATTCCAGCGAAGGCTCGGTCGCTATTACGTTGGACACCTTCGTGGACTCGCCGCTGCATATCATTGCCGAGATTTCTCTGGAGATCCACCATTGTTTGCTCAGCCGCGCAACGCGGCTCGACCAACTGACACGCGTCATGGCTCACCCGCAGGCGCTGGCACAATGTCGTCGCTGGCTGGCAACGAATCTTCCCGGGGCAACAGTCGAAGAAGTCGCCAGCAACGCCCGTGCTGCTGAGTTGGCAACGGCAGATGTTCACGTCGCTGCTATTGCGGGGCGCATGGCGGCAGACCATTACAAGCTCAACGTCTTAGCTGCTGGCATTCAGGATCAAGCTGCCAACTTCACACGCTTCGCCGTCCTAGGACGGACCCAAGCACCTGGCCAGCCAACCGGGAACGACAAAACGTCGATGCTGCTGTCGGTGCGTGACGAGGTCGGCGCACTCTATCACTCGCTCAAGCCCTTCGCGGATAACGCCATCAATTTGCACCGCATCGAGTCGCGCCCGCTGAAAGGCCGACCGTGGGAGTACCTGTTTTTCATTGACGTGGAAGGACACCTCCACGACGAACCGATTGCCCGCGCACTTGAACAAATCCGCCCGCTTTGCCCGTTGGTCAAAGTCCTCGGCTCCTATGTTTCTGCTAATCACATGACACGGTGACGTATGGATATCAGTACACTCGTTCCAGAATGGGTCCGCACCTTAACCCCCTACCAACCCGGCAAGCCAATCGAAGAGCTGGAGCGCGAGTACGGCGTTCACGACTCCATCAAAATCGCCTCGAACGAAAACCCGCTCGGCCCCTCACCGAAAGCGGTCGCGGCCATTACTGCGGCTCTGCCCGAGCTGCATCGCTATCCCGATGGCGACTGCTTTTATCTCAAACGGCGGCTGGCCGAGAAACTTGATGTGGATCGCACGCGGCTCATTCTGGGCAACGGCTCGAACGAGTTGATCGAGATGATCGTGCGCACCTTTCTGCGCGTGGGCGAGGCGATTGTCGTTGGCGAACATGCCTTCGCCATCTATCATCTAGTGGCGCAAGCCGCTGGCGGACGCACCATTGCTGTACCACACCAAGGGTTCAAGTTCGATCTGGCTGCCATGCTCAAAGCCATCACACGAGAGACCCGGATTGTGTTCCTCGACAACCCCAACAACCCGACGGGAACAATCTATACGCGTAGCGAGTGGGAAGCTTTTCTGCAGGCGGTGCCGGCCAATGTGCTGGTCGTGGTTGACGATGCCTACTTCGAGTTTGTCGATGATCCTGAGTATCCCGACTCTTTGGCGTACCAGGATGGCCAGCGCTTGTTAGTGACGCTACGCACCTTCTCGAAAATCTGCGGCCTGGCAGGAGTACGAGTGGGCTACGGCATCTCCTCGCCAGAAATCATCGACGCACTCAACCGCATTCGTCAGCCCTTCAACGTCAATTCGCTGGCGCAGATTGGCGCACTCGCAGCGCTGGATGACGAAGACCACATCCGCCGCACGCAAGAGAACAATCGCCAGGGCTTGGCCTATCTGCGCAAAGAACTTGACCGCCTCGGGCTGGAGTACGCACCGAGTTGGGCGAATTTCCTGTTGGTGAGGGTCGGAGCTGGCACCTATCAACGACTCTTGCCCGAAGGCGTCATCATCCGCCCCATGGGTGGGTACGGTTTTCCTGAATACGCACGGGTGAGCGTGGGATTGCCTGCGGAGAACCAACGGTTCATTGCAGCGATGGAGAAACTCCTGCGAAATGTGTGAATGAAAGCCATCAGGGAACAGGCATCGGGCAACGGGGAAGAATGACCAACCCCTGATCCTTAATGCCCGTTGCCCAAGGCGAAGCCGATTCGACACGAAAGATTTGCGAGAGGAAAAAACACTGCTGAGAGAATTGCGTTATTGAAATATTGCTCTCAAACAGAAGAAGGCACCGGCGATGCAAACAATCAAATTTGTCTACTGGGAAGAAGATAACGCGTGGCTTGGCTATTTGCAGGACTACCCCGATTATTGGACCCAAGGAGAGACGCTTGACGATCTCAAAGACCATTTACGAGATCTGCATCAAGACTTGACCAGTGGCACCGTGTCAGGAATCCGTAGGGTAGATGAACTCACTGTGTCATGAAACGGGTAGATTTAATCCGAGCGATTGAAGGGTTTGGTTGTGTCTTCGTGCGGCATGGAGGTAAACACGACTGGTACCGCAACCCTCTCACGGGTGTCTCTCAACCGATCCCACGGCACCGAGAAATCAAAGAGGGACTGGCAAAACATATCATCAAGGAATTAAGCGCCCTGAAGGGAAGCTCCCAGCCATAAGCTGCAGGAAACTGGCCGCCTCACTCGGCCATCGTACCTGATCGCCGCTTGCTTGCGGCTTGCGAATGAATGTGAAAGGACGCATTTGAAAACGGCGGGCGGTTCCGCCTTGCCTGTCTTCCATCTATTTTCTATGCCTCTATTATTTAATCGTCTTATCATCGCTGGCGTCGGTCTTATTGGCGGCTCGCTGGGACTGGCCGCGCGGGCACGCGGTCTCATTGGCGAAGTGGTCGGGTTTGGCCGCACGGAAGCGAACCTGAAAGTCGCGCGCGAACGTGGCATTATCGACTCATACACCTTCGACCCCGCCGAAGCTGCGTGTGGTGCCGATCTGCTGCTCCTGGCCGTGCCGGTTGAGGCGACGCAAGCCACAGTAGAAAAGTTTCTTCCTTTCCTTTCTGCTGGCTGTGTTATTACCGATGCCGGCAGCACCAAAGAGCAAGTGGTCAACTTGCTGGAACGCTTGCTACCAGCGACGTTGCCTTTCGTGGGTGCTCACCCCATCGCCGGCACCGAACATTCTGGTGCAGCCGCCGCGTTCAAAGAGCTATTCGAGAAACGCCTGTGCGTGCTGACGCCAACGGAACACACCGACCGCGACGCGCTCGCACGGGTGCGGGCGCTGTGGGAAGGCGTGGGCATGCGGGTGCAGGAGATGGACAGCGTGACGCACGACCGGGTGTTGGCGCGTGTGAGTCATCTGCCGCACCTGATTGCTTTCAGCGTCATGAACGCTATCCAAAATGCGCAGCAACCTGGGGTGGACTTCCTCACCTATGCCGGGAGCTCCTTTGATGGGTTAACTCGCGTGGCTGCCAGTCCCGTCGAAATGTGGCGCGACATCTGCACCTCGAACCGCGACGCCTTGCTTGCTGCGATCAGCGAATTTGAACAGGCCCTCGCCAGCATGAAAGCCTGCGTCGCTACTGGCGACAGCGCCGGGCTGGAAGCCGCCATCGAGCGGGCGCGCACGGAACGACAGCGACTGACTAAACTACGTGAATCATCATGAACGACACTGGTATCATCGGCCCGGCCTCGTCCGGCTTGCGCGGAGAAATTATCCTGCCTGGCGACAAATCTATTAGCCATCGGGCGGTCATGTTCTCTGCTATCGCCCAAGGAGTGAGCCGCATCCGTAATTTCTCCGGCGGCGGCGACAATCGCAGCACGATGCGCGTTTTTCAAGCGCTCGGCGTGGAGATGACCCAGACGGGAACCGAAGTGCTGGTCACAGGGCGCGGCTGGGGTGGCCTGTGTCCGCCGCAAGCAACTCTCGATTGCGGCAATTCCGGAACGACCATGCGTCTGCTCTCTGGCTTGCTGGCTGGCCGTCCGTTCGTGTCTCGTCTGGATGGCGATGCTTCGTTACGTAGCCGACCGATGGCGCGGGTCATCACACCGCTCCGCGAGATGGAGGCAGACATTGTCAGCGAAGGCGGAGAACATCGTGCACCGTTGCGCATTAGCGGCCACGCACTGCACGGCATACCCTATCGCAGCCAAGTCGCTAGCGCTCAGGTCAAATCTGCTATCCTCCTCGCTGGTCTCCAAGCCGAGGGTCGAACGACCGTCTCGGAACCGATCCGTTCTCGCGATCACACCGAACGCATGCTGCCAGCCTTTGGTGCCACCCTTACTGTGAACGATTTGGAAGTGACGATAGCGGGGGGGCAAGAGCTGCAAGCGTGTGACGTGGAAGTGCCGGGAGATCTCTCTTCTGCCGCTTTCTTTATCGGTGCAGCACTGATGATTCCTGGTTCGGAACTCTACGTGCGTGGCGTTGGCCTCAACCCTACTCGCACCGGCGTGCTCGATATTTTCCGTGCTATGGGCGGCACCATCACTGTTCTGAACGAGCGCGAAGTGTGTGGCGAGCCGGTCGGCGATGTGCTGGTGCGCTCGGGTTCCTTGGTCGGTGTCGAACTCGATGAAGCGCTGGTCGTGCGTGCTATTGATGAGATTCCTATCGTTGCCATTGCCGCCGCTGTTGCCCGTGGCGTGACCACCATTCGCGGGGCACGGGAGCTGCGCGTCAAAGAAAGTGATCGCTTGCAGGCACTGGCGCTGGGACTAGCCGCACTCGGCATCCAGGTCTCAGAATTGCCGGATGGACTCATCATCGAAGGTGGCACATTTCAGGCAGGACGAGTGCAAAGTTTTGACGACCACCGTATCGCTATGGCCTTCACCATCGCCGGACTAGCCGGAACCGGGGAGATAGTGCTAGAAGGAGTGTCGTGCGTGGATATCTCGTTTCCCGGTTTCTATAAGGGGTTACGAGATCTCACCGGACCAATCACCAAACTCCCATGAATGCTGGCCTGATTATCGCCATCGACGGACCGTCTGGCGCGGGAAAAAGCTCGTCGAGCCGCTCATTGGCGCAACGTCTGGACTACCGATACGTCGATACCGGTGCTCTGTATCGCGTGATCGGACTCCTGGCCGTAGAACACGGCGTCTCAGCCGACGATCCCGAACGCTTAGCCGCTTTATGCGACGACCTGCCACTCCGGTTTCTGCCTGAGAATGGCGGGGTGCGCATTCTGCTCGGAGCGCGCGAGATCACAGCAGCGATCCGCCAGCCCGAAGTCAGCCAGATGGCGTCGAAGGTCTCGGCACAGCCCATCGTGCGTCGCCGTCTGTTGGGCGTGCAACGTGAATGGGGTGCGGCTGGTAATGTGGTGATGGAAGGGCGCGATATCGGCACGGCGGTGTTTCCCGCAGCCGATGTCAAATTTTACCTTGATGCTTCGCCGGAGGTGCGAGGTCAGAGACGCTACGCGGAATTACAAGACCAAGGAGTGTCCACCGACCTACAGAAGACGATTCAGGAAATGGCAGAGCGAGACCAACGCGATAGTACGCGCACCCATGCGCCGCTCCACCCGGCGGCAGACGCGATTGTGATTGATACCACGTCGCTTTCGCTGCCCGAAGTAGTGGACACGATGCTGCGTGCAGTCCAGGCTACGCGCAAGTGCTGATGGGGTAAGGAAAAAGGAGAGAGCCGTAGCTCTTGCAACCTGAAGGTGAGGAGGCTATGGAAAGGCGATGCTCAGGGAGAACGCTAGGGGGTATACCGGAGAATGGAACAGGACAAGGTAGATTTTTCTCAAACAACACAACCATCCCAGGACGGAGGCATGGAAGAAGATTTCATGCAAATGCTCGAAGAGAGCGAACGAACCGTCAAACCTGGGGAGATCGTGCGCGGCCGTGTCGTCAAGATCGGTCAAGAAGTCGTCACTGTCGATATTGGCTATAAGTCCGAAGGACATATTCCGCTCGGAGAATTTCGCACCCGCGATGGCCGGATCACAGTGGCCGAAGGCGACGAGATCGAAGTGTATTTCGATGCGGCGGACACGGAGCAAGAAGGCATTGTCCTGTCCAGAGCGAAAGCCGAACAACTGCGCGTGTGGCGGGATATCGAAAACGCCTACACCAACAAAACCCCCATCGAGGGCCATATCGTTGGCAAAGTCAAAGGCGGCCTCAAAGTCGATATAGGCGTGGCCGCGTTTCTTCCCGGCTCGCATGTCGATCTTCGCCCCGTGCGCGACCTCGATCGCTACGTAGGCAAACGCGGGCACTTTGCTGTGCTCAAGTACAACCGCGCACGCGCCAATGTGGTGGTGTCGCGGCGTGCCATCCTTGAGGACGAGCAGCACTCTCTCCGTGATGAGACCCTCAAATTGCTAGAAGAGGGTGTCGTCATCGAAGGAACGGTGAAGAACATCACAGATTACGGCGCGTTCGTTGAACTCGGCGGGATTGATGGCCTGCTGCACATCCATGTAGAAATTGTAGTCCGGCGTGTTGACGATATAAACAACCTCGAAATCGAGCGAAGACGGGCCGTACGACTTGAAGTGCGCGCGGTCGAAGCTCACCTTCTCCTGCGCCTGCACGATCTCGCGCAGGATGCCGGGAATGGCCGCCACCTGCTGCTTCGATATCTCGTAGGTCACGCCGATACCGAACACGATGCGCCG
>SYOC01000214.1 GCA_005804965.1 Pseudomonadota bacterium
GAACAAGTGTAAGTGGCCGGGCCGAAGTCTCGGAAAGCCCCGTGATGTCACGGCCGAATTGGATGACGGCGCGCTCTGCGGCTTCACCTTCGCCAAGGCTGGCGCTCGTAAGGATGAACCGGATCCGCTCGCGTGGAACAGCAAGCCGCGAGACGAGCCTTCGCAGGAGAAGTGCGACTTCGGCTCCGCCGGCGCCTCGGTACATGTGCGCTTCATCGAGCACAAGAATCATCTCGTTGCGTGCATCGGCGTGAAGCCAATCCCTTGTTTGGCGGAATATCTCCCGCTCAATAGGGCGCATCAGCATGTACTCGAGCATGGAGTAGTTGGTGATCAGCAAATCCGGGCACCGCAATTGCGTTTCGTGCCGGATCATCAACTCGCGGTCACCTGGCTGGGTAACTAGCCGTCTATCCCAGTGTCGATAGGTGCGCGGGCCAGCGCGCGTTGCGCGAATTTCTTCTTCGTTCTTAGCGTAGAATGCGCGAAGGTCCTTCTCTGGCAGTTGACCGATAGTCCGCAACTCGGCTTCCTTTGCCTGGTTGGCCAGGATCGGAAGATAAAACCCTTCAAACAGCGGCTCGATGCGTTCGGTATCTCGGCGCGAGCTGCGGGGGCCAGGATAGGGTGTTCGCCCGGTATAGCTTGCAAACCGAACAGGATCTTGGCGGCCACGCGAGATGACTGCGGACCCACGCGATTCTCCAAAGAGACGACGGACGCGGGATAGCTGATCATTCACGAGCGCGTTCATCGGATAAAGCAAAAGCGCTCTGCATCCAGGAAGTGAAGCTGAATCGGGCCGTTCCACCGCTTCGCAAATCAACTGCGCGATAATCGGCATGAGAAAGCTTTCGGTTTTTCCTGATCCCGTGCCGGTAGCAACGATGAGGTCAGCGGGATTGCGCCCGAAGAACGATTCAAGAGCAGCGGCTTGATGCACGTAGGGACGTGCGAAAAGGCCGAGACTCAATCCAGAAAGCTCGCTCAAAGCTCCCTTTGCAGCATCCGGAATGTCCAAGTCCGAATATGCGCGACCGAGTTCATAAACCGGTGTTGACTCGACGAAGGGCTCCTGTGCGACCGCTCCCGGTTCTTCAAGAAGGCGGCGGCGCTCGCGGATTAGTCCTTCATCGCGTATGTGATACTGCGCTTCGAGATAAGACCTGAGGCTTTCTGTTAGTCGTCGGACTGTGGCGTGTACTCCATGATCGCTGGACATCCTCACCCCCTATTTCACGATGACCGGCACGCCCAATCGTCCCAACACTTCCGTGAGGAACGGTATCGCCAGCCGAGGAAAGACAGTGCATCGTGGATTGGAGAGAGCTGGCCAGCCTAGGGCTGTGACGCGCGCTTCGGGGTCGGGCAGCGCGAGGGGCATTTCCAGTTCAACAAGCTCGCCGCTGGTCGTGCCGGAAACAGACGGGCTACGGCCGTACAACGCGCTCAACCCAAAGCGAAGGCGGCGCGTGAAACTGTATTCAACGCGAACGCTGCGGGAGATCACCAGTTCGCCCGCTAAAATCCGAAAGTGACTAAGAAAGAATGGCCGAGCCCAAGCATAAGTGACTGTACTTATCGGACGGCACAGCCGAATGCTCGCCAAAGGACGGTTAATGGCTTGTGCCTGTATCCAAGGGTTGCGTTGCGAGGGTGTAAGAAGATCGGGGGCAAAGATTTCCAATTGGTCAGCAGGGATATCGTTACCGGACTGCATCTTCTGCTCATGCTGGTCGAGGAGATTCTTTGTCCAGGTGCGGATTTCTTGCAGTCTGCCTAGCCACTCAGAAACGGAGATGGTCTGTTCAGCCAATTGCTTCGAGCGAAGTTCGGCGAACCTTGAAATGCCGGCATAGATGGGCAGAGTACCCACTAAGGTCTTTAGAACCGCATTGGGGACGGCGCCTATTGCAAGCACGCCACCCCCGCTACGGACAAGCCGAAGCGGGGTCCCAAGCCAGTACCCCCCTCCGGTATCGACGATATCGCCAAGCTCGTTAAGGCAATTGAGCGTCTGCTGAGCTACGCCTCCCGTAGACGCACTGTCACGCAGATGCTCAGTTGCCGTGCCAGGCCAAAGCAAATCGAGTGTTTTCCGAACTGAAGTTAAAAGGCGCGACGTATGGACCGCCGGTAAAAGGTTGTGCTCGATGGCTAACGCGGCATTGGC
Organism: Pseudomonadota bacterium; assembly: GCA_005804965.1. Taxonomy (GTDB): domain Bacteria; phylum Desulfobacterota; class Binatia; order Bin18; family Bin18; genus SYOC01. Next base: position 2,174 of record SYOC01000214.1, read on the forward strand.
ATACAAGGCGCTGCGGATGTGGTCAGCGGCCAGAGAGCGGCGTAACGGGATGTCACCAAACGATCCGCCAAGCTCACGCGCGATCACTGCATGGGCGTTCTGAGAGGATATTTTGGTCAACATGAGGGTCATTGGTCAGGTTCAGTCTGCTCCGAACCGAACGTTTCGCGGCTAAGCATTGCAGCAACTCGGAGATCGGGCGCTGCTGCATCGCATTTTCCGCCATCCAATTCCGAGTCAACGTCTTCTTTCGACAAGCCCGAGGCGGCCCATAGGGGAATAAGCCAACCATATGCCAGCGATTGCAGGGGTGAGATATTGGCTTGGTTCTGCCGCACGTTCTTTAGCGCCGCATAAGCGGCTGCGACCGTGCGTTCAATGCGTGGATTTCTCTTGGGCATGAATTTCCGCAGAACACGCAATCCCTCGTCGATGTTGTCAGCGCCTCCTTGGACAAGCCTAGCTCGCAGTGATGCGACAGTGGCTGGCGCAATAGATCCGGCAACACTAGTCACGCCGCCCTCAGGCGAGAGCCGCCAGTCGAGATAGTCAAGATCGAAAACAGGCCCCAGTTCCAGGTGTTCTGGTTCAACTGGCAGGGAAGCAATCCCCGATACCAGAGTAATGAAGCAGAAGATCGGTGTTCTACGATCTGCTGCCTGATCTGCTGAGTAGGTAAGCAGAACGTCCTTGGTGGAATCCAGTGCGGAGCGATTTAGCCCCTCAACCACAACGCTGGACACACTGGACGAAGTCTTCGATGAGAGCGTTTGAAGTGCTGCGCTGAGTGACCGTCCATCGGTAAGTCCGATTGGGATTGAAATATTCCATGCATGACCGGCGCTCACGGTCTCAGCGCACTTTCTCGCGACGAGATACGCTAGGGCGCCCTTAAATGTAACGGCATGATTTGTTAGGGTGGCGGATACGATTTCCTCCGCAAGCAAGGCCGCCGCCGACTTTTTTAGTCCAATAGACTGAAGGGTGGTGGTCAGAGCCCCGGCAATTTGTGCCGCGTCGTTCAATTGTAGAACGGAGGAATTAGAGGGAGCACGCAGGCCGGTAACGCTTACACCAGCCGGCTCGTTTAAATTAATAGCGGAAGCCTCCGATGGCTTGGCGACCTCAAGGACTTCCATCCGCCTTTTGAGCGCCTCAACATCGTTCAATGCCGGCCCCTGCGACAGCGCCAATAGCCTCGTGCCAAGGGTTTGCACCTCCTTAGCTACGGACTCAACGGCCTCCGTGCTCGCAGGCGACATTCCGGAAAGTTTATACTGAAGTGGCTCTACAATTGACCGCAGTTCACCGATGGCCTCGCTGATGGATTGCGCAGTCGATCTCAATCGGCCATCAAGCTCGTCTTGGCGGGTGCCGCTTGACCGAATGTGGCCAGCCAGTTCATCGACTGCCTTCTCGAGTTTTGCGAAGGCGTCTCCATGTTGTCCTGCGGCATACTCGACCGCATTAAGCGCTTGGCTAATGCGAGTGGTGGTCTCGGAAATAGAAGCCAAGGCTCGAGCTTGGGCTGCCGACGCCTGCTCATTTAGTGCTGCTTTCGCGGCCGCAGCCTTGAATTCGTCAACAAGCTCGCCAAGCCGATCTTTTACCGATTGAATTTCCTTCTCGTCAGCGCGCAGTCGATGCGGAAGATCGGTTATCGTTTTATCTCGCTCGATGTCGGACTCAGACTTGCACGCATTGATGATCTGCTGTCCAGCGCCGTCCACCGCGAGCGGACTGAACTCAATAAGGCGAACAATCTTCTCGCGAGAGCACTTGTTCTCGAGAGAGAATTGCCTCAGAGCGTTTAGAAATGTAAGCGTGCCCGTCTTGAGGCTGTCGTCTGGCGTATCGGTCTTCGGCTTCGGTTGGGTCAAAACGCTTTCAAGGTCGTCGAGTAGGCGATCAGCCGCGTCGGGATCGCCGAGTTGCTCCCGAGCCCACGCACGCCACATCACATACAGTGCAAATAAGTCGCGATCCGATCCGCTATTTCTATTGGAGAGCTTCTTTGCAAGCGAGAGCTTCTGCTGTTTGAGTCCAGCTTCGCTTTGCGGGCGAAAGCCATGCACTACGGGTAGAAACTCAGCCAGGCTCCTTGCCGACCCAAGCGTCACCTCATCAAGGAACTGCCATACCTTCTTCTCACCGAGATGGCGTATGCGCTCTGCGGCTTCTGGCGCTGGCCGGACCCTGTCCTTCATTTTTCTCCACTCCCGCTCGATAGGCGTTGGAGCTCAGCAACGACAGCACGATGATGCGCGACGAGTCCGGGGCCGACACGCAAATGCGAGACGAATTTTATTAGCTCACTATCAGATAGGCGATGTAAGGGAATGAAAGAGGCGGACGACGACGCAAGCCAGCGGATGCGGTTACGCATGATCTGTGAGATGACTGTTGGCGCCTTGTCTGCCAGCCTCTCGGGTAACGCGCGAAATATGCCGAACGCGCGAAAATCAACTTCGATTTCACTCTTGTGATCTCGAAGAGTTTTGTTGAGTTGAGCGAGTTCGTCTGGGTCGGCGGCGACCGTAGCTTGATCGCTATCCCGGCCGAGTGCCACGCTCGACCAAACGATCTCCGGAGAAGCACGCCGGCGGATTGTACCTTTGACGCCGGACGGTATCCGGCACTCGACCAGTTCGGCTTGGCCACTCCGAACGTTATCAAGAAGGGCCATGCATTCCTTCGTCCCTAGGCTGGCTTCGACGCAGCCTCGATCTGAAAGTTTGCGGATGACGAATCGAACATGAGGAAAGACGTCGGCATGTGATATCGAGGTGGGAACGAGCAGAGGAAGCGCTGCTTCATTCAACCGAAGTGCGATTTGCGCGCGGCCAGTATCCTGCCCGAGCAGGACGAGATGCCTGCCTGGGCCTTCCAAGCTAACTTCGGATGACGCATCGCCAGCTGTAGCACGCAGAGTGACAATGGAGTCTGCTTCGGATTCAGTCTGTCTTAGGCCAACAACGACAGGCTCGCCAACTGGCAGAGTGACGCGACCGAGGACATCGAGCCCGGATGGCGGCGGATACAGCAATCCGAATACTCGCCGCTGAGGAGTTATGGTGACGGCAGTGATCTCTTCGATCCACGTCTCAACGTCGTTGTCCTCGTCGTCTGGGAGCGTGATCAAGGCGCAGTTCCACTGCACTGAAGACGCAAGCGGCTGAGCGACAAGTCTGCGGGGCACCGCAACGTCATGTGTCGCGTGCCAGACGAGATAGTAGCTGCTTCCCCATGACACACGATCAATCCGCGGCTTCAGGCGGGCCGTCGATGAGGCGAAGAGTGTCGCTTGTTCGCGGTCGAGACCGGGGATGCGGTCTTCCACGGCCGCCTTGTACTCGGCGCGGACTTCCGGGCTCACCCAGAGCGCCCCAAAGTCTTCCGCGTCTAGATCCACGCCAAAGGTCTGCGCGCCGAGAGCAAGTTTGGACAAGCTGATGGTACGCTTTGAGCCGCCGCCACAATTGATTGTGACTTGTCCATGTGGATCCTCCGACTTAGGTACCGTCAGACGCAGTTCCCACGCGCGAAGCCTTTGTCCTCGCATCGTGGACTCGGGCTGCAATTCAATGCTTAGAACAAAAGAATCGATTGATTGATTGCTGGTGGTGGCGGAAGAGGAACCGTAGCTAGGCCACGCATAGGTCAGTGCATCCGAGGGATGAAAATTTTCGCAGCCCGGTTTGCCTTGGCCGGAGCGATGGGCAAAATGCGCGACACGCCAATGTCCGCGCCGCAAGAAGACCTCTGCAAAGCAGGTCGGGCATGTGTAGTAGCGACCTGCGAGGGCTTCCGAAGCCCTAATTAACCGTTCGCTACCCCGACGTTCTTTGGCAAAGTTCATCTAGCTCCTCGCGCGTCGTCCTGCCTCGGGAAGGGTGGTTGACGCTTGGTCCATCGCTGTGTGGCGCACCGCGGAGAGAAGCTCGAGTAGTTGTTCCCGCCGCCATTCTCTATACTCGGCGCGCGTCAAGGCGCGCGGTACAAGCCACCGCTCACGTGCAAGTAAACCAACTTCCTGCGCAGTCAGTAGACTACGATAGGTCGCGCGCTTAGCTTTTCCGCGAAGTATGTTTTTCGCGTTGCTGGCGAGAGAACACGCGAACACTTCACGACCAATGCCGTGCCGTAGAAGGTCGGCCTTGAATCCGAGAGCATCCAAGGCAGCGCGGATCGTCCGCAGTCGCCAATTGGGCCCTTCGCCGAACTTGTGGCCATTCGCGTATTTGTGTCGCTTGCGCCGCAGATAGGCTCGCAAATCCGCAAACAACGTGTCAGGGATGTGAAAGTGTCCCCAACCTTGCGTGTACCCAAGCGACTCGAAATAGGCTTGCTCCTTGAGCTTGAGCCGGTTGTATACGGATGAGCGCCCTAGAGATGAGCTGGTCGTGACCATGACGAGCCGGGCGCTTTTTTTCTTTTTAGAGATAATGCCGCGAGTCTCTCCGTACTTTTCTAGAAAGTTGTCACGCACATCCTTAGATCGTATGAGGCATGCGATCAGCTTACCTCCAAGCAGCATGTTGTAAGGAGGAACGGCTCCCAGCACATATGCGTCCAGGATGTTGACGAGTCGTTTGCCGCGGTCCTTTACGGTCCAGTCGATAAGCTCATCGCGGACTTTAAGATTAAAAACAGGATCTCCAAGCGCGATGATGCCAAGAAGCTTCTTATTGCTGTCGTCCCAAACCAGGTAGCGCAGGCGCCGGCCGAACCCTGCCGAGACTGGAACGGACCAAGTAAGACTAGCCAGCCGGAAGAGGTCAGATTGCCAGGTGCCGGCTTCCACAATTTCAAGGCGTGGCAGGACCTTCCGGGGATCGATTTCATCTCCGTTGGCAAAGTGCTTGGAGAGCTGCGGCAAGGCTTCCGCTAAGAAGCGGCGCTGGCTTTTGAGAATGGCCTTCCTCTGCTCTTGATGGAGAGCACGAACGGCTTCTTTCGAGGAGGAGGGTGGCTTCAACGCCCCGCCTTGCGACCTCTCGAATCCCAACTTTCTGAGATGCGCTCGTATCTTTCTTTTTAATTTTGCTTCAAGCGTGAACGCAGAAATGACAACAGATTTCTTCTTTACCGGCAATGCAACGTCCCCCCGCATGCACTGTTACTTGCACAATTTATGGTAGGGGCAATGGAATCACTGAGCAACCATATAAGTTGCGCGCATCCGGGTTTTCCCCTCGGTTAATTCGATTTGAACTGCGCGGCTATTAATTCATCGGCAATTTTCCCGCGTGGCGTTCCGCGAGCACAAAGGCGAACTGCCTTGATCGCAACCTGATCTAAGCCGTGATAGTTCGGCGGGCGTGCTTCAGCCAGTATGTGCGTCGGATTAAGGCCCGCTTTCGTGAGCTGTGCGACGTAGTAGCTCTGGCTCGAAAACGAAACGTCTGTGTCTCGTGGATCGGAGACAACGAATACCCGAGGCGCCGGACTGCGACTGATTTTTGAAATGTGGTCCACTGGATCGTAGGGATCGTCATAGCCGGTAGAGTCGGTACTGAACCCAAGTTCGCGAGCGCGGACTTTGATCGCCGTGCCGCCCGAGGCAATACCGACACAGTCGATGTCGGAGCGCAGAGTGATCAACGCCGCCGCCATTGTTCCGCCGCCGCTCTGCCCGGAGATGTGCCAAGTCCCGATATTGTAGCGGGCTTTCAGCTGATCGAGGGCGGCGGTCACTAGCAGCGGCTCCCGCGGGCGTCGGCGCTGTGCGTGATCGCCCGATGAGCCGAACACTCCTGGCCGCGCTATAAGGAAGTACGGTCGCCCGGCTTCCTTAGCGAGGGCATTAGCTTGGTTTATGAGCCGTGTGGGGGTTTGATTGGCGTAGTTGCCGACAACTCGCAGATTGCCACGCATACGCGTCCCGCCCAGATAGTCACCATGAAGGAAGATAAAGGCGGCGCCGCCTGGCTGATGTCCGAGAAGCGACTTGAAGTAGCGAACACAGTCCCCAGTGCCGTCGACTACCGTCCACACCGTATCCGGTACGCTTTTGCATAGAGCTTCATCAGCGACGGACCCGTACATCAACTGGTCGACCGGGAAGGGCTCTGCTCCTGTCGTTGGCTTCAACTGGCTAGACGCAGTCACACAAGAGGCAATCGTGAAGGCTAGGGCAGGCGCAATGGCCTGCTGCACGACAAAGCGCAGCATGATGGCTCTCCTAATGGCTCGCGAGAGAGCGGCTATTTCCTCTCAACGCCGCTCTGGATCGGTTCGCCCTTCAGGTGGGCGAGGATCTGCCGCTTGGTGTCCTGGGTGGCTGAATGGCTGTAGCCCATCCGCCAACCGTTGAAGTAGCGGAAGGGCATATTGTCCATGTAACCGTGATAGGCCCCGTCGTAGACGATTACCTTCAACGGCGGATGGTCGGCGGCCCGCTTCTTCTGCCCCATCTCGATGCAATGGCTTGCCGGGTTGGCATCATCGTCGCCCGCGATAAAGGCAATCATCGGGGCATAGAAGTCGTCGTTCTTCTTGGTCGCACAGTTGGGAACGAGAGCGAAACCCGCTGCGAACTTGTGCTTGTGGTGGCGAGCCATGCTCTTTTCCATGATCTTCACCACCGCGCGGCCGCCGTTCGACCGGCCAGCAACGTAGACGCGGCTTATGTCTGCGTAGCCGGTGGAAGCCACATACTCGAGGGTTGAATAAGCATCTTCAACGCGGCGCCGAGCCCAATGGCCGTCAGGAGGGCCGCAGTTTGACTTCACGTTTCGTGTCGCGAAGGAGTCGAGGACGACCGTTCCGACGCCTGCATCGTTCAGAAAGTCGGTGTATGTCTCAGCCCATTGCGTGGCAACCTTGTCCATGCCCCCGCAGCCATGCATCAGGATGACAAACGGAAACGGCCCTGCACCCTTCGGCTTGAAGACTTCTGCCGCCAAATAGCCCTCACGGCGAACGACGCCATTCTCTTCAGGCGCCCCGTTCATGAAGTTCTTGGACCAGCCAAGAATGTAGTCTTGGGACCATACCCGCTCGTTGTTATGCGGATAGTCGCCATTCCACC
>SYOC01000215.1 GCA_005804965.1 Pseudomonadota bacterium
GCACGCCGTCCTCGGTGGACGAGCGCGGCAACAAACCCACCGATCCGGAATGGGTGAAGACGCTCACGCCTGGATGGCAGGACTACCGTAATACCAACTTCTGTTCTCTCTTGTCCGGACTCCCGGTCGAAGAAGATCTGGTCGGTGACAAATGGACCAGTTTGTTCAAGAACCTTTCCAACCTCATGTCGGGCAAGGAGCAGTCGGCGCTGTCTGACGAGGCAAAGGCGTATCTTTCTGAGGTCGCGGACTATCAGAAGATGAACGAGATTCGCGATCGTGTGAACTCGATTGTGCGCGATCCGTCGACAGCCGAGGCTCTCAAGCCGTGGTACGGCCAGTGGTGCAAACGCCCGACCTTCAACGATGACTATCTGCCGACTTTCAACCGACCCAATGTGAAGCTGGTAGACACCAAAGGCAAGGGTGTCGAGCGTGTGACTGAAACGGCAGTGGTCGTGAACGGCGTCGAGTACGAAGTCGATTGTCTGATCTTCGCGACAGGTTTCGAGGTCGGTACGGCTTACACCCGGCGCTCGGAATTCGAGGTGTACGGCAAAGACGGTGTCGCGCTCTCCAGCTACTGGGCGCGAGGGATGAAGACCTTCCACGGCTTCCTGAGTCACGGCTTCCCCAACCTCTTTCACATGGGGCTGACGCAGACGGGCTTGGCACCAAACTTCACCTACATGCTGAACGGGCAGGCTCACCACATTGCTCATGTCATCACGGAAGTGAACGCACACGCGGCGAAAGCCGTAGAGCCTACTCCTGAGGCCGAGACGAACTGGGTGAAACTGGTGAACGCGCCGAGCTTCATGTCCGCCTATCAAGACGTTTGCACGCCGGGATATTACAACGGCGAAGGCAAACGAGAAGGTGCGGGCTTTCTTGAGAGCCAATACCCTGAGGGCGCAGTGGCCTTTTACAACATGCTCGCCAGTTGGCGCGAGCAAGGAAACCTTGAAGGGCTAGTTGTGAAATAGTCCGAACAGTCTGAACCCCTGGATTCCAGGTCGCGGCCTTTGGCCTTGTCCGGAATGACGAGTGCAGCAGGATCGTCATTCCAGCGGAAGCTGGAATCCAGGGCGGGGTCTGGATGCCGGGCCTCGCGTCGCTCGCCCGGCATGACGATTCTCCCACAAGGTAAGGGCGAGGTTCCCTCGCTCCTACAGACTATCGCCGCTTGACAATCCTTGCCCTGCTCCGTATTAGTCCCGGGTTACCTCGGTTGGGTCCCGCCCACGCGGGCGAAGAGGGAAGGAGGTGTGATTCCTCCGCTGCCCCGCAACTGTAAGAGGGGACGAACGCCGCATTTGCCACTGGTGTGTCTGGGAAGGCGCGGTTAGTAGAACGATCCTCAAGCCAGGAGACCTGCCCTGCCGATCATGCACGCAGCCTTCCGCGGGGGAGGTCCGAGCGCTTGTGGTTATGACTACGAGCTCGCCCGAGACACCTTCCGCTCGAGCTGGGGGTGTTGAGGCGCGGGTCCTCCCCTTCTGACTTTTCTAGGCTGCCGACGTATCGAGAGCAGGTTGCTCTCGATCTTGTGTTGTTCCGTTGTATGACCCGCGCGGAAAGGACGATGTCCAATGCGTCGGGTCGTATGGTGTGCTGTAGCGCTGCTGGCATGGTGTTGGCCAGTAGCGGAGTTGGGGGCGCAAGAAGTCCATGAAGCGTCTGCCTCCCAGGACAACAACCTCACCTCTACTGAAAAACCTCCCTCTCGGGAAACCGCCTCACGGTTGAACCCGGTCGTCGTGACCGCTACGCGCACCGAAACTCCACTACGAGAGACGGCGGCTTCGGTGACTGTCATTGATGAGCAAGAGATTGAACAGCGCCAAGCCGAAACTGTGGCTGAGGTGCTGCGCACCGTACCTGGGGTCGATATCGTGCAGAACGGTTCGCGCGGCACCACGACGAGCGTATTTATCCGTGGCTCAGAGTCGGATCAAACTCTCGTGCTGGTCGATGGCGTTGAGGTTAACAGCGTGACCCTGGGTGCGGCAGACTTCAGCAACATGACCACGGAAAATATTGATCGCATCGAAGTGCTGCGCGGCGGTGGCGGGACGCTCTACGGCTCGCAAGCCATTGGCGGCGTCATCAACATTCTCAGTAAAAAAGGCGAGGGAACGCCGACCTTCAGCGTCTCCAGCGAAGGTGGCAACGGTGCCACGCATCGTGAAGTGCTGTCATTTTCCGGCTCCCATGGCATCGTCGGCTTCTCCGGTGCTATTGCCAACGTCGATACCGATGGGTTTCGCACTTTCAACGACGGGCATCGCAACTTTACCGCCAACGGCCGACTCGATGTGAGCCTGCTGCCACAAGGTACGCTGCGCGGATTCTTGCGTTACGGTGACGCGAAAGCCGGCTTGTTTAATAACAAGAACTATCTTGGCGTGCCGGATCTGAACGCCCGGCAACTAGAAAATTCTGTCTTAGCGAAAGGCGAATGGGAACACGCGCTCGGCTCGTCCTTCACCTACCGCTTCGCTGGGGCTTACGTCAAAAGTAACCAACGCTTTTTCGATGACCCCGATGTTTTTGATCCGTTCGGCTCAGGTATCTCGCGCATCCCGACAGAATTGAAAATCGGTGAAGCCCAAGCCAACTATTCCTGGCAAAATCTCAGCGTCACCACGGCAGGGTTCGAGTTCAAGGATCGCTCGGCGCATGTGCGCTCGAACTTTGGCGGCTTCCGCACTGAATTTCGCAAAAGTCCGGGGAACTTTGCCTATTACTTGCAAGAGCGGTTGCGTCTTTGCGATGAACGGCTGTTCGTGACTGCTGGCTTCCGCGTCGATGACAACGACGATTTCGGCACGCACGTCACGCCGGCGTGGTCACTCGCCTACTTGATTCCTCAGACCGGGACGAAGCTGAAAGGCGGCTACGCCGAAGGCTTTCGTGCACCGAACTTTAACGAACTGTTCTATCCAGATTTTGGCAATCCTGATTTAGGGTCAGAGGAAAGCAGCGAATGGAATGCTGGGATTGAGCAACAGCTTGGCGACCCGCGCTTTTCCTTGGAAGCGACCTATTTCTCTCGTCGCGTGAAAGGCTTGATCGAAGGGGTACTCGTTGATCCGGATAATTTCATTTTTCAGGCACAGAACCTGGGCCGGGTCGATGTGCAAGGGCTGGAGGTTATTCCAGTGGTGCAACTCTCGTCGCAGTTGACGTTGAACGGCCACTTCACTTTCTTGGATTTCGATACGCAGAGCGGTCGCTTGCTACGCCGCCCGACGCGACATGGCGCTGTGCACGTGAATTACCAAACTCCACTCGTACGCGGCTGGGACGATGTACTCAACCTGCACGGCAGCGTCAGAGTTGTTGGCGACCGCGACGATGTCGATCCCCAACTCGGGCCGCGTACTAACCCGATGTTCGCCCGCACTGATGTGGCAGTATCGTACACGGTGGCGCTGCGCGGAGCCGTGGCGTCGAGCCTGACGTTCTACGGCAAGATCCAAAACCTCTTCGACCGCGATTATCAGGAAGTGGCGGGTTTCCGTTCGCCGCCATTCACTTATGTGGCGGGGATGCGGATGGCGTTTTAGCGGGAGTGTAGGGGCGGACCCGTGGGTCCACTGTTGAAGCGCTGGGCGGAGTTTTAGTAGTCCCCCACGGTTTCCGTGTGGTCAGGACGAGAGCCTTGTGGTAAGGTTGGCGCACCATTTCCTTTGGGGAGCACTAGGGCAACCATGAATTCCAGCTCGACGACTGACCGAGGAATAGAGATCCTTACCCGCACTATTCAGCCGTCGGAAGGTAATCTTCCGATCGAAGCAGCGCGTTCGATTTTGAATTTTCGTCTCTCTTCGACAGATTGGGAACGGGTGAACGACTTGGCGGCAAAAGCTCGAGAGGGCACACTTGCGGCTGAAGAACGCGCAGAACTGGACGAATACGAGCGCATCACATGTCTGTTGGAGTTGATGCAATCGAAGGCGCGGTTGTCCCTCAAGCAAGCGGGACTTTGGTTGTGAGCACCGCATGGATGCCGAACTGCAGCGCCTTGTCTGGCAACGCGCCGAGAAGCGGTGCGAGTATTGTTGCGTTCCAGCGGATGTTGCGCTGCTCCCCTTTCAGATTGATCATATCATTGCCGAAAAACACGGCGGTTTGACCACTGCTGAAAATCTCGCGTTGAGTTGTGAGCGATGCAACTCCCACAAGGGACCCAACATCGCGGGGTATTTTGAAGGAACTCACGTTCCCCTTTTCAACCCCCGTCAGGATCACTGGGCAGACCACTTTGTGTGGGATGGTCCAGTGCTGATGGGAAAGACACCTGTTGGGAAAGTGACAATCGAAGTGCTCGCCATCAATCTGCCGTACCGCGTTGCGCTCCGGGCTGCATTGATCGAAGAAGGCGTCTTGCCATAGCGCCACCTCATGGACAATAAGAAGCCGTAGTGTGCCCCTCTCTCTGACTCTCTCCCGCCATGAGAGAGAGGACCTACTACTATACCCGCATCACAAATACTGAACACTCTTGGCTCTTCTCCCTACCAGGAGAAGGAACCGACTACCGAGTCTTGTCTACACTCTTTTAAGAGTGTATAAAACACGCCAGCGTAAAGGAGCCTCCTCACCTTGCAGGGCAGTGGGCAGCTAGAGATAGCCGAGGTCTTGCAAGCGCTTGCGAATAATGCGGATCTCCTCTGCCGTGAGTCCGGCGTTGAAATCCTCTAGCTGAGGCTTGTCCGTCTCGTTTTGTTTTGTCGCAGTGGCTGCTGCTTCAGTTGAAACGAGGTCGCGGAGCACATAAACGATGAATTCGGTGACGGAATGGAACCCGGTATCAGCGATAATCACTTGCAGCTTTTCGGAGAGCGGCCTGGGGATCTTGATCGTGACGTCACCTTTATCTGCCATAGAAGGCGCTCCTTACCAAAGATATGGCACCATACCATTACTCTTAACCGAGTGTCATGGTGGCACGAACTCTGTTAAGAGAGTTCGTGGTCTTTCCCAACAGTGGACTGCGGAAGGGCTA
>SYOC01000216.1 GCA_005804965.1 Pseudomonadota bacterium
CGGACAAGATGAACACCGCACCAGCTTCCAGCCTTCATCCGTTGCCTGTTCCCCGTTGCCTGTTGCCTGTAGACCGCTACCTGTTGTCCGTTGCTTGTTACCCTCATAATTAAGTCACCACGAAATTGACGAGCTTCCCTGGAATGACCACTTCGCGCCGCACCGTTTTCCCTTCCAGGTGGAGTTGCACTTTCTCATGCCCACGTGCCGCTGCCAAGGTAGCGGCTTGATCCGCCTCGGCAGCAATCTCAATCGTGGCGCGGAGCTTACCGTTGACTTGCACGGCAACAGTCAGGGTTTCGTCTTTGACCAACTCCGGGTCGTAGGTCGGCCACGGTGCATAGGCGAGCGTGTCGGCATGTCCTAACCGCTGCCATAATTCCTCGGCCAGGTGCGGAGCAAACGGTGCCAGCGCCAACACCAAACCTTCAGCCAACGCACGCGGTAAACGTTCAGCCTTTTGCGCTTCGTTCACGAATTCCATCAATGCACTCAACGCCGTATTGAAGCGCATGCCATCGAGGTCTTCGCTGACTTTTTTGATCTTCTTATGATACTGCCGCGTCAAGTGCGCTTGGCGGTCGGCAGGCTCGTCGCTCACTTGCGGACGCACTTCGCCAGTATCACCGATGAGGAGCGACCACACGCGCGCCAGAAATCGCGAAACGCCAGCCACCGAGCGAGTATTCCACGGCTTCACTTGCTCCAGCGGACCCATAAACATTTCATAGCAGCGTAATGCATCAGCCCCATATTCAGCCACGACGGCATCAGGATTGACGACGTTACCGCGCGATTTGGACATCTTGTCCTGCTGAGGTTCAAGTTCCAGCTCGGCCTCTTCCGGGTGGTAGGGCTTCTCATCTTTCCACCGCACCTGCTCGACTGGAGCATAGCGCACGGTCAAGGCGACATCGGGGCGGGCGGCCAACACATAGGTCGGCTCTTCTGCGCCATCCTGCACAATTTTTTGTACCTGATGAAAGGAATAGCAATTGCCAGCTGCATCCTCGTAATAGCGATAGCTGAAACCGAGGATCATGCCCTGGTTGACCAACCGTTGAAACGGTTCTGGCGTCGAGACCAGCCCGCAATCGTACAGCACGTGATGCCAGAACCGAGAATAGAGAAGGTGCAGCACGGCGTGCTCGACACCACCGACATACAAATCCACTGGCATCCAGTAGCGTTCTTTGTCTGTATCCCACGGACGTTCAGCATTGTTGGCATCAACGAAACGGAGAAAATACCAACAGCTCCCCGCCCACTGCGGCATGGTGTTGGTTTCGCGCAGTGCTGGTTTTCCCGTCCCTGGTGCAACGGTTTCCACCCACTCGCGCACGGCAGCCAGCGGCGGCTCGCCAGTGCCTGTCGGTCGAAAGCTCTCGACTTCTGGCAGCACGAGCGGGAGATCGTTCGCGCTCAACGGGTACGGCTGTCCATCCACATGAATGACCGGAAACGGTTCGCCCCAATAGCGTTGACGGCTGAACAGCCAGTCGCGCAATTTGTACGTTACCGTGCCTTCGCCATGCCCATGTTCTTTCAGCCAAGCGGTCATTTTTTTCTTGGCATCGGCAACATTGAGTCTGTCCAAGAAGCCAGAGTTCACGTGCGGACCCTCGCCCACGTAGGCTTCTTTCCCAATGTCTCCGCCTTTGACCACTTCGATAATGGGTAAGTCGAACCGCCGAGCAAACTCCCAGTCGCGCTGGTCACCGCTGGGCACGGCCATAATCGCGCCGGTGCCGTAGGTAATCAGGACATAGTCGGCCACCCAGATGGGAATTGGGGTGCCGGTCGCCGGGTTGAGCACGTAGCCGCCGGTGTCCACCCCGGTTTTCTCTTTCACTAGGTCGGTGCGCGCCAAGTCAGATTTACGCGCGGCTTCCTGACGATACGCTTCGACCGCGTCTCGTTGCGCCGCCGTCGTCACACGATCAACCAGCGGATGCTCGGGTGCCAACACGCAGTAGGTCGCACCGAACAAAGTGTCGGGCCGCGTGGTAAAGACATCGAAGAAAGCGTCGCCTTCTGAGAAACGTGCGCCTTCTGGAGTACATAAGTGAAAGCGAATCCGCGCACCTTCACTGCGGCCGATCCAGTTACGTTGCATCTCTTTGACACTGTCTGGCCAGTCGATTTGGTCCAACCCAGCCAGCAAGCGCTCGGCATAGTTGGTAATGCGCAGCATCCACTGCAGCATCGGCTTACGAATCACCTCATGGCCACCACGCTCGCTCTTGCCATCGATGACTTCTTCGTTGGAGAGGACTGTACCCAGCACTGGGCACCAGTTCACTGGCACCTCGGCCATATAGGCTAAGCCACGTTCATAGAGCTTCAGAAAGATCCACTGTGTCCAGCGGTAGTAGTCAGGATTACACGTGGAAATCTCACGATCCCAATCGTAGGAAAATCCCAGCGACTGGATCTGGCGACGGAAGGTGCCGATATTGCGTGCCGTGGTGTCGCGCGGATGAGTGCCTGTTTCAATCGCGTACTGCTCGGCAGGTAAGCCAAAGGCATCCCAACCCATAGGATGGAGGACATTGAAGCCACGCATCCGCTTGTAACGAGCAATGATATCCGTGGCCGTGTAGCCTTCGGGATGCCCGACATGCAACCCTGTCCCGCTGGGATACGGAAACATGTCGAGGATATAATACTTCGGCTTCTGAAGATCGACTTCGACCTTGAAGGTCTTGTGGTCAAGCCAGAAACGCTGCCATTTCGGTTCGATCTCCTGTGGTCGATAGCGAGATCGTCCGCTCTGGCCGTCATATTGTTCGGCGGAACTAGACGGTTGGCTCATGCGCGTGCGCCTTCTTTCCTATGGCCGTCGCAATGTGATCGAGGATGCCGTTGATAAAGGTTGGAGCTTCGTCACTGCAAAACCGACGGGCAATTTCGATGGCTTCGTTAATGGTCACGCCAGGAGCGATATTGGGATAGCTCAACAATTCGTAGGCTCCCAAGCGTAAGAGATTGAGTTCGACCCTTGGCAAACGCCCGAGTCGCCAGTTTTCGGCAGCATCGGCAATCAACTGGTCGAGACGCGCTTTCTCACCCCAGGCACCGATCACTAATTCGTCGGTGAACTCGCGCGTAGTGATTGAAGGCTCGAAGTTGTTCCAAAACATACCCAGCGCTTGACGAGGTTCGCTGCCAAACATGTCGAGCAAGTAGAGCACTTGCAGGGCGAACTCCCGCCCCTGTCGTCGCGTCATTTTCGTTGCCATAATTCTTGGTCGCCGCTCGTTGCTCGGGACTCGCTGCTCGTTATTTTCTCTCGTCCAATACTTTCAAAGCATTGACCATTTCAATGGCCGAGAGCGCAGCATCGAACCCTTTATTACCGGCTTTGGCCCCGGCCCGGTCGAGGGCTTGTTCAACGGAATTGGTAGTCAACACGCCAAACGTCACCGGGAGATTGCTCGACATCATGGTCTCACGAATACCGTTGGTCATCGCCGCTGAGACGTAATCGAAATGTGGCGTGTCGCCACGAATCACAGCTCCCAAGCAAATCAAGGCATCGAAACGGCCGCTGGTCGCCATCTTTTTCGCAAACAGCGGAATATCAAACGCACCCGGTACCAGGACAACCTCAATGTCATCCTCACGCGCTCCGTGGCGACAGAGGGCATCAATCGCGCCGGCTTGCAGGCGTTCCGTCACCAAGCTGTTGAACTGCGCCACGACCAAGCCGAACCGCAATCCCGTTGCATCGAGTTTCCCACGAATGACCCTCACCATAGCTTCCTCCCGCCTCACAACAAGGGCTTCAGCTCGGAGAACAAATGCCCCAGTTTTTCTTTCTTCACCCGGAGGTATTGAATGTTGCCTTCATGGGGGGGAATTTCGATTGGCTTCCGCTCCACCACTTTGACCCCGTAGCCTTCGAGTCCGGTAATCTTCTGCGGATTGTTGGTCAGCAAGCGGATGCGCGTCACCCGCAAGTCACGCAGAATCTGCGCACCGATCCCATAATCCCGCAAATCTTCCTTGAACCCCAAATGCAAATTCGCCTCGACTGTATCCAACCCTTGATCTTGCAGAGCGTAGGCACGGATCTTATTGGCGAGGCCGATGCCACGCCCCTCTTGATTGAGGTAGATCAACACACCTTTCCCCTCTTCGGCAATCAGCTCCATGGCCTGTTTGAGTTGATCGCCACAATCGCAACGTTCGGAGGCGAACACATCGCCGGTCAGGCATTGCGAGTGCAAGCGCACGGTGACGGTGTCGCGCACACCAATGCGACCTTTCACCAGCGCTATGTGTTCGTGGGCATCCACATCGGTGCGATAGATGATCGCGCGGAACTTCCCGCCGTAAGGGCTGGAGACATCGCCTTCGCTCATGCGATGCACGAGGGTTTCAGTGCGCAAGCGATGCGTCATCAAATTGGAGAGGCTGACGATCTTCAAATCGTGCTGACGTGCGAATTCTTCAACATCTTCGCCTTGGGCAACGTCACCATCCTCGCGCAGGATCGTACACAACGTGGCCGTCGGCTTTAATCCCGCCAAGCGTGCAAGATCGACCGCACCTTCGGACAACCCAGAGCGCGCCAGCACGCCGCCGCGATGCGCCACCACGGGGTGTACGTGCCCCGGCATGGCAATGTCTTCAGGTCTAGCGTCGTCTCGCACAGCAGCAGTGACAGTCACCGCGCGGTCGTAGGCAGAAATCCCGGTCGTCACCCCGCGACGCGCTTCGATGGAGGCACCGAAGACGCGCTGATGCGGAGGTAAAGCGCCGTGCCCAAGCAGCGGAATCCCCAGTTCACGCAATTTCTCTTCGGTAATCGCTAAACAAATCAGCCCACGGCCATGCGTCGCCATGAAGTTGACGCCGGACGGTGTGGTCAGCTCGGCAGCCAGACATAAATCGGCTTCACCTTGTTCGCTCTGGTCATCCACGAGGACAACCATCTTTCCCTCGCGCAAGTCTTGTAAGGCATCTTCAACGGGGGCCCCTGCGATTGGCATGGTTCCTCTCTTTTTCTCCGATGTATCCGGTTACCAACACGTCGTCCTGAAGTCGATGGAGTTCTATTGTATGAAGTTTCAGTCCAGCGGCAACCCGGTCAATGCCGAGCGGCCCCACCATAGGCCGACCTTCTCCGCCTAACAATTTCGGCCCATAAAAGAAGAGCACTTTATCGACCACGCCTTCCTTCAGCGCCGCCGCTGCCAAGTGCCCTCCGCCTTCGATCATCACGGATTTCAGTCCGCGCCGTCCTAACTCGTGCAACACCGGCAGCAGTTGCACCTGCCCACGGTTCCCAGGGAAACCCAGCACTTCAACTCCGTGCTGTGCGAAGGCTTTCTGTTTCTGGCTCTTCACCTGGGCTTCAGTCGTCACTACTAAGGTCTTCGCCGTCGATTCTTGCGTGCAAACACGCGCAGTGGGCGCAATCGACAGCCGCCCATCGACGACAATGCGCAACGGATCACGTCCGCCACGTAAACGACAGGTCAATTGCGGATCGTCCGTTCGTACTGTTGTCGCTCCCACCATAATGGCATCGACGCGGTTGCGCATTTCATGCACCAAGCGGCGTGACAGTTCTCCGCTAATCCACTGCGAATCGCCGCTGGCCGTCGCAATCCGTCCGTCAAGCGACGCAGCTAGCTTAAGCGTCACCAGCGGTCTTCCCTGCTGAATGAGCATGGCAAAATCTTCATTGATCCGCTCACAGCGTTCGCGCAAGACGCCAGCTTGGACTTCGATCCCAGCCCGACGAAGCCGGCGAATACCCCGTCCGCGCACCAGCGGATTAGGATCGACCATCCCCACCACCACGCGCTTGAATCCAGCACGGATCACTGCATCCGCGCACGGCGGGGTACGGCCATGATGAGAGCAGGGTTCGAGATTGACATAGAGTGTCGCTCCTTCAGCCGAGCCATGCACCCGGCGCAAGGCTTCGATCTCGCCATGGGGCAAGCCGGCGCGCCGATGAAACCCCTCGCCAATGACTTGGCCGTCACGCACGATCACCGCGCCAACGGCAGGATTAGGACTGGTGCGGCCTAGGGCTTTCGCTGCAAGGTCCAGCGCCCGCTGCATATGGATGGCATCGTGTTCAGGGGTAGACATAACCGCTTAGGAAGATCGTGCATTCGCACGGTGGCGTACGCGCCGTTCTTCTGCCGCACTCCGTTCGCCGATCAAATCTTTCAGTTCCTGCATGAAGGCGTCCAGATCTTGGAACGAACGATAGACCGAGGCAAACCGCACATACGCGACTTTATCGAGTTCGTACAACTGCCGCATCACCTCTTCACCGATGACCGCACTGGAGATTTCTTTATCTCCAACGTTCTGGAGAAACCGTTCAATGCGATCGGCAGCCTCGTCGATGGCAGCAATGCTAATCGGACGTTTCTCACAGGCTTTTTTCAGCCCAGTCACCACTTTGAGGCGGTCGTAGGTTTCCCGCCGCCCATCTTTCTTCACGATGAGCGGAAGAATCTCTTCGACTCGTTCATAGGTGGTGAAACGACGCTCGCATTGCGAACAGGCCCGCCGTCGCCGCGTGACATCCCCCTCGCGACTCAAACGGGAATCAATCACACGGTTTTCGATATGTGAACAAAAAGGACACTTCATATCTTTAGGGGCTGGGGATTAGGGGCTTTATTGCCGCACGAGAGGAAAGCGGGAACAGAGCGACCGCACATCATCACCAATGGCACTCAGCGCCTTGTCATCACCTACTTTTTGCAACGCGCGGTAGATCAGTTCGGCAATGGTCTCCATCTCTGGCTCCTTCATGCCACGGCTCGTAACGGCGGGAGAGCCAAGGCGGACGCCGCTGGTCACGAAAGGCGAGCGAGTGTCAAAAGGAATCGCATTCTTGTTCACAGTAATACGGGCTTTATCCAAGGTTTCCTGGGCGATCTTGCCAGTGAGTTCCGTGCCACGCAGGTCCAGAAGCATCAAGTGATTGTCCGTTCCGCCGGACACCAAGCGAAAACCACGCTTGAGCAGCCCGTCAGCAAGCGCTTTGGCGTTGTTGAGGATCTGCTGTTGGTAGACCTTGAACTCGGGCGACAACGCTTCCTTGAAGGCGACAGCTTTGGCGGCAATCACGTGCATCAACGGCCCGCCTTGATTGCCGGGAAACACGGACGAGTCCACGCTTTTGGCGAACGCTTGCTTGCACAGAATCATCCCGCCGCGCGGCCCACGCAGAGTTTTGTGGGTCGTGGTCGTCACCAGTTCGGCATACGGCACCGGCGACGGATGCAGCCCAGTCGCGACTAACCCGGCGAAATGGGCGATATCCACCATCACCATGGCCCCAATTTCATCGGCAATTTTGCGGAACGGGGCGGCATCAATCTGGCGCGGATAGGCGCTATGCCCGGCCACGATCATCTTGGGACGATGCTGCCGCGCTAAATCTGCCACTTCGTTGTAATCGACCCGTTGATCGGACTCGCGCACCCCATACGGGATCACACGAAAGAACTTCCCGGAAAAATTCACCGGACTCCCATGCGTCAGATGACCACCATGAGACAAGTTCATGCTTAGGATCGTATCGCCCGGCTGCAGTTGGGAAAAATATGCCGCCATGTTGGCCTGAGCGCCGGAATGGGGCTGCACGTTGGCGTGATCGGCACCGAAGAGCAGTTTGGCGCGATCAATGGCGAGTTGCTCGACCACATCGACATACTCGCACCCGCCGTAATAGCGCTTCCCGGGATAGCCTTCGGCGTATTTGTTTGTCAGCACTGACCCTTGGGCTTCGAGTACGGCCTGACTGACCACGTTTTCCGACGCGATGAGTTCGAGATTGTACTCTTGCCGCTCGATCTCGTGTTGGATAGCGGCAGCAATTTCAGGATCTTGCTGAGCAAGTGTGTACGTCATGCAGATTCTCCACAGAAAAGAAACCAGCGCAGGGGGATAGGCCACAAACAGAGAATCGCAGGACCTCGAAGGTGAAGCCGCTGCGATTCTCCAAGAAGCGTGGAAAAACGTCGATTCGGACGGGCGACTTATTTCTTGTGATTGGCGATGTAATTGAGCACGTCTTGCACGGTGCGGATTTTTTCCGCGTCTTCGTCCGAGATTTCCACTTCGTACTCTTCTTCCAATGCCATCACCAACTCAACCAAATCTAGGGAATCGGCCCCGAGATCTTCAATGAACGACGCCCCTGGAATGACCTCTTCTTCGCTCACTCCAAGTTGCTCGCAAATAATTTCTTTTACTCGGGCTTCAACCGACTCTGCCATAACCATGTCCTCCTCTCTCATGTGCCCAGGCTCTCCGCAATTGTGAACCGGTCATGAGGCTATTATCTACATGTACATACCGCCGTTGACGTTGATGACCTGTCCGGTGACGTAGCCAGCCAAAGGGCCGGTAAGAAACGCGACGACTTCAGCCACTTCCGCCGGAGTGCCCCAGCGGCCAGCCGGAATAAGGCTCAGATATCCTGATTTTACCTGTTCTGGCAAGGACCCGGTCATATCGGTCTCGATAAATCCCGGTGCGACCGCGTTCACGGTAATCGAGCGCGAGGCCAGCTCTTTCGCCATCGTCTTTGTGAAACCGATGATGCCGGCCTTCGCTGCCGTATATGCCGCTTGGCCAGCATTCCCAGTCTGCGCGACCACAGAGGTCAGGTTAATGATGCGCCCGCCCTTCTGTTTCAGCATGGAACGGATGACCGCTTTGGTACACAAGAACGCACCTTTGAGGTTCACATCAATGACGCGGTCCCAGTCGTCTTCTTTGAACCGCATCAGCAAGTTGTCGATCGACAGCCCTGCGTTGTTGACCAAAACATCGATTTTCCCATGCCGACTGACAGCGTCTTGGATGGCTGCCGTCACCTCGGCACCGCTGGCAAGGTCGAACCGACACAGTTCGGCCTGCCCGCCTGCGGCAACGATAGCAGCACGCACGTCTTCGGCTGCCGCCTGCTGCTGCACGTAATTGATCAGGACCAATGCCCCTTCGTGCGCCAACCGCTCGGCAATGGCACGGCCAATTCCGCGCGAGGCTCCCGTAACCAATGCCACTTGTCCGTGCAACTGTCCGCTCACGCCGCAACCCCCTTCGCTTCCGCTAGACCAGCCGGGTCGCTAAATGAAACACACGCCAAGTCGGCCACAATCCGCTTCAACAGACCGGCCAGCACTTTCCCCGGCCCGACTTCGAGCGCAGCTTGGCATTGGAGTGCTGGTAGCTTCGCCATGCTTTCTTCCCAACGCACAGGTGCCGTCACTTGCCGAATGAGTAACTCTTTGATTGCCGCCGGGTCCTGATTCACCTCAGCCGTGACATTGGTAATCACGCCGACACGGGGAGCCGTCACCACGATGGGCGCTAAGACCTGCGCAAGCCCATCCGCCACCGGTGCCATCAAAGCGCAATGGAAAGGGGCGCTGACGGCAAGTTCAATAGCCCGCTTGGCACCACGACTTTTCGCTACCGTAATCGCCCGCCGCACAGCTTCTGTATGACCGGCGATCACCACCTGCCCACCTCCGTTCAAATTGGCAGGAGACACCACCTGCCCTTGAGCGGCTTCAGCGCAGACGGCAGTGACCTCGTCCGCTGATAAATTGAAGAGCGCGGCCATAGATCCAACACCGACGGGAACAGCATCCTGCATCAAGCGCCCGCGCTCGCGCACGATCCGCACAGCGTCGGCAAGGGTCAACGCACCAGCCGCAACCAACGCCGAGTATTCACCCAAACTATGACCAGCGACGCAGCTTGGGGTCACGCCGACCTCCTGCTCCAGCACGCGCAACGCGGCAATACTCGTCGCCACGATGGACGGCTGAGCATTGGCCGTCAGCTTCAAAGCGTCGTCTGGTCCCTCGAAGCACAAGGTCGAAAGTTTGAAACCCAACGCCTCATCAGCTTCAACAAATACCTGAGCAGCGACTGGAAATTCTTTGGCCAAGGCGCTGCCCATACCAGCGGCTTGCGACCCTTGTCCAGGGAAGAGCAACGCGAGAGTGCGACTCATGACGGCTTCTCCTCTTCTGTCGGCGGTTCTACCGCTGGCGTCGGGTGTTCATGCGTATCCCGAGACGGACGAAAACGTTCTTTGATCTGTGCCCACAACCGTCGCCCGCCACGTACCCCGCTGGGAGCCAACATCGTCTCAGGCAACGTGTGTAAAGTCTCGACAATCTGCCGATTGACGCCGCCACGAATGGATTGATCGGCAACGCGAATAGCGTTCTTAATCGCCTTGGGAGACGAAGAGCCGTGCGCGATAATGGCAAGTCCGTCAGTGCCCAGTAATGGTGCACCGCCAACTTCGGAGGGGTCGAGCATCGCCCGCAGATCGGTGAAGGAATTGCGGAGCAAGAAATAGGCAAGTTTGTTCTGCCAGCGGGCAGTAAACAGCGTGCGCAGTTGACCGATGAGAAAACTCGCAAACCCTTCCATGGTCTTGAGCGCAACGTTGCCGGTAAAGCCATCGGTCACCACCACATCGACTTTACCATTGTTCAAGTCACGCCCTTCAACGTAGCCAACGTAGTGCATGGGAAGTTTCTTGAGCATCTCATGTGCTGCACGTGTGACATCCGTCCCTTTGGAATCTTCCTCGCCGTTGCTCAAGACACCCACACGAGGCGATGGCACTTCTCGGGCCATGCGCGCGTAAATTTCCCCCATAATCGCGAACTGCACGAGATGGAGAGGCTTACAGTCGATGTTTGCACCGGCATCCAGCAGGTAGGTGAACCCATGCTGCGCCGGGATGGCAGTCACTATGGCTGGGCGATCCACCCCGGAAAGATTGCCAAGAATTGTCACAGCCAGAGCCAGCATTGCGCCGGTGTTCCCTGCACTGACCACCGCACCAGCTTCTCCGGCTTTCACGGCGCGGAAGGCGACTTGCAGCGACGAGTCGGGCTTGCGCCGCAACGCCGCGACCGGGGATTCTCCCATCTCGATGATCTCAGTGGCGTGACGAATCGCCACCAGGGCGGATTCCTTCCCGCCAACACGCGTCAGCTCACGCAGGATTTGCTCGCGATCACCAACGAGCAAGACGGCGATGCCGTACTCCTGAGCAGCCAGGAAGGCTCCTTCAACCACCGCCTGGGGAGCATGATCCCCCCCCATGGCATCAACGGCAATATACATGGTGAGATGCTGCGCCTCGCCTCAGCGCGAGAGAAGGCAAGACTAGCCGAGAAACATAGAAGAGCGCGGTATCAGGCGAGCAGGACAACGGACTATTCCTCGTCGTCGACTTCAATGACCTGGCGGCCGCGATAATATCCGCACGAAGCGCAGATCCGGTGCGGGAGCACAGGCTCCGTGCAGTGTGAGCAAGTGGACCACTGCGGCGTCGTTAATGCGTCATGAGCGCGCCGCTGATTTCTTTTTGATTGCGATGTTTTTCGTTTCGGAAGTCCCATGGCAGTTCCTTACCCAAGATATAGTCAATAAATGAGGAGCACGAGCAGCAGTGAGGTTATTTCTCCGCCCCTGAGCGAGCAAGACGAAGAGCGGAGAGAATCGCCAGACGAGAATCGCGACGCTCGGGCTGACAAGAGCACGGCTCCACGTTGCGGTTCGCTCCGCATTGCGGACACAGCCCTTGGCACTCGGTCTGACAGAGCGGAATGCTCGGGAGCGCAAGCTGCGTTTGCTCGTGAATCAGTGCCGACACGTCAATCGTCTCTCCGTCATAAAAACTTGCAGATAGCTCGTCGTAACTGAGTTCCATCTCACGTCCTAACGGCGGGCGTGGCGTCAGCACGACAGAGAATGTTCGGTCCAAAGAGAGCGCATATTCTTCGAGACAGCGGCCACACTGACCAATTAGCTCTCCTTGCACCTCGCCATTGAACAGGAGATCGTCGCCAGAACGCATATGCGTCAGTTCGACCTGGAGTGGAGCAATCGCGCGGTAATCCGCCTCGCCTTCTTGCCCGAGGAGTCGGTTCAGCTCCTGCACATGTTCGACGAAGTGGATCTCAGTCGGAACTGGTTTGATGTCTTCAGTTGCGATCCGCATGATCCTGCCCTGCTCATTACCCTGCTCAAACGAGCGGGCATGATAGTATGAAGCCGCAGAGAATGCAACGCAGCATAAGCCCTATGGCACAACCGTATAAGAGGAAACCGCGCTTGACCCTTGACCCGCCCAGCGAGATCAGCTACCTGCTGAGAGGAATATGGCAAAAGAAGGCATTGAAGTCACAGGAACAGTTCTGGAAACTCTCCCCAACGCGATGTTTCGCGTCCAACTCGAAAACAAAATGACCGTGCTCGCGCATGCCTCCGGCAAAATGCGCAAGTTCTATATCAAGATCCTCCCGGGCGATACCGTCACGGTGGAACTCTCCCCGTATGACCTGACCCGTGGGCGGATTACCTTCCGTCACCGTTGAGGCGCGGTCAGGCGTCTCACTCTGCTCGCCCGACCAGGGTCACGAGACGATGGCAGTCGTCGCAATCACACTGCTCAGCTTGTGGATTCTCAGCCTCTGGCTTTTGCTCGTCGTACAGCGACGGCGCGGCAGCGTCGTGCTCTTCGCACCCCTCGCTCTCACCAGCGGCACCTTGTTCTTCTTCGTCCTCAGCGTCGCCAGTCTCCTGCTGCTACGGCTGCTATTTGGGGCGTAGGCACACCCGCACAGCGCGACTCTACACCAAAGAGTTTTTGACCAGCAGAAAAACGGCAACGCCAAGTGCCACGACCGCGAAGCTGTGACGTAGGCGTACTGGCGACGCATTCTCGGCTAAACGAGTGCCGACGAGGGTGCCCACTGCCGCAACTGCGGTCACGAGAAGCGCGAGGCGCATATCGAACCCGCCGTGCTGCCAATGCCCGAGTAGCCCAGCCGTGCAGTTGATCGCGATAATGAGCAAAGAAGTGCCCACCGCTTCTTTCATGGCGAGCCGGCAAAAGACCACAAGCGCTGGCACAATCAGGAACCCACCACCGACGCCCAGGAATCCCGTCAACGTACCCACTGCCAGGCCAATGCCAATCGCGTTCACGAGTCGGATGGGCAAATGTTCCTTTACTTGCTCTGCCTGGGGTCGATGGAAGAGCATGAGACAGGAGATGACGATCATCAATCCCGCAAACAACGACATGAGCGTCGTCGGCGCAACCAGATAGGTCAGGTGTGATCCGGCAAAAGCGCCGCACGTGCCGGCACTGCCGAACACTACTCCGGTCTTGCCATCCACGCTGCCTTTCCGTGCATGGGCGAGCATGCCAATAAAACTGGCCATGCCCACCACCGCGAGCGACATACCGATGGCTTGGTAGGGATCAACGCCAAGCACGTACACCAGCACCGGCACGGCGATCACCGATCCACCCCCACCGACCAACCCCAGCGATACTCCGATGCCAATACTGATACATAAGCCAAGCAGTAACATGATGCCTCTCCCTCAGTTCTCCACACGTGTTCGTGTCAGTCCGAGAAGAGCACGCCTCATGCCACACCCCTGTGAAAGAAAATCTCTCACGGAAACAGCCACTTACGAAATCGTGACTAGCGCGATTCAGAAAAACGTCCTACAGTGCCGCACATGAAGAGCAACGTTTTGCAACGATCAAAGGATGTAGGGCTGCGCGATTTTCATGGACTGTACACCCGCGCTCCGGAGATGGAGCCGGTGTTTCGCCTCGTTGAACGCGTGGCGCGTACCGACTGCACCGTCCTGGTGCGTGGAGAAACCGGCAGCGGCAAAGAACTGGTAGCGCGGGCCATTCACACGCTGAGTCCGCGTAAACTCAAGCCGTTTCACGCAATCAATTGCGCGACGATCTCCTCGACGTTGCTGGAGTCGGAACTGTTCGGCCACCTGCGTGGTGCTTTCACCGGCGCGGTCAGCGACCATCAAGGCTTGTTCCAGCAAGCCAACGGCGGCACTATCTTCCTCGACGAGGTGGCCGACATGCCAATGGACATCCAAGCTCGCTTGCTGCGGGTGCTGGAAGATAAAACCTTCGTGCCGGTGGGGGGGACGAAATCCGTGACTGCGGATGTTCGCCTGATCTCAGCGACCCACAAAGCCTTGCGACGGGAAGTCGCCCAGGGCCGGTTTCGCGAAGACTTGCGCTATCGGATTCGTGTGGTGCCGCTGTTTCTGCCGCCGCTACGTCAGCGCAGTGGCGACATTGAGGCGCTGATGTGGCACTTCATCGACCAATTCAACGAGCAAGGTTTGCGGCGAGTGGAGGCGGTGAGCCAACGCGCACTGGACGCGCTGTTACAGTACCCGTGGCCGGGCAACATCCGCGAGCTACGCAACATCGTCGAGCATGCGTTCGTGGTGGGAGAAGACACTGTGCTCGACATTCAAGACCTGACACCAGAGCTGCGCGGCGAGCCTCCTCCTGGCGAAGGCCCTGCCGCCGAACCGTCATTGCACCAATTGGAACGTGACCGCCTCGTCGCGGCCTTAGTCTCACACAACGGGCGTAAAGCCGCTGCTGCTACCGCCCTCGGCATGAGCCGCTCCACTTTGTGGCGCAAGCTGTATGAGCATCGGCTGAAGTAGGCAGAAGACGGTATACAGGTAAGGTTGTCATGAGTAACGAATCGGGGAAACGGCGAAAAGGGGAAATGGCGAAAGTCGGAAGCCAAAAAAGGCGTGGCGGCGGTCAGTGCGATCCTCTCTGGCTTCCGAGTCGCGCCGCGTGCCCCCGCAATGATCGCGTTCCTGCATTCATCGTTCAGCATTCTGCCTTCATCGTTTTGAATTCAGCGCCTGGGCGAGATCAGCCAACACGTCCTCAACGTTTTCGCAACCAGCGTTGAAGCGAATAAAGCTGTCAGGGATCGCGTCGCCACCCCAACGCGCACGACGCTCGGCAGTGGTGTAGAGTCCGCCAAAACTGGTGGCTTCATACAACAGTTGGCTGGCCGCCAAGAAACGCTCGGCGCTGCTGCGATCTGCCAGCGTGAAGTTCAGCACCGACCCGAAGCGTTGCATCTGCCGTGCGGCGACGGCGTGTGCAGGATCGTCGGGCAACCCGGGATAGCGCACTTGCTGCACTTCTGGTCTGGTTTGCAAAAACTTGGCGATGGCAAGAGCATTCTGGCATTGCCGCTCCAGCCGTAGCTCCAAGGTAGCCAGCGAACGATGCGCCAGCCACACTTCCATCGGACCCGGCACGGCTCCAGTCTGCGTGCGCCACGTGCGCAGACGATCAGCCCAGGCTTGCTCACGCACAGCCACATGCCCAAGGATGAGGTCGGCATGCCCAGTGAGGGCTTTGGTGTCCGACGCTAGCGAGAAATCCGCACCCAGCGCCAGCGGACGCTGACCAAGCACAGTCGCCGTCGTATTATCCACCGCTACCAGAACGCCAGCATCATGTGCCGCCGCCACCAGCGCGGCAATGTCGCATACATCCAACCCAGGATTGCTCGGAGATTCCAGCCACAACAACTTCGCGCCAGCAAGCTGTTGAAGCTGTCCATTCCCTACCGTCGGCACTTTCTTCACGCGAATGCCCATCTCGGTAAAGTAGCCGTCGGCCAGTAAGCGAATGGTGTAGTAACTATCGGAAGGCAGCACGACGATATCGCCGGGACGCAGCACGGTACCGAAGATAGCAGTCACCGCCGCCATGCCTGAGGCAAAGACGACAGCCGGCCCGCCTTCCAACTCGCTCAGCGCTTGTTCGTAACGCTCCCACGTCGGATTATGAAAGCGGCCATAGGTGAAAGGCGCGGTGACCGGGTCGCCGGCAGCATGGTACGCGCCAGCAAACGTCGGCCCCGGCAAAAAGGCCGCACCTTGCGCAGGTGTCGGCAGACCAGCATGAATCACCCGAGTTCCATCGCGCATCTCTACCACCTCTTTCTTTCAGGAGCTCACAGGCAGGGAAAAGATATTAGCGCACAGCGAGAGGCAAGGGAAACCTTCCGCCTTGAAGTTGACACTCTCGGTATTTTGTCGTAGGGCCAAGAAACACGAGCTGCGGAAAAAAGGGGGAAGCAGTCATGGCTTACGATTCACTCATTAAGAACGGCATGGTCGTCGATGGCAGCGGTGCGCCAGCTTTTCGCGCCGACCTCGCGATCACGGCTGGACGCATTGTCGATATGGGGCCGTTGTCGGGAAGCGCCGCGCGGGTCATCGACGCCTCGGACCTCGTCGTCGCGCCAGGGTTCATCGATCCACATACACATTATGATGCGCAGATTTGCTGGGACCCGCTGGTAACGTGCTCATCGTGGCATGGTGTCACTTCGGTGATTCTTGGCAATTGTGGCGTCGGGCTGGCACCGTGCAAACCAGCAGAACGCGATGTGGCCACCTGGAACCTCGTTCACGTCGAAGCCATTCCCTACGACGTGCTCAATCGCGGGCTGACTTGGGATTGGGAGAGCTTTCCGCAATACATGAATGCCGCGACTCAACGTGGCATCGGCATTAACGTTGGGTTCTTAGCTGCGCTATCGCCATTCCGTCAGTTCGTCATGGGCGATGACGCGATGGGACGCGAAGCCACGACCACCGAGACCGAGCAGATTCGTGCTCTGCTGCGCGAGTCGATGACCGCCGGGGCACTAGGCTTCTCGCTTACCGTCATGCCGCAGCACTTAGGCTACAAAGCGCAACCGCTCGCGTGCCGTCTCGCTAGTCACGATGAACTGCGCTCCTACGCTAGCGTCCTGCGAGAACTCGGGCGCGGTGCCATTGAAATTGCCCTGACGAAACAACCGAGCACAGTGTCAGACCGGGAATACGCATTACTCGATTTGCTCTCCTCAGAAAGCGGGCGACCGGTCACATGGCTGAATTTGCGGGACCGCGACGACGCGCCTGAAGCCTGGACTGAGACGCTAGAGAAGGTCGCTCCGCTCCTCGCACGTGGATGCCGACCGCAAGTGGCCGTGCGTCCGCTTGAAGTCGATTTTAACCTCCGCAATCCTTTCCTCTTCGCCAGCATGCATGCGATGAAACCGATATTCGAGGACAAGACAGAGGCTGCGCAGAAGCAGGTCTACGCCAGCGCAGAGTTCCGCCGTGCCTTCGCCGCAGAGTTGGAACGCCGTTCCGTCTTTCACGACATGTGGACGCGCACCAAAGTCAAGGAAGTCGCCAATCCCACGCTCAAGTCGGTTGAGTGGCGCACCCTCGCTGACATCGCGCACGAGCGCAATGTAGCCCCGCTCGATGCGTTCTTCGACCTCGCCATCGAGGATAACCTTGCCGTCGATTTCGTGATTCCGCTGCTCGACATGAATGAAGAGCGGGTGGCCAAGAAATTCAGCGACCCACGCACGTTGATCGGCATCTCCGACGGCGGGGCGCACGTCGATATGCTGTGTAACGCTGGCTACCCCAGCTATCTGTTGGGTGAGTTCGTGCGCGAAAAGCAGGCCATTTCCCTAGAGCGTGCGGTGCGGCGGATCACCGCTGAGCCAGCACAATTCTTCGGTCTCGCGGATCGCGGGCTACTGCGGCCCGGCATGGCGGCAGATATCACCGTATTTGATCTTGGCACCATCAATTCACCGGAGCGACCAGAAGTCCGTCACGACCTGCCCGGCGGCGGAAAACGGCTGGTCACGCAAGCCGAAGGGATTCATTACACTATCGTGAATGGGCAGGTGTTGTACGAAGGCCAGCGCCACACCGGGGTGTTGCCCGGTCAGGTGCTGCGGGCGGGGTGACATTTCATCTACGAAAGTCTACGGAAGAC
This sequence comes from Pseudomonadota bacterium, assembly GCA_005804965.1. GTDB lineage: Bacteria > Desulfobacterota > Binatia > Bin18 > Bin18 > SYOC01. The sequence continues at coordinate 17,696 of SYOC01000216.1, forward strand.
GAGAGTAGCCTGTCATTCCGGGCGAGCCATGCGAGACCCGGAATCCAATCCCCACCTTTGGATTCCAGCTTCCGCTGGAATGACGAGCAATCCTCTTTCGGGAGAAGGAAGTTCTCTCTGCTCCTGCATTATTCGGATAGCCACTTAAAAGGAGTTTCTTATGAAAGCTGCTATATTCCACGGAGCCCACACTCCACTCTCAATCGAAGACGTCGAAATCGCTGATCCCATCGGGCATGAAGTACGCATGCGCACGGTGGCAAGCGGCGTCTGTCACAGCGATCTGCACTTCGTCGATGGCTTCTATCCTTTCCCTACGCCGGCGATTCTCGGACACGAGGCTGCCGGAATTGTCGAGGCTGTCGGTCCGCACGTGACCGAGTTCAAACCCGGCGACCATGTGATTGCCTGCTTATCGATCTTCTGCGGGCACTGTTCGTACTGCCTGACGGGGCGCACCCACCTGTGCAATGCGCGCCCAGAGCGCGACTCGCAAACGCCAGCGAAACTCACCTGGAAAGGCGCGCCGGTCAATCAGTTCGTCGGTCTGTCCGCGTATGCCGAACAGATGCTGGTACATGAAAACGGCCTTGTGAAAGTGCATGACAATATGCCGCTCGACCGTGCGGCCTTGATTGGCTGCGGAGTCACCACCGGCGTGGGTGCCGTACTCAACACGGCGCGGGTCGAACCAGGAGCAACGGTCGCGGTTTTCGGTGCCGGTGGCGTCGGTTTGGCAGCGATTCAAGGCGCACGCATCGCCGGAGCCGGGATGATTATCGCAGTCGATGTGTTTGCCCATAAACTCGCGCAAGCGCAGGAACTCGGAGCAACGCATGCCGTAGATGCCTCAAAAGACGATCCCGTCAAAGCCATCCGCCGACTCACTGGCGGCGGCGTTGAATATGCTTTCGAAGCCATCGGCCTCAAGAAAGCCGCCGAGCAAGCCTTCGAGTGCATTCGTCCCGGTGGCACGGCGACCATCATTGGTATGATTCCCGTCGGTCAGAAAATCGAACTCGAAGGCAGCACGTTTCTGCGCGAGAAACGCATTCAAGGCTGCACCATGGGTTCGAACCGCTTCAAGATCGACATGCCGAAGTATGTCGATTTCTATCAGCGGGGGCTGCTGCGTCTGGACGAGATGATTAGCAAACGCGGACGGCTGGGAGATGTCAACGAAGCCTTCCGTGCCATGAAGGCCGGCGAGGTTGCCCGCACGGTGTTGATGTTCGACGCCTAATAATCTCAGACAAAGGAGAACCGCTCATGGCAATGCAACGAGTAATCTCAGCAGATTCACATATGACAGAGCCGGGTGACCTATGGGTCGAACGGCTGGACCGTAAGTATCGCAACAATGCGCCGCGCGTGATTAAAAACGAGAAATCCAGCGGAGCACCATATCAATTCGTCGCTCCCGGCATCCACCCGCTCACCGTGGCTGGGGCGTTTGCAGCTGGCCGTCGCGGCGACGCGCTACGCGAACACATGAAACATGGCTACGAAGCCGCACGCCCCGGCGGCTGGGACCCAGTGGAGCGACTCAAGGACCAGGATCTCGATGGTGTCGTCGCTGAAGTCTTGTATTCCAGCCTCGGCATCGTGCTACTCGATATGAAAGATGTCGAACTTCAGCAAGCCTGTCTGCGTGTCTACAATGACTGGCTCGCCGAGTTCTGCCGCCACGATCCGCAACGCTTGATCGGCATCGGCCTGTATACGCTCAGAGCCTTACCCGACGTGAGCGAAATCGAGCGCTGTGCCAAGCTCGGCCTCAAAGGCGTACTCATTCTCGCATCCGACACCGTTGAGCTGCCTTACAGCGATGCGCAATTCGATCCGTTGTGGCGGGTGTGTAGCGACGCCGGCATGACCGTCTCTTTGCATAAGCCGCTGGTGTCGGGGATGCCACTGACACCAGCGATGCCGACAGCGGCGGACTTACAGATTCACGTGATTCACGTGGTCGAGCAATGTTTAACGCGCATGATCTACGGCGGGGTGTTCGAACGCTTTCCAGCCGTGAAGGTGGTCTCGGCAGAAAACGATGTCGGCTGGATGGCCAACTGGGTGCATCGCCTCGATCACGTACACTCGCTGGTTGCCAGCGCCAAGCAGTTGCCGCTCAAGCCCAGCGAGTACGTCCGGCGGAATGTGTGGGCCACGTTTCAAGATGACCCGCTCGGTCCGGCCACTTGGCAGTTCTTCGGGCAGGACAACTACATGTGGGCGTCGGATTTCCCCCATGCCGACTCCACCTTCCCGCATTCGCTGAAAGTGATCGAAGAAAACTTCGCCGGCGTGCCGGAGCACGTAACGCGCAATATCGTCTTCGAGAATGCCAAGCGGTTGTATGGGATTAGCGTGGAGTGAACTCTACAGGCAGAGGTGAGGACCCTCCCAAACCCTGCTCCCCTCGACATTATGCCGCCCGCTTCTGCGGAAGCGGGCGAACGGCAAGCTGCATGCCCATCGCGTGCAAGATAGCCATGAGGCTCTTGAGAGCCGGGTTTCCTTTCGGCGACAGGGTGCGATACAAGGTGGTGGCATTCAACTCGACCTTGGCGGCAAGTTTTGGGACCCCGCCAAATGCCTCGGCCATGCGACGAATGGCGAGCAAGAGTTCTTCCTGATCTCCGTCCGCCAAGACCGCGTTTAAGTATTCCGCTGCAAACTGAGGGTCTTGACGAAAACTCTCGACGGTTGCGATTTCATGATTCCGCGAGGGAGTGGATTTCTTCATGAGGTTCTCCGTTGGTAATCTTGCCAATATTTTACAGCGCTCTGAATATCTGCGTCTTGAGTTCTTTTAACTCCTCCACATAAGAGCAACACGATAGTCTTCCCGGCACGAGCATAATAAACTCGATAGCCAGGGCCGGCATCAATCCGCAATTCCCACACGCCTTCGGCACAGAACTTATGGTCACCAAAATTTCCACGAGCCACGCGGTCGATGCGGCGCTGGATTCCAATACGTCCGGCCACATCCTTTAACCGGTTGAGCCACTCCTGATATGGATCGCGCCCTAGCGCAGTGAGATAGTGGCAAATTTCCACGGTGGCGATTTTCGCCTAAAAGCGAATTGGGTACAAGAGAGGAAGAGTCAGAGCAGCTCGCTGAGGAACTTGCCTGTCGGTCAAGAATGAGGAGGGGAATCGTGCCGGTTGTATGGAATCGGGGTGGGGTGAGGGGGAAAGACCGGAGCGACCGTCCTCGCAGGACAGCCGCTCTGTAGAGGAGAAAGTGTCGGCTGGGTAAGCACCCAGCCGACCATCACGTGGAGGTTACGGACACGCTACCGTCGTCTCGACATTGGTGCAGGCATCTGTGCCTTTGCCACCGTCGGCCGTATCGGTATCGTCACCGCCATTGATCGCGTCATTTCCTTTGCCGCCATCGAGCCAATCGTTCCCTTTGCCACCCTCCATCGCATCATCACCCTTATTGCCATGGAGAAAGTCATTCCCCTCGCCGCCAATCAGGCTATCGTTCCCCTTGCCACCAAAGAGCGTGTCGATCCCTTTGCCGCCATCAAGCACATCAGTGCCCTTGCCGCCATCGAGAGAATCGTCCCCATCACCACCAATCAGCGTATCGTTGCCGGTCTTTTCCGCACGCAGCATGTCGTTACCGGGACCACCATCGAGCCAGTCGTCACCCTTACTGCTCAAGAGCAGGTCGTTCCCTTCTTCGCCGTAAAGGAAGCTATTATCTTTGCCGCCGTCCAGGGTATCATTGCCTGAGTCGCCAAAGACCCGGTCCACGCCAGTTCCGCCTTGCAGGAAATCATCGTCTTCGAATCCACACAGGCGGTCGTTACCTTTCCCGCCGCGAATCTCGTTTCTACGCTCGTCACCACAGAGCGTATCGTCGCCACTCGTGCCGGACAACACATCATTGGCCGCGTTGACATGCAGAGCACCAGGTTTATGGCACTCGATATCGCACTCTGACTCGATGAGGCAGTCGGTGGAACAACCGTCGAAATCTACGTCGTTGCCATCGTCGCACTCTTCAGTTGCCGGATTGTGGGTACCATCGCCGCAGATGCCAGCGCCATCTTCGAACTTGCACTGGGCCGAGCAGCCATCGCCATTGATCGTATTGCCGTCGTCACACTCTTCAGGAGCTTGGACGGTGTTGTCGCCGCACCCCTCGGGAACGAGGTCATCGCCACGGGCCAGTATGTAGGGGATGCCAAACGTGCCATCGGCAAAAGTGAGTGACCCTGGACCAGAGATGTTTTCGGCAATCGCTAGCGGAAGAAAGTTGGAGGGAAAACTGTCGAACGCCTCGTGGACCGAACAAGACCAGTTCGACAAAGAAGCATCTGTCACACCCGTGAGTGCTACGTGATCAGCCACTTTATGCGCGTCGTTATAACAACCTATTTCTCCGGTCACGGTGAATGCGCCAAATGGACTGAGCACTGGCACCGGGGTCATGCTACTGTCACCCCCGTAATAGCAGCTCAAGCAGATGTACGCCCCAGTTTTCCCAGGGATATCTGCAGCGAATTTTACCGCTCCAGTTGTCACGGCATTGCCGCCTGAAAAGTTATGAAATACCGGGTCAGTGCCAATCAAAATGACATTCCCGTTGACTACTGGCCCCCAGACATCTTTATTCGCCTCGGCTGCCGCAATGGCGGAAATATCATCACAGGTAGCATCGCCAAGAATGATCGCTCGATAGGTTGCAAAATCTGCGGCACTCTTGCCCGCCCACGTCATCGCATCCACGACTTCCACAGTATAACCTGCGGCGACTGCCGCAGTGGCTTCCACACTCGACGCTCCCCCTGATACCGTTGGACCAAGAATCAACACCGTTCCTGCTTCCGATCCCGCATACACCGTACGGCTCCCGCTCGCCACGGCCAGCATACAGCTCAGCCCAAGAAAGATGGCTTTGATACTTCCTACTCGCATATTCACTCCTCCCTGTACGTTTTTGAGATACTACGTTTGCACAGAATGCGAGACATTCAGCCGCATTTTTCGTGGAAGTCAAATGGAAAAACTTGCTTCAGAACGAAGGAACCGAAAAGCTGGGAAAGACGTGGCCTCGAGCATCTTCATCTCGTCGGGGCATGTATAGAGCACATGCTCGGTTCTATGCTATCTTGCCGCAAACACGAACGAAGGAGGAACCAAGGAATGGCAGATTTCGACATTCACATCAAAGGCGGCACAGTCGTTGATGGTACTCGTGCGCCGCGTTTCCGCGCCGACGTGTGGATTAAAGACGGCAAGGTCGCGCAAATCGGCGGACGAGCACCGGGCTTTGCCAAGAAGACGATCAATGCCGATGGGCTGTTTGTCGTCCCAGGGTTCGTCGACCTGCATACACACTACGACGCGCAAATCCGCTGGGACCCGTACTGCACTATCTCAGGGTGGCACGGCGTAACCTCAATCGTGCTCGGCAACTGCGGGTTCGGCTTTGCACCGTGCAAGCCAGATTTTCAGCAGCGCTCGATGTTGACGATGACGCGCACCGAAGCCATTCCGTATGCTTCAATGGAAGTCGGCATGAGCTGGGACTGGGAGAGCATCCCGCAATACTTGGACTCCCTCGACCGCGCACCCAAGGGTGTGAATTGTATTCAATACATGCCGACGGCCTCACTGATGATCTACGTCATGGGGCTTGAAGCTGCCAAAACTCGCCCGGCTACGGAAGAGGAACGCGCAGAGATGCGCCGCCTCCTCGCTCAAGGCATGGATGCCGGGTTGTGTGGGTTCTCGTTGCAGCGCCTCGGTCGCCACTCAGGTCAGGCGGACTACGATGGCTCGCCGATGGTGACCGACACGATGGTTGACGAAGACATCCTCAATCTCGCGCGCGTGCTTTGCGAACGCGACGAGGGCTTCATCCAAATCACCCAAGCCACCGGCCACATGAAAGAAGACCTCGCGTTCCTAGAAAAGTTAGCGGTCGCAGCGCAACGTCCGATCCTGCACAACGCCATCGCCGCCAGCCGACGCGACCCTGATCCGCATCGCAAGAGTTTGGCGTGGTTAGAACGGATGCGTGCTCAAGGGCTGCCGATTTTCGGGCAAGGCGCAACCACACGCAGTGGCTTTGCTTTCACGCTGGAGCATTGGAACCTCTACGACGTGTCTGCCGCATGGCGCGACATGTTGACTGGCTCCAAAGAAGAACGCGCCGCGAAGATGCGCAATCCCGAGATGCGTGCTGCCGCGAAGAGCGAAAAAGCCATGTACGCCCTCGACAAGAACGCCGTCGGTATTGGCGGACGCTTGCCGCGCTTGCTCGTCCAATCCGTCGCCAACAAACCTGAACTGGAAAAGTATGTCGGCAAGTCCCTCGGTCAGATTGCCACGGAAGAAGGCAAGCATGCGGTCGATGTCATGCTCGACCTGTCGCTAGCCACCGACTTGCAGGCGGAATTCCTCCAGCCCGAGCCGCAGTTCAACGCGGATTTCAGCGCTGAGATTATCAACAACTCCATGTACACCTTCCCCGGCGTATCGGACGGTGGTGCCCACACCAAGTTCTTCACCGGCGGAGCCTTCACCACCGACTTCCTGCGCTGGTTGGTGCGCGACGAACAGAAGATCACCCTGGAAGAGGCGCACTATCGCTTGTCGGCGCTCCCGGCGCACGCAGCCGGATTCCGCGACCGTGGCGTGCTACGCGAAGGCGCGTGGGCCGACGTCGTCGTGTACGACATGGACGGCCTTGGCATTGAGCCGGATTGGATTGGTGAGATCGCCCACGACTTGCCGGGCGGCGAATGGCGTCGCGTGCAACGCGCGAAAGGCTATCGTTCGATTATCGTCAACGGCGTCGAGACCTTTGCCGAAGGCCAATGCACCGACGCGACCCCGGGCAAGCTACTGCGGCACGGGCGGGCGGAGTAACCCTCTCTTCACGAGGGATGACCCCTGAGGCGCGGGCATTTCTAGCCCGCGCACTCGTTTCCTCAACACAGCCTTAATCCTGCGCCCTCTTCGCAGAGCACCATTCCTGTCCACTATTGTGGACAGTGGCGGCCGCTTTCCTGCTGGGCACAAGCACGCTATGACTCGACAGGAATCCGATTGAAGGGAGCAGGACACCATGACTCGATTAACAAAGCTGAGTCGCTCGATTGCCGGGAAGGTCGCACTGGTCACCGGAGCCGCTAGCGGCATGGGCCGAGCAACCGCGCATCTGTTTGCCGACGAAGGGGCAAAAGTCGCGGCGCTGGATCGCAACGGCGAAGGCGTGGCTACGGTGGTGCGAGAGATTACCGAGGCTGGCGGTACCGCCGTGGGCTGGACGCTGGACCTGATGGAGAGTGAGAAGATCGCACCCACGGTCATTGCTATCGCCGAACATTTCAACGGGCTCGACATCTTAATTAACAATGCTGGTATCGACGCTGGTGGCCGCATCCAGAGCAGTCGCTATGAAGAGGTGTGGCAGCGTTGCTTCACCATTAACTTGGACGCTCATCATCGCCTCATCCGCGCAGCGCTCCCCTATCTGACCAAAAGCGGGGCCGGACGTGTCGTCAACATTGCCTCGACTGAAGGCGTGGGTGGCAGTGCGTTCTCTAGTCCGTATACCGCTGCGAAGCACGGCGTCGTCGGGTTGACTCGTGCGCTTGCTGTCGAACTTGGCACGCAAGGCGTCACGGTAAATTGTATCTGTCCAGGGGCGATCCACACTGGCTTGACCGCCGCTATCCCTGACAAAGCCAAAGAGACATTTGCCCGTCGCCGGGTGCCGCTCCGGCGCTACGGCGACCCC
>SYOC01000217.1 GCA_005804965.1 Pseudomonadota bacterium
ACAGGTACGCAGGTCATGATCGGCGATCAGGCGTATTTTCAGCGTCAAAAAGTCGATGCCAAGCTCAGCGCTCGCGTGCAGAAAGTCGATACTCAAACACGAACGTTGGCGCTCAGTGACGGCAGCACGTTGCCATTCGATACGCTGCTGATCGCTACCGGATCGTCAGCACAACGACCACCCATTCCTGGTGTCAATCTTGATGGGGTCCATACCTTCTGGACCTTGGCGGACGCACAGAAAACCATCGCCACAGCCCAAGGCAAACCCAAAGCCGTGCTCGTCGGCGCAGGGTTCATCGGCTTTATCGTCCTCAACGCTATGGCCAAACTCGGCTGGGATCTGTCCGTCGTCGAGATGGCTGATCAAGTCTTACCGCGCATGCTTGATCGGCAAGGCGCAAGCGCTGTTTCCGGTTGGTTGCGTGCTCGCGGCGTGGCCTTGCACACCAACGCTCAGGTCCAAGACATCAGCAAAAGCGCGGACGGACGGCTGCATTTGTCGTTGAGCACGGGAACGAGTATTGACGCCGATTTGGTGATTCTCGCCACCGGCATTCAAGCCAATACCGCGTTTCTGACTGGGTCCGGCATCGCAGTCAACGGCGGAGTCGTCGTCGATGATCGGATGCAGACTAACATCCCCGGTATCTATGCCGCTGGCGATGTGGCGGCAGGGCCGGACCTCTTGAGTGGGGCAACGGCAGTCCACGCCATTCAACCCACGGCAGTCGATCACGGTCGCATTGCTGGTGCCAACATGGCAGGGCAAGAAACCCACTATCCCGGCAGCCTGCTGATCAACGTGCTGGACGTCGTCAAGCTGCATTGCGCCAGCTTCGGCGTGTGGCAGGAAGCTGGACGCGAGACCACTACGATTTCCAATCCCACCCGACCGCTGTACCGCAAATATGTGTGGGAAGATGATCGCATGGTTGGTGCGCTATTCGTTGGGCCGATTGACGACGTTACGATGCTCAACGATGTCGGCATGGCAAAAGGACTGATCCAGACCAAGACCGCGCTCGGTTCGTGGGCACAGTACATCCGCGCTCATCCCACCGATTTACGTCGTGCCTACATCGCCAAGGGCGTGGCGGCGGCACTGGTAAAACAAATGCTGCTCGGGACTCCGGCACGTGACCGAGACTATCGCCATAACAACCTCACACCCACTGCTTGGCAAAAAGAGACGCATGAATTGCTGGTCAATTCTCGCCCGGCGAAATACACCGAACTCAAACCGACCCCGACGCCGGGAATTGGGAAGAATTTGTAATGCACATCGAAGTCAAACTTTTCGCCACCCTGCGCAAGAATCTTCCTCCGGGATCGTCTGGCAGCAAAGCGCAGATGACGCTGGACGCCGAGACCACGTTGCAGAGTCTCATCGACCAACTCAAGATTCCGGTGGAACTCGCTCAGATGGTGCTTGTCAACGGCGAGCAGACTCGCGAGTTTGATCGCCAGCTTCAGGACGGTGACACGGTCAGCATTTTCCCGCCGGTGGCGGGGGGGTAATCTGCGGGGCTACGGAACAAAAATGCGTCCAGCACCCAAGTACTTTTCTATGTCCAAGCCAATTTCGACCAATCGCACCACGCAACGTTCGCGATAGATTCGCTCGCGGATGCGGTCGATTCTTCCAATAGTGACCACCGGTAGCGCGGTCGGAATGTCTTCTTCACGGATGGATTGCTCCAACGAATCGTTGCCTTTCATATTGCGGTTATGCGTCAAGAGTATCATTCCCTGAGCCTGGGCAGCTCGCCACACGGTGCGGTCGCTACTGTCCACCGGTAAGCCAATCTGAGCAAACGTCACCAACTGGAGAGGCAGGAGCGTCAGCCAGCCTTCTGCCGCCAGTGTGCCCCAGAGGATGAGAGCCTGCCCCTCGATGTCGTGGTCAACCAGGATCGTGGTCACCGCATGCCCAGCTTCTCTTTTGCTGCTTGCAACTTGGTGCGCAGCTCTTCTTGTCCCGGCTTCGGCGGGAGGGCTACGACCTTGGCGAGATGCTCCTTGTTCCGCGCTTCCCAATACTGCCGATTTTCTTCGGCCTGTTGGAGCACAGCTTGATATTCGGCTTCGACTTCGCTGCCGTGCGCTTCGATATACTTCACGACCTCCGCTATCTGGTGGTCAGTAAGATTGAACTCGTCGCGTATCAAGTGGGGAGGCCATCCAGCGCGAAAGTAATCCAAGAGGCTATAAAGCGTAATCCGAGTGCCAGCAATCGAAAGCCCACGGCTGGTCCTGCTCACCGTCGGCTGTAGAGCAACGGTTTCAGACAAGGATTGAATGTTAGACATATGCTCCGATCCTTCCTCACTTTCACAAACACTTTCGCGGCAGTGGTGTCCAAATACTCTCTCAGCGCGGCTCTTCGTCCACGACCTGAATCTCCAGCCGTTTATTGATCTTCCCCTTGCTCTTGTAATCGGTAATTTTGATCCGGCCTACGTCGCGAGTGTTCGCTACGTGCGTGCCGCCGTCGGCTTGCAGATCGAGCCCGACAATATCTACAGTGCGAATCTGCGCGATTCCTTCCGGCAACAGGTTAATCTTCGTACGAATCAAATCAGGAATAGCAAACGCTTCTTCGCGCGGCAGAATCTTGACCTGGATCGGTCGGGCAGCAAGAATTTCTGTGTTGACGCGCTGTTCGATGTCTTCTACTAACTCTCGCCGCATGCTCTCGAACTCAAAATCCATACGCGCCCGCAACGGCTCCATATTTCCCCCGGTTACAAGTGCACCATGCGCCCGCCAAATCACTCCTGCCAACATGTGCAGCGCGGTGTGCGTACGCATGAGTGCGTAGCGGCGTTCCCAGTCTAGGCCGCCACGCACTTCGACACCAAGCCCCGGTGGGTCGCCTTCGACTTCATGCCAGATCTCGTCTCCATCTTTGCGCACGCCGCGCACGGCCCAGCGCTGGTCGCCGACCGCAAGCCAGCCATAATCGCACGGCTGCCCACCGCCAGTGGGATAAAACGCGGTGCGATCTAACGCCACGCGGTTGTCTTGTACAGCCGTCACATGTGCGCTGAACTCGCGGAGATAAGAATCCGTATGAAACAACCATTCACTCATGTATGCTCCTTCTACACTGGGTCATGGCGCGGTGGCGTCGCTAGGCGCTCACTTGAAATGCGGCATGACTTCGCGGGCAAAGATGGTCATCGACTGGCGAATCTTCTCCGGTGCCAATCCCGGCAAATGCATACCTAAAGCGAGGTCCGTCACTCGCATCTCTTGCAGGTAGGTATGCAAGGCACGCACGCAATCCTCTGCCGTGCCAATGACCGGGAATCCTCCCGGCGCGGCAGGATCGAGCTTTTGCAAATCCTTCAGCGCAAGCGTGTCGCGCAGCGCACGATCTTTCGGCAAATCCCCAGCTTCCTTGAGCAGTGGCATGGCGCTCTCGAACATGTACGACAAATGCGGCCCGGCATCTTCCCAGGCTTGTTCGCGCGTCGGGGCCACATACATCCACCGCAGCTGTGTCAGAGAATAATCGCGAGGAGCGCGTCCGTGCTGCTCTAGGGCACGATCATAATAGCGTTGGAGTTCGGCCTCGCCCGTGCCCATGAGATGAAAGCCTAAGCGCGCGGCGCGTTCGACAGATTTTCGACCACGTGCGCCGATCCATATCGGTGGATGCGGTTGTTGCGTAGGGCGCGGGGAAATCCGTACATCCCGCAGTTGATAGAACTTGCCTTCGAACGAGAAACTCTCTTCCGTCCAGGCGCGGCGGATGACTTCCAATCCTTCTTCGAGCATGGCCTCACGTTGGTCGCGCGCAATGCCAAAGCCATGGAATTCCTTGAGTCGATACCCTTTCCCGACCCCTAAGTCGAAGCGCCCATTCGAGAGAATATCCACCGTCGCTGCATCCTCAGCCACCCGCAGCGCATGCTGGAACGGCAAGATGAGAATGAAAGTCCCGACGCGAATACGGCTGGTGCGAGTGGCAATGCCCGCCGCTAACGGCAGCAGCGACGGCGACCAGCCATCATCATCGAAGTGATGTTCTGTGAGCCAGATGGTGTCATAGCCCAATTCTTCGGCGAGTACCGTTTGCTCGATGAACTCGCGATAGATTGCCGGGTAGGATCGTGCCCAACGCGCCGGGTTCTGAAAAGGCATCATAAAGCCAAAACGCATGACGTCGGTTCCTCCTTTTCTTCGTGTTCGTCTTGGGTTCCATAGAGCACCTTACCCGAAGATGTCAAGGAAATCTCACCCGCCGTCAGGCTTTCCCTTGCAGAGAATGGGGGAAGCACGCTAAAGGAAGAACAGTCACAAAAGGAGGTGTCGCATGCGTATTGGTTTTATTGGTCTCGGAAATATGGGTGGTCCTATGGCGTCGCATATTGTTGAAGCCGGACATGACGTCACGGTGTACGATATGAAGAAAGAAGCCGCAGCTCCGCAATTGGGCAAAGGCGCACGTTGGGCAGACAGCCCTATGGCCGTTGCCGCTGCCAGCGAAATCGTCTTTACCTCACTCCCCGGCCCCAAAGAAGTCGAAGCCGTGGCTTTGGGTGAAGCCGGGCTGCTTCAAGGGGCTGCGCAGGGCATGGTGTATATCGATCTGTCCACCAACTCGCCGACCTTGGTGCGGCATATCGCCGAGGTCTATCAAGAACGTGGGCTGCACGTACTCGACGCGCCGGTCAGCGGCGGTCCGATTGGTGCGCAACAAGCCACGCTCGCCGTCATGGTCGGCGGTGATCGCGCTGTCTATGATCGCGTCAAACCCGTGCTCGACGCGATTGGCAACAAAGTTTCGTATGTCGGTGCTATTGGCAGCGGTGCTATCGCCAAGCTCGTCCACAACATGATCGCCATCTGCACCCAAGCCATTCTGGCCGAAGGTCTGACCTTGGGCGTGAAAGCTGGTGTAGAACCCGAGCCATTGCGCAAAGCGATTGCCGATGGTGCCGTCGGCCAGGGTTTGATGTTGAATTACATGGTGCCGAACGTCGTGTTCAAAGGCGACTTTGACACCGTACGTTTCGCCTTACGGCTCGCACGCAAAGACATCGGTCTCGCCTCTACACTCGGACGCGAATACGAGGTACCTATGAAAGTGGCGAATATTGTCGAGCAGGATCTCGTGGAAGCGATGGCCAAAGGCTGGGGCGACCGAGACTCCACCGTCCCATTTCAGTTGCAAGAGGAGCGGGCTGGCGTGAAGGTACGGCAGTCCTAGCGATTGGGGGAAGAGGCGAAGCTCTCCAACGTTCTTTGTTTCGCCTTTCCCCTTTTCGCCGTTTGCCCCGACGATTACAGTGCTGCAGCCGCCGTCGCCGTTTCGTGTTCTGTCATAAATTTCTTCACTTGTGATTCGATCGCCGTTCCCTTGAAGAAATTGGGATTGGTCCCGGTCCAAAAACGCACGGGGTTGCCGAAGACAAAGTCGCGAAAATCTGCTTCGGTGATGATTCCATCGTCGACGCCCTCGTAGGCTTCGACGAGGACTTCCGTCATATCCGGTACATCGAAGTGCCCAATGTCCGACCCGAAGAGCGTGTTGAGCTTCGCGCCGTAAGGGTTGACTTTATTTTTATAGGCCCACGACGACATAGGGTCATCCGCTTCGCAGCCAAAGTAAAAATTCGGCACGAAGAGGTCGCGGATGTCTGACGCCTTGAAAATCCCACAGGCCCCAAAATCGTCCAGCTGTTCTGGTCGCTCCATTAACACTCCAACGCCCGGCTCGAACTGATTCAGTTTCCCGATAATCGACGGCGAGCCATAGCGATGCACCAGATCGACCAGCAGTTCACGGTCGAGGTTGACGGGATTCGTCTCTTCCAGAGCTGCCGGGTTGCGTTTCTTCCAATGGCCAATCAGGTCACTATAGAGGCTACAGGCCCAACTGACGCCCCCCTCAAGAAAACCAAATTTCAGTTGGGGAAACCGCCGCGTTACACCGCCGATCAAGAGAGCCTTGCACACTGCCTCTCCAGCTTGACCAAAGTGACCAATGTGGTTGTACACAAAGTTGGAAATCGACGTGCGTAAACCGATGCCAGACGAGGCAGAATGGAAGGTCGGAGAGATACCCAGCTCCAAACACTTTGCCCAAACAGGGTCATAGTCATAGGCACTATCGAGCCCCAAGGTGTCATGCCACACGGCATAGCGGCTGGCTTCAGGGTTCGACTTGGCCACGGCAGGAACCGCACGGCGCGGTAGACTACCCAACATGACCGCTTTCGCACCTAACGTCTTCACTACAAACTCGAGCTCTTCCATTGCCTCTTGGGGCGTATACATGGGAACTACCGCCGCTGGAGTGAGGCGATCCCCCAAGCCTTTGAATTGGTCAGCAGTAAACATGTTGAAAGCGCGACAGGCAGCACGGCGCACTTCTTCATCGCGCAAAAACGGGGCGAAGAGCGAGCCGGAGGTAGGGTAGATGACAGCAAAATCTAACCCTATTTCCTCCATCCGTTCGTGGAGCAATTTAGGCAACATCGCCGTCGCACGGTCGCGCGTATTCTTCGTCGGCACTCCCCACCATCCAGGTTGTAGCATACGCTTGTCGCGCCGTTCTTCTGCCGGGGTTTGTGCCCACTTTTTGTTGCCGAACTGGTTAGCAACTTTGCTGTAGCGTTCGACGATGCGGTCGCCACCAACTTGGTGCAGGTAATCCGTCACTGCTGGCTCAAATTCAATCCAGTGACCATCGGAGTCGATTACCGGGTGGCTCAACTTGGCGCGAATTTTGGCGGTTTCAGCGGCATGAGACATAAGCGTCCTCCTTAGCTAACGTAGTATGGCGAGACTACTGGACAGCACCTCGCCTCATCGTTTCTCGTTCCATTTTACAGCGCTTTCACCTGCGGATAGGTGCCCACTTCGAGACCAAACGCTTCAGCTTGGTGAATCAGTTCCAACGCGTTGCGCACATGGGCGTAGTCGATCATCATCCCATCGTACGTTACTGCCGCCCGCCCGGCGCGTTCGGCTTCATCCATGGCGAAGAGAATCCCTTTATTCCATTCGATTTCTTCTTTCGATGGCGCGAAGACTTCGTTGGCAATCGGCACTGCCGACGGGTGAATCAACAACGAGCCACGAAAGCCGATTTCACGCACCCGCTGAAGTTGCGCACGGACCAATTCGAGATCATTGACTTCGAGGGAACCTGCGGCCAGCGGATACTCGATCCCTGCCGAGCGCGCGGCCAGCAACATGTGCGAAGCCATATAGAGGGTCTCGAACCCAGGGCGCGTCCATTTATAGCCAATGGCCTTGGTCACGTCGCCCGAGCGCGCCCCTACACCACCAACGATATTACCGACGCGCGGACACGCCGTCGCCAGTTTGTAAATATCCATGATGCCACGGGCGGTTTCCGGAATAGCCACGATCTCCACGGTATTGGGCGGGAGTCCAGCTTTCTTCTCGAAGAACTCAATCCACGCGTCGATCTTGAGAATTTCTTCGGGAAATTCCAGTTTAGGAATAGCGATGCCAACCAAGCCGGCGGTTACCACGGCTTCGATATCCTCACCGGTCAAGCCAGTATTCAAGCCGTTGACACGCACGACGATAGGCATCCCCCGCTGATGCGAGCGTTCAATGCCGGCACGCACGATACCCCGCGCTTCAGCCTTCTCTGGAATGGGCACGGCATCTTCAAGATCAATGATTAACGCATCCGGTCCATACTTCGGAGCTTTGTCGATCCACTCTGCGCGATTGCCAGGGACAAATAAAATAGAACGATACAGTTTCATGCTTTCCCCTTTCAGATCGTATGAGAACAAGCTCCCTCTTCTCTATCGTTCCTAAACGAAACGAGCAAGGGAAAGGAACACGGTTTACTTTGGGGGAAGGCGCTGAACTGGAATGAATCGGAGAGTAGGGAAACGAAAGCCAAGAAGAGGTGGTCGGGGGGGGCAGCGG
>SYOC01000218.1 GCA_005804965.1 Pseudomonadota bacterium
CAATTATAACAACATCGTCATCACGCAACGGCTTACCCTGACGCTGATTGGCCAAACCGTGAACCTGCAAGCGACCGATAGCGATCTCATCATTACCGGCATCCCTGGGGTGGCGATGGGCCAGACACGGGACACGATCATTGCCGAGCGCGATAAAGCTCTCCCAGCCGCCCAAGCGGCGCTCACCACCGCATTTCAAGACGCCGTGCAACAACTCAACAATGCATTAGTGAAGGTCGACATCTCCGCTTCGGCAAGCTACACGGCGGTGGCAATTACCCCGGACGGCATCATTGTGCGTGGTGCCATCGACACCAAATATCACTATCAGCCGCAGATGGAGATCGGTTACACCGAAGACGGCAATGCTTTCTCCGCCCTTAATTGTTGGGTCCCCGGTGGCCGTATCAGCAGCCATACCTGGTATTGGGTGGAGACTCCGGTGTTTACAACTGCGTCCGGTTTTGCCTGGACTATCCCGTGGTGGGGCAAACAAAAATCCGTCACCCAAGCGCACGGCTTCACTCTGCCCATACCAGCAGCCCTGAAAGACCGGCCAAGTTGGTCCAAAGGAGTGTGTCTCAGCATCGAAGGCAACCAAGTTGATAGGGACGGGAAAATCGGCCACGTGTCGGGGTTCGACAAGTCGGGGACGTGTGAGGTCACTTCCCACGAGCCCATCTTGGTCGTGGACCCATTATGGGAGGCCATCTATGGTATACTCTGGCGGCCAGATCCTGCACCGGATGGCATTCTCGAAGAATCGATTGCCGCGCACATTAACGTACTGGCTCATCCCCGCCCGGCTGGTGGGCTGACTACGAACGCCCTGGTCCACTTTGTCGGTGCAGGGATAGAGGAACCGCTGGAGGCGCTCGGCCGGGCCTTGGCGACTACGAAGCGTCAGGACCTTTCATTACTTGTGGTCCTGGTCATGCCCAAGGGCATGTTTCACCGCCGCAGCAGCGAGGTCGAAGAGATCCTAGGTTTGCGCACCGAACGCGGCCAGAGACTGTCGCTGGGCAGCGAGCTCGACCAGACACGTCTGGGCGAGCCAGACGGCACAAGGTTGCTGCTCACCGAAGACGACGGAGGCGCGTGGACGCGGACGTTTGACGCTCGCACGACGCCCGCGAGCTACCTGATGAATGCCTACGGCGAGTTTGTGTGGAAGCAGGAAGAAAGGATGGACATCAAGGCGCTGGCCGCAGCCCTGGACGAGTATTGCTTGCCCGCGCCAGCACCGCGAACCCTTCCCCTGCGCCTGACAGTCCAGCCTGGCGAGTGCGCTCTGGATGCCGTGTTCGAAGAAGGCCACGTCCTTGCGCTCAACAGGCTGCGCGGGAAGCACGTGTTGCTCAACTTCTGTCAGTCCTGGTCGGCTCCCTGTCTTCGCGAGTTGGGCCGGTTACAACGGTTGCGCGAAGAAGAGGGCGAATACGCTCCCGTGGTCATTGTGGTCAACGGTGGTGAAGAGCGGACAGTGCTAGACGAAATGTGTCGCCGACACAACTTCAGCTTCACGCTGATCCATGATGCCGGGCAGCGGATTGCCCGGCTCTATGGCGTCCACTGCTGGCCGACGACGGTGTCGATCAATCCCGATGGGATCGTGGACCGTATTCAGTTTGGTGTCGCCCACGCGCATCAAGCCGAAGACCGTGGGAAGCAAGCGCTATGACCGCCCTGGTGGTCGGCTTACTTCTGGTACCGCTCCTAGATCAAGCTCTTAAGCTCCTGGTTCTGCGCAGGCTAGCAGCGGCAGCCGTGCCGCTCGGTCCGTTTGGAAGGTTAGAAGTAGCGAGGTCACGGGTCTGGTTGGCACGCTCTGGATGGTGCCCGAAGCTGGCGACGGTCTGGGGCGTATGGTTTGTGGCTGCCGGTAGTCTGACCCTCCTGAGTGGTGTGTTGCCGTCGTGCCGATGGTTTGCCGGAGCGCTCCTGGGTGGTTCGCTCAGCCATGCTCTAGAGACTGCGTTGCGCGGCTGCATTATCGACTATGTTCGTCTGCGCTTTTGGCCCGCGTTCAACCTCGCCGACGTGGCCATTACGGTGGGTGCCCTTGGTGTTCTCACGCAAATAGTTATGACGACGAAGGCAGCTTGGTGATGAGTCCGCGCCTCTCCATGGTGGAAATAGTCCCCAGCTTCCCGCGCTACTTCAGAATCGGGCGGCACTGGGTCAGCGCCTACAAGGTCTTTCTCTGCATAGGGATCTATACGGGGACTTTGCTGAGTGCTGCGGTGGCCCAAGGCTCTGGGATTTCGCCGCTGCGCATGGGCATCGGATGCGTAGCCTGCGCCGTTGTTGGCATGGTTGGCGCACGCATTTTTCATCTCGTCGTTTCTGCGCACCTCTACACGAACGGGCGATTGTGGGCCGAGGCCTGGAACCCCAAACGCGGCGGGTGGTCTCTGTTCGGCGCTGTGGCCATCGTCCCCTTTTCTTTCTTGTTGGCCGCGTGGCTGCGTATCCCGGTGGCGGTGTACTGGGACCACATGATTTTCGGTATTGTCGCAACTGCGGTCTGGGGACGCTTTGGCTGCATTCGTAATGGGTGCTGTGGCGGAAAACGCACGACCCAATGGTACGGTGTGTACCTGGACGATATCCGCGGCGTGCGCGAGCGCCGCATTCCGGTGCAGTGGCTTGAGATTGGCTGGTGGCTCCTGGCCGGCGCAGGGCTTCTCTGGCTGTGGCCTGCGGCGTTGCCTCCTGGCTCCTATGCGTTGGGTGTCCTGAGCTGGTACGGCTTAGGACGTTTCTGGCTGGAGCCACTGCGTGCGAAGCCGGACCTCGTCGCCGGACGGGTGCGCATCAACCAAGTAGTGGCGGCGCTGCTGGCGCTTGGGGCGGGTGGTGCGCTGCTTTGCTTATCGTAAACGGGACAAGCGCGGCGTTCAGCATGGAAGCAGAAACGGGGACCCGTCCCTGGCCGTCATTCCCGCGCAGGCGGGAATCCAGGTTTTTGTCCCTGGATTCCGGGTCTCGCGGTGCTCGCCCGGAATGACGGGCTGCTACGAGTATCCGGCACGGTTTAAGCGTTTTGTTTCTGAGCAGCGCAGCGAGGAATCTCGCTGTAAGACCCTTCACGGAGTTTACCCTGAGCTTGTCGAAGGGATCAGGATGAGCGGAAGCGAAGGGTTCAGGGTGACAACCCTACCACAACAAAATGGGCAGCCCCAGGTCTAATCTGCCGTCCTACACCGGAGACTTGTAAGGCACCGGTGAACTCATAAGCACTACGCCAGTGTTCAAGGACAGAGACAGTGCCCATATAAAAAACCGGGGCAGACGCGCAGAATAACGAGGTACCCGGCTTAACAGAGGCGTGCAGGCGACGGCTTATAGCATACGCCCGTACCTTGATTCCGCTTCCAGCCGCGCCTAGCACCCGGCGTTGAGGCTGTAGGACCCCCTCATTCTCATTTCTCGCGTCAAAAAGTTCTGTGTTTTCAAGGGTCAGATTGGGCAAAAGCGAGTTTTTCTCCAGCCTCGTTAGTCGTCCATTGAGAGTCATAGCCTGAAACCAGAGAGATGTTATCATAACGCCGATGGTCATCTCACGAATCATCTGGAAAGCTCAGTACGTTGAGAAATTAGCGGCCAAACACGGGGTATCCGTGGAAGAAGCTGAAGAAGTCCTGCGCTCCAAACCCCACATTCGGAAAGTCGGGAGAGGCCATGTGAAAGGCGAACATGTCTATGCGGCGTACGGACAATCAGCGGTGGGGCGCTATTTAATGGTCTTTTACATTCGGAAGTTGACAGGGGCGCTCTTGCCCATTTCCGCCCGTGACATGGATGATGCCGAGAGGAGATACTATGAGCACCACAAATAAAGTTCGAGATCCCTTGCCGGAGAGCTTCGCCACGGAAGAAGAGGCAGGAGAATTTTGGGACACACACAGCACGATGGAGTATGAGGAATATCTGGAGCCAGGGGAGGATGAGATTGACCTCTGGGAGCGCATCTTTGAGGTACCGGTAGAGGCAGATGTTTTTCAACGGCTCCGGCAACAAGCACAGAGTTCTCACGAAAGCGTGTCCAAAGTCGTAGACCACATTTTGCGAGAACGGCTCACCATGAGCGATTCCTAGGAATAAACAGACTGGTAGTTTTCCTGACTCCCCGTCTAAGGAGAGAACTGAAGGGGGATAGAGAAGAGAACGGCTAACCGGCCGCGCCACCGCAGCGCGACCACGGCCTGCGTGCGACTCCTGCCGCACGTAAAAATCCACGGCTGGACTAGCGCACGCCAACCGTCTCTGCCAACGATTTCCGCACGGCATCTTCCACAACGGTTCCCTGGAAGAAGTTCGGGTTCGTCGAGGTCCAAAACTTGACGGCATTGCCGAACACCATCTCACGAAAGTCAGCTTCGCCAATCAACCCTTCTTCGACTAACTCGTAGGCTTCGTGGGCTGCGTCTTTCATGTCCGGAATATCCCAATGCCCGACGTCGGAACCGTACAGAGCATAGAGCTTGGCATCGAACGGCGAGCCTTTGGTATCGAAGGCGAGGGCATTGAGCGGGTCGTCACCCTCACAGCCGAAATAGAAACGCTTGGTGAACACCTCGCAAATCTCTTCCGGGCTTTTGAGGCCGCTTGGTGCCCATTCGTCGAGCAACGCCGGGTCTTCACCGCGCGACATGAAGAGCTGATAGCCGCGCAGAATCTCCTCGGCTCGCCCCTCGACAAGTTTGCCGCCGTAGCGCCGCGACAAGTCCATGAACGCGGCGGTGTCGATGTTGGCAGGGTTGTACTTCTGCACGGCTTCCCAACTGCGTTTGTCCCAGTGCGAAAGCAAATCGCAATAGAGATTCCGCGCCCATGCGACGCCGCCTTCCATAAAAGCGAAGGTCAGCTCGGGAAACCGTTTCGGTACGCCGCCGAGAAAAAGCCCGCGACAAACCGCATCGGCGCTGGAGGCGAAGTTGCCAAGATGATTGTGCACATAGTTCGACGGCGTTGCCCGGCTGCCCCAGCCGTAGCCCACGGAATGAAACGTCGGCGACACGCCTAGCTCGATGCACTTGGCCCAGACGGGGTCGTAATTATGTTCGCTATCGAGGCCGTAGGTATCGAGCCAATAGGTGTAGCGAGCGGCTTCGGGTGAAATTCGTGCGGCGGCTTTCACTTGCCGGCGGACGTAGCTGGCCATCATGATCGCACGCAGCCCTAGGGTTTTGACGGCATACTCCAATTCCTCGACAGCTTCCTGCGGCGTGTGCATCGGAATGGTCGCGACCGGCATCAGACGGTCAGTATAGCCAGCAAACATATCGGCTTTCATCTTATTGAGCGCACGGGCTGCTGCGCGGCGGACTTCCTCGTCCACAATCTGCACGACGAGCAAACCCAATGTGGGGTAGACGACAGAGAGATCGAGGCCCATTTCGTCAAGTCGTTCGTGGAACAGTTTGGGGTAGAAGGCCGTCGCCAGATCGTTAGTGTTCCGCGCTGGAGAGGCCCACCATGTTGGACGCATGCTGCGGCGATCATGGCGCTCCTGCTGTGAGAGGGTCCACCACCCGGCATCGGCATAGCCATCGAAAGTGATAATCGGAAAGCGGGAGGCGACGCTCGCACCGGCTTCAGCCCGAAGGTAATCGAGAAAGATCACGCCGATTTCGACTTGATGACCATCGGAATCGATAATGGGGTGGTGCGTTCGCGCACGGATCGCAGCGGACTTGGAGAGCGGTGACGATGCCATAATGTATCCTCCTGAAAGCGGCCTTGCCTCCTGTATGCTGGGAAAGGGCACGGTTGTAAAGTAACGTCGCTGCTCAACCCATGCCCGCCATGACGTGAGGGGGGCTGGACGAGTGCAATACATGTAAGCACGGTGGGGAAATTCTACGAAAAGGAGGAATGCATCATGGATGTCAAAAAAAATGGCTCACAGCCTTCGAGCAAAGGACCAGCCGAGTATTTTACCGGCACGGTCCGCATTGACCCACTCTACGCAGCGCCAGCTCCTGCCCGCATGTTTGCTGCGAGTGTCACGTTCGAGCCTGGGGCACGAACGGCTTGGCATACCCACCCGCTGGGCCAGACCCTGATCGTCACAGCTGGCTGCGGCCTGGTGCAGAGTTGGGGCGGCCCGATCGTGAAAATCCGACCAGGAGACGTGGTCCGCTGCCCACCAGATGAGAAGCATTGGCACGGCGCGACGGGCGCGACGGCGATGACGCACATTGCCATTGTTGAACATCTCAACGGCAAATCTGTCGAGTGGATGGAAAAGGTGACCGACGAAGAATATCAGGCTGGGGCTGCGGTGGAGTAGGCATCTGATGAGCCTCTAACCAAGGGGAAGAGCATCCTGAATCACTGCATCGAAAGGACGGAGATGAAACTACTCACCGCAATAGTCATATCGCTGTCTCTGCTCGCTTCAGCGTACTCTCAGACAAATCAGGCCGGTGAAGGTTCACCAGCAATCCGCATCTCACGCAGTGGCTCGCAGCCTTCCGGTAAAGGACCAGCCGAGAACTTTACCGGTACGGTACGTACGGATCCGCTCTTTCAGCCACTTGCGCCGGCACGTGTGCGAGGCGTCAGTGTCACATTCGAGCCGGGCGCACGCACCGCTTGGCACA
>SYOC01000219.1 GCA_005804965.1 Pseudomonadota bacterium
CATGTGGCGCATGTAGTTCCGCCCGACCTGACCGGAAGAATTGGCGAGCCCGTCAGGAAACGTACTCGAAGAAGAATTGAGCAGGAGACGCGCACTCTCGATGGAGTTGGCCGCTACGCACACGGCGCGTGCCTTTTGTTCAACCTGTTTGCCATCTTTGTCCGCATAGAGCACGCCAGACACTTTACCTTTGGCATTATGAAGAATGCGCAGGGCCTGACTCTCGGGCCGCAAGTCGAGTTTCCCAGTGGCTTCGGCTTTGGGGATTTCGGTGTAGAGCGTTGACCACTTGGCACCGCTTTTACAGCCTTCGAAACAAAAGCCGATTTGCAGGCAGCCGCCACGCCCGTCGCGCGGTTGCGAATTAATGGCCATGTTGCCGGTATGGACGGTCTTGTAGCCCAGCTTTTGCGCACCAGCAGCCAAGACCTTGAAGTTGTTATTGCCGGGCAGTCGGGGAATGTTATGCGTCCCGGTGACGCCCATCTTGTCCTCGGCCCGTGTGTAGTACGGGGCCAAATCGGCGAGCGTGATCGGCCAATCCAACAAATGTGCGCCAGCCACGTCGCCATAGGTCGTGCGTGCTGCGAACTCGTAGTCCTTGAAACGCAACGATGCCCCGGCCCAGTGTACGGTCGTGCCGCCCACCGATTTCACCGTCCAGGCTGGCAAATTGGGAAAGTCCCGTGCCACGCGCCACGAGCCTGACGTTGTGCGCTTATCGAGCCATGCGATCTTGTTGAACATCGGCCATTCGTCATTCACGAAATCGCTGATTTCAACGCGCTTGCCAGCTTCGAGGAGAACGACATTCACCCCTTTCTGACACAGTTCGTTCGCTAGCGTACCACCGCCCGCACCCGAGCCAATGATGACCACCACGTTGTCGTCTTTCAGTCCATATTTCGCCATATCCCGCTCCCCCACTAATTTTTCGGCAACCAGCCGATATCGTCGAACCCGCGCGCCAGATAACCGCCGAATTGCCACGACGAACCTTCATAGCCGAACGGCTTCCATACTTCAGGCAAGTTGTAAGGACCAGCAGGGCCGACCAACGTGCCACGCACGGTTTGGAAAAACGGAGAAGCTTCGATGCTCTTCAGCGCTTGCATCTTGACCGCATCGCTCGCCTCAATCCATTTTTTCCCCTGCGCTGCAGCATCCAAGGAAGCCACTCCATCTTGGAGCAACTTCGCAAACGCCGGATCGGCAGCCGCCTTCTTATCGAACCCTTCGACGGTGACGCCGTACTGTGCGTCTTCAATAATTTTATGTGGGTAGAGCGCACGACACATTTGTACCAACGTCGTCGCGGCATGCTCGTTGAGCGTGGTCGTCGAGAGTGCCCACACTCGGGCTGGCTTCAACAGCAACGTGCCGGTGCTCCCGACGGCAGCGGCAAGTGCCGCACCACTCGTCAGTAAGAATTCACGACGATTCATTCCCTTCGTGCTCATGGATAGGTCCTTTCTCCAGAGACAATAAGATTAAGTGAGTCAGCCCTCGCGGAGACATCGCTTTCGGGCTGCACTGCGGCGCTCACCATGGCATCCCCATTCCGCCTTGTCAATGTTTTTGCCGATATCATACCGGCCTAGCTCTCACCCTATTGAAGGAGCTTGGACGACAGCTTCGACGGAGAGTCCCGCTGCAGGCTCGGCTGGTCGATAATGCAAAATTTCGAATCCGAGAATTTGCCCTTGCTTGTCTTTCATCACGACCACTTCGTCATCAGTCAGTGTGCTCAGATATTCCTGTTGCGGGTCCCCTAGCCAGATCGTCAACGTATGACCGACAGAGTCGTGGATTACTCGGATGCGCTCCATACAATTTCTCCTTTCTTGAGGCTATCGGTGGGGTAAGCGGTGATCAACAAGCCTTCTCCGTTTTCTTGACGAGCCACAACACATAGGAAGCGTGGTGGCGAAAGCCGGTAAAATAAGAAAACGTCAGGATCTTTCGTACTGCGTCGGATCTCTTGCGGATTGGCTAGGGTTGCTCGAACATCATCGGCGCGTCCTTCTAACGTCGGATGCTTCACCGTAGAAATGTACAGCCACCATTTTCTACTGCAGCGAACTGTCACGTTTAGTGGCGTTTGGACCTCGAAGAGTAATTCCTCGGCCATCTCCATCATTCATCCTTCTGCCTTTATCGTTTCAGCCATCACCCGATCCCCTTCTTGGCAATCTCCGCGATGGCTCCCAGCAAAGTGTCGGTCTGCTTGGCTGTCACCATGATGTGCATGGAAGCGCGATTCACGTCCCAACCGATTTCCTCATGAGTTACGTTCCGAAGGTAGATGCCGTGACGTGCCCACAAGGTCTCGACAAGCTGGACAGTGGGAATGGCTTTGACGGTAAACGCGACAAGTCCACAACTAAGCTGCGGATCATCTGCGGTGTATACTTCGACCCCGTCGATCTCGCGGAGCCCGTGCAGCAGGCGACGCGCCAAGTAGCGGTCACGCGCCTCTATCGCAGTTGGCGTGAGCTGGTTATGAAAGTCGAGAGCGGCATTGACGGCAAACTTGGCCGGATAATCAATCGACCCGTGATATTCATACTTCGCTGCGCCGACGCAGGCTGCCGCCATCGTGGGCGGCGGCGGTTGGCCGTACATAGTCTTTCCATTCACGGCACCGACATACATCGTTGGCCATACTTGCTCCAAGCGATCTTCGCGCACATAGAAGAAGCCGGTGTACATGGAAGCGAGGAGCCACTTGTGACACGGCCCAGCGTACATGTCGCAGCCCAGGTCGTGTACATCAACCTGCATCATGCCTGGAGGCTGGGCACCATCGACCAGCGTCATGACACCTTTCGCCCGCGCCAAGGCACAAATCTCTTTCACCGGCATCACGCAACCGTCGGTATAGTTGACGTGACAGAAACTCAGCAGCTTGGTCTTGGGACCGAGCGCCGCATCGAATACTTTCACGATGTCGTCTGAGCTTTTGGGCGGGTGGAACTTGCGGTCAGCAAGGTCGATTACACGCACCTGTAAGCCTTCGCGAGCCGCACGTAACAGGATGGGATTGCCGCCGCTGGGATGATCGTGGTTGGTGAACGCAATCTCGTCGCCGGGTTTGAGATCGACGCCGAGGGTGCCGTAGATCATGCCTTCGGTGGTGTTGCTGGTGAACGCGATCTCTGTGGGCTTGGCACCGATAAACGTGGCCAGTTTCTGACGCAGCGCATCGACAAAGGCTTTGTTGCATCCGGTCTTGGTAAAGCCGAAATAATCAGCATTGACCTCGTGAAGCGCATCAAGCTGCGCCATATGCACGGTGCGCGGCGAAGGCCCGCGCGTGCCGGTGTTCATATAGGCAATGCCTTTGCGCAGCAGGAACTGACTGGCGACAAATTCCCAATACCGTTCATCGTCGGGTGCCGCGCCTTTCCCGGACGTAGTCGCTGCCGGGGTAGTCAAAGCAAACGCTTTGCTCCCGAACGACAATACGGCAGCTCCAGCAGCCATGCCGCCAAGCATGCCCCCAAGAAATCCCCGTCGTGAGAGCCGCGACAACGCCTGAGGGTCTTCCACACGCGGATCGAAATTACGCTGTGTATCGACACGGTTCATCGCCAGACCTCCTTTCTCTGCTTGCCTCCCCCTCACCCCTTCGGCAATTTCAAGACACGCTCGCCAATGATGTTGTGTTGAATCTCACTCGACCCAGCAGCGATGGTCAGCCCACGTGCACGCAGGGTCCGGTAGAGCCAGCGGCCATTTTCAATTGCACCTGCCGCACCACGCTCAAGTTGGGCATGCGGACCAAGCAATTCATCGGCAAACGTAGCCACGCGCAGGTTGAGTTCGGTCGCGTGCAGTTTGCCATACGAACTCTCTGGTCCGGGGATTTTGCCGTTGAGCTGAGCAGTTAAGGAGCGATAACGGCTGAGGCGCAAACACATTGCCTCGCTGGCGAAATGAGCGAGCCTCTGACGCACGTAAGGATGTTTCGCAGCCGGCATCCCTTCGAACTCAAGATCGCGTGAGATGGCAATCAATTCGTTCAAGGTGCGTTCGACAGGATGACGCGTCCCGCCAGAGACGCGCTCGTACATCAACGTCGCGATGGAGACCTGCCAACCTTGGTTGATCTCGCCCACTAAATTGTGACGAGGAACGCGGGCGTTCTCATAAAAGACCTCGTTGAAATCTGAATCCCCGGTAATCTGCACCAGCGGGCGCACGGTGATGCCTGGCGTTTTCATATCCACCAGCAAGTACGAAATCCCGCGATGCTTAGGAGCATCAGGGTCGGTACGGACCAGCAGCACCTGCATGTCAGCACGATGCGCCAAACTCGTCCACACCTTCTGTCCATTGACCACAAAATCGTCGCCATCGAGGACGGCACGGGTTTGCAACCCAGCCAGATCAGAGCCAGCCCCCGGCTCGGAATACCCCTGGCACCAGATTTCTTCGGCGGTGAGCATCTTGGGCAAATATCGTCGTTTCTGCTCGTCCGTGCCGAACGCCATCAGCGTGAAGCCGATACGGTCGAGCGCAAGCTGATTCGCGCCATATAACGGCAGCCCCAGACGCAAAACTTCGTCCTGATAGATGACCTGCTCGACTAAATTCGCTCCGCCACCGCCCCACTCTTTCGGCCAATGCAACGCGACATAACCGGCATGATGCAAGCGGCGGTGCCACTCCAGAATCTTACGCCAACGTGCATCGCCATCCTCGTCGCGTTCGTTGAGAGGGTCGGACCCCTCGCCGAACACTTCATGTTTATTGGTCTCCAGCCATGTACGCAGACGAGTGCGAAAGGTTTCCTGCTCCGGCGTATAACGAAAGTCCATGGCTCCCTCCCCTTCAAGCTGTTGCGCTTTCTTTACTCCTCTCCCTAGCCTTGCGCAAGGAAAACTCTCTTGCCCAAAAAATCCCCATCCCAAGGCTGATAGCCGCCCCACTCACGAACACCGTCGCCCAGGAGGCGAGGCTCAGACTGATGACACACAACGCCACCGGGGGAATACTCAGTGCGATTACCCCCGGCAAGCCAAACGGCACGCGATACGGGCGCGGCATTTCGGGTTCTTTCAGACGTAACCACACTAAGGCGGCAAATTCTAGGATCAACGCTAACGCGTACAGAAACATGTTTAGCTCAATGACTTCTTGAAAGGAAAAAGGAAGAAGAAGCGCGGTGCCAACACTGTTGATGAGAATGCCCACCCACGGCGTGCCGTAGCGCGGATGCACGGCAGCAAACCTCGCTGGTAATAAATCGTGCATGGCTAAAGCGTAGGGAATGCGTGCCGAGGTACAGAGTAAGCTGCTCAATAACCCCACGGCACTGATGAGTCCGGCCACCGTCAGCCACGTGCCCAGCCACGGTCCGCCGACCTGGGCGGCGACGTGTGGGAAATAGCCCTCTTTCCATGCCTCCCAGTTGTGGTCAACGCCAACCCCCACCGCGACCGGCAACAGATACGCCAGCGTCACCAGCACGACAGTCGTCACCATCGCCCGAGGAATCACCCGCCCTGGTTGGCGTACTTCCCCGGCACAGCAGGCAGCGTTGTCCCACCCGCAGGTGTTCCACAGCAACACGCTCACCAGCAGCCCCCACTCGATGTTCTCCGTGCGTGCCGACCATGCAGAAAGCTGAACGTGCGGTGCGCCAATGATCGTGAACACAAGAAATGGAGCTAAGACAAGTAACGTGAACATGACGGCAAGGCGACCGACCAATTGCGTGCCGCGCAGGTTGAGGACAGCCACGACGGCAATCACGGTGGTGCCGATGATCCACCGTTCCACCGCCGACATGTCGCCGCGCAGGTAGGTGAGATAATCCACAAACATGATCGGATAGAGGGCATTATCAGCGAAGCTGTAGAACCAACTCCACCAGCCTTCTTGAAAGCCCCACCACCGTCCAAAGGCCCGTTTGACCCACACAACATAGCCACCATCTTCCGGCATGGCGGCAGCCAACTCGGCAGCCATGAGAGCCGTAGGCAAGCTCCACAGCCAGGGAACAAGGAGAATGCCGAGAAGCGCTAGCCCCGGCCCGGCTGCACCAACGGTATCTTCAAGACCGTAGGCCCCGCCGGCGACACAAAAGAACGTGAGAGCGACGACACCGCGAAAATTGAGTACTCGGGGAGGAATCATAGCGGAGTTGAGTCTAAAAGGCTCTCAGATAGAAGTCAAAAACAATCCGCAGCCAGGGGCAGCACCCCATCCAGACTCTTCCCTGACTCTTCGGAAAGATTGCGTACCGGGCGGGGTGAGGTCACTTTCTCTCGATAACCCATCCCCGCTGTTCAGATACAAAATATCAGCTATAAAAGGGCGAACTTTTTGTGCAGTAGCGGATACTACCTTTGTCTCAGCTTCGGAAATCAATGGGCATCGCTTCTCAGCGAGCCAATGCATCGCAGCAGCCGCCTGAGCAGGATTTTCTCTATCGCCTTGCTCACGACTTGGCCCGCTCGCCAGATGCCAAGACCATCGCCGATCACCTGTTCTCTCGGGCGCAGCAGTTACTCGGTGCCGATTACAGCTCCCTGTTCTTAGTGAATCCGGCTGGCACAGAGTTGGAAGAGGTCGCAGCTTATGGCGAGGGTGCAGAATCGCTGAACCAAGAGCGCATTGATTTGCAGCAAGATTTTGCACCCATCGTACAGGCTTTTCGGCAACAACGTCCAATCGTCGAACGCGACTGGTTTAATGACCCGCAACTCAGTGCACGCTTCCGCAAACGCTATGAGCTGATCCGCGGGGTGTGGGTCGTTCCGCTCTTGAACGGAACACGCGCTGTGGGGGCAATGGTACTCGGATTCGTCACGCGCCGGAAAGCAAGCGCTGAGGAGATTCGCCTGCTGCAAATACTCGGGGATGAGGCCGCATTAGCGCTCGAACGTGCGCACCTGACGGAAGCTTTGCGCACCAGCGAAGAACGCTACCGCGATTTGTTCGAGAATGCCAACGATATTATCTATACCCATGATCTGTTGGGAAATTTTACCTCGCTGAATGCAACCGGCGAACGCCTGCTGGGGTATAACCGCACGGAAGTGCTTGCACTGAACATCTTACAAGTGCTTGCGCCAGAATATCTCTCACTTGGGCGAGAAGTGTTGGACAAGCAACTCGTCGGTCGCGCCTCGCCCACGTATGCCATAGACATGCTGGCAAAAGATGGTCGCCGGATACCAGTAGATGTCAATGCGCGCTTGCTGTATCGCCAAGGGGTGCCGATCGGGTATCAAGGCATCGCCCGCGATGTAACGGAGAGGCGGCGCACCGAGGCCCAACAGCAGGAAAGTGCAAGTGTCAGTGCGGCACTTGCCGAAATCGGCCAAGAGTTGCTGGCTTCGTTCGATATGCCGACGGCACTGGACCGGTTGTGTCGGCTCGCGGCCAAAGCGCTTAACGCCGCCTATAGCCACACGATGCTCCGAGAATCAGCGGAAGAAGGGTATCGGATTGTCGCCGCCTCGGAAGGCACCGCTGAACAAATCGAAGAGCGGCAAACGCTCAAATTGCCGCGTCGCCGTCTTGCTCGTTTATTCACCCGTCTCGCTCAAGGAGGCATCGTGACGCAAACGACGAAAGCGTTACGAGACCCCGTCATCCAGCGCATGTTTCAGCGCTTCCATATTGCCACGGTCCTGCATATCCCTCTGCGACGTGGCAGTGACATCATCGGTGTCCTGAGTGTTTGGTATCGACAGGGGCAGTCTCTGCAGCCGTACCATAGGCAAATCGCTCTGGGGATTGCGCAACTGGCGTCCCTCGTCCTCGCCAACGTCAAGTCGATCGAAGAATTAGCCCGCGCGAATCGTCTGAAGCAGGAATTCCTTGGCTCGGTTTCTCACGAACTTCGCACCCCGCTCAATATCATCATCGGCTACAACGAACTCCTCAGCGAACACAGCTTCGGCCCGCTCAATCCAGAGCAGACTCGCGTTCTCGACCGCATGAGCAAAAGCGCCAAAGAGTTGTTAGACCTTGTCAACGCCACGCTAGACTTGAGTCGTCTACAAAATCGGCGCGACGCCACAGTCTGGCAGCCCGTCTCTTTGTCTACCTTCTTCGAGGAACTTGCCGTCGATATGCAACCGCTGCGGCAGCATCCCAACGTCAAAATATTCTGGCATACAGCAGCGGCGCTGCCTGCGCTCCTGACCGATCCGATTAAATTGCGCATGATTATGAAGAACCTGCTGGCTAATGCCCTCAAATTCACCGAGGCCGGCAACATTACTGTCCGTGCCAAGCGAGAAGGCAGCGGCTTGCTCCTCTCAGTCCGCGACACCGGCATCGGCATCTCTCCGGACTCGCTTTCCTCGATCTTCGAGCCCTTCCAGCAAGTGCCGCCTACCTCTCCGCTCAAAACGAAAGGGGTCGGGTTGGGGCTGTATATCGTCCGTCAACTCGTTGAAACGTTTGGCGGCACAGTCTCGGCCAGCAGCACGCTCGGAAAAGGCTCAACGTTTCAGGTGTGGTTGCCGCTGAGGAAAGAACCACTCCCTTCCGCCACTGAAACTGCACTCCGCGCTGAGAGCCGCTCATAGAAGGGAGTCTCCATGGTCAATTTTCAACCAACGGAAGAACAGCAACTGATTCGCGCTTCTATCGCCAGCTTCGCTCAAGAGCGTATCCGCCCAGCCGCACACGAAGCGGATGAAACTGGTTTCATCCCGCCACCACTCATCCAACAAGCCTGGGAGCTAGGGATTGTCCAAAACACCATCCCTGAAGCCTTGGGTGGGGCCGGCGACATGCCCTCGGCGCTCACTGGAGCATTAATCTGTGAAGAATTGGCATGGGCAGACCTTGCCATCGCACTGCATCTACTCGCCCCGCGTTTGGTCATTGAACCGGTCCTTGCCTTGGGCAACTCTGCTCAGCAGCAACAGGTGTTACCGGCTTATACTGGAGCAACATTTACCGCTGGTACCGCAGCAGTCATGGAGCCTCGTTTCGGATTCGATATCAACGAGCTGGCCACAATCACCACTCGGCGTAATGGCGATGTCATCCTCAACGGCACCAAGTGCTACACGCCGCTCGCTGCTGAGGCTCAACATCTTCTTGTCTACGCGAGAGACGAAGGCAAAGTTGCTGCTTTTCTCATCCCCCGCGATACCCCAGGGCTTGTCATTGGGGAACGCGAAAAAAACATGGGGCTTAAAGCCCTCGCCACGTATGAACTAATCCTCAACGATTGCCGCCTACCAGCCTCAGCGCAGTTGCACGGCTCTCTTTCCCCGTTGCTGAACCGCTCCCGTGTGGCCTTGTCCGCACTTGCGGTGGGAGTAGCACGTGCAGCGTTCGAGTATGCCCGCGACTATGCCAAGGAACGCCGCGCCTTCGGCAGCGCCATTGCCCAGAAGCAAGCCGTCGCCTTCATGCTTGCAGAGATGGCGATCGAAATTGATGCTACACGTCTGCTGACGTGGGAAGCCGCGT
This sequence comes from Pseudomonadota bacterium, assembly GCA_005804965.1. Classification (GTDB taxonomy): domain Bacteria; phylum Desulfobacterota; class Binatia; order Bin18; family Bin18; genus SYOC01. The sequence goes on from SYOC01000219.1 coordinate 9,451, forward strand.
GGAAAATCGACTCCGGGCAAGACACCCCACACGAACCCGTGTCAGCCGCCACCCGTGAAGCCTGTTTAGCCAAAAATTACGCTGCCAACATGGTACTCAAAGTCACGGATAATGCCGTGCAGATTCTCGGCGGACACGGCTACATTCGCGATCATCCGGTGGAACTCTGGTTACGCAATGGCCGGGGATTCGCCACGTTTGACGGGCTGGCAATGGTATAGGACAGTTATTAGTCAGTAGTTGTTAGTTCCAAAACCCTTGAACTCGCTGAACCTCAAAGAGGCAAAAAGCCTTGCCTTTCCTCATCAAAGACTAATAACCAAAAACTAATAACTACAAACTCCGGAGTCTCCCATGATCGACTTTTCTCTTTCCTCCGACATTACCAACGCTCGCACTCTGGTGCATGTGGCAGCAGAAACCAGCATGCGCCCACTCTCACGTGAGTACGATGAGCGCGAGCATGAAAAGCCCATGGAATGGCTCACTATGATGTGGAATGCCTCGAAAGGGCTGGTGAGTATCGGTAGCGACAGAAGAGAAGCCCGCAGCGAGCGCAAACCTTCCGAGAAGCAAGTGCGCATGGCCGTGGTCATCGAAGAATTATCATGGGGCGATGCTGGCCTGTATCTGAGCATTCCCAATCCCGGTCTCGGCGGTGCTGCGGTGATGGCGGCAGGAACACCTGAGCAAAAAGAACGCTTCCTCGCCCGGTTTCGCGACGGTGCGCCCAAATGGGCCGCGATGGCCATCACCGAACCCGGCTGCGGCTCGGATTCTGCCGCGATTACCACCACCGCTGTCCGCGATGGCGATCAGTGGGTGATCAATGGCACCAAGATCTTCTGCACGAGTGGACTCATGGCCGTGGAGAAATCAGAAGGGTTCGTTGTAGTCTGGGCGACGGTAGATAAATCCGCCGGGCGTGGTGGCATCAAGGCATTTATCGTCGATCACCATACCCCTGGCATGACCGTGGCCAAGGTCGAAAACAAAATGGGTATCCGCGCCTCGGACACCGCCATGTTGGTCTTCGAGGACTGTCGCATCCCGGTCGAAAACATCCTTGGCAGTGCGGAAGTGCAGCAATCGACCGAAGGCTTCAAAGGCGTCATGGCCACCTTCGACGCCACCCGCCCAATTGTCGCGGCAAGCGCTATCGGCATCGGTCGCGCGGCGGTGGACTTCGTGCGTGAAGTGTTGCAAAGCGAAGGCGTGGAGATTCGCTATCACGTGCCGACGACGAAACTGACGACAGTGGAACGTGACTTCATGGACATGGAAGCCAATCTGCAAGCCGCACGGCTGCTGACGTGGCGTGCGTCCTGGATGATGGATCAAGGCATCCAGAACAGCTTGGAAGCCTCCATGGCCAAAGCCAAAGCTGGGCTTGCTGTCACGCAGGTCACCCAAAAAGCTGTTGAGCTGCTCGGCCCGTTAGGCTATTCACGCAAAAATCTGGTCGAAAAATGGATGCGCGATGCCAAGATCAACGACATCTTCGAGGGTACGCAACAGATCAATTTATTGATTATCGCGCGGCGAATCCTCGGCTATTCAAGCAAAGAACTCAGTTAGCTGTTCGCCACGCCGCAGCTTTTCGCATTCGAGGCGAACTGCAAGCAGGTGGCGCTACCGCGCAGGAGGTTGCGAGGCCCCGCCCGGTCGGGTGAGATACGACGCAAAAGCCCTCCGAAACACATTGACCGCGTTCATCTCAAGCGGTTCCCCATGTGCAACCAGCACGCGCTCAAACGGCCAAGCCAGCACGCGTTCAAGAAAGGCACAGGCAGCAGCTCGATCACCAAGGAGGAGGAGCCGAGCGGTGCGACTGGGACCAAACCCGGCTGGCACACCACTCAGCCGCCACACTATTCGCTCAAGGCGATGTTCGAACTGGAGCATGTGAAACGCAAGATCAGTGAGAATCAGCGTCGCGCTCGGACGATGGAAAAGCGCCGCCTCGGAAACGCCACGGACAGGCCCCAGTACAAGGTGTTCAATCTCACCCTGCCAGGACGGTGGAGTCAGATCCGACAACTCCTGGCCACAGGGTAGCCCAGAGACACGCTGGTGGAGCCCTGGAACCACCCAAAGAGTCGCCTGCGGATACCGTGCGAGAAACCCGGGCGCGTTCAAGTAATGAAAGCTATTGGGAACGAGAACCTCCGCGACGGCTCCGAGAGCATCCAAGCCGTCGAGTCCACCGATCTCGACCGGCGGCGGTGATACGACCAGGAGCGCTTCGGAACGCAAGCGCATCACGATTGTTCGAGTTGGAAGACTGAGGCCGCCCGGCATGCGCAGACGACGGTCGAGCGACCAGAGATTCGGAGCGATCTGCGTCGGAGGCGGCGCGAAGCTGCTTACCAACCGGGGCTTCGCAAACTGGATCAGTCGATCCACGATCGAACGCCTCGTATTCATGATGATCTCCTTGCAAAGCGACCTCACACCGCTGCCTAACCGTCGCCTTGCACTTCCCTCCAAAACACGACCGGATGAACCGAACAGTATTCTCCACGTCCGCTGCCGGGCGTTGTGAAGGATATGTCTCTCTTGTACGATTTTTCGTACAAGTCGTACAAGTCGAACAAGGAGGCTGGGAATGGATGCTATCTCGTACTCTCATGCTCGTAGTAATCTTGCTCAGACGATGGAGAAGGTTTGCGATGACCATGCCCCGGTCATTATTACTCGCAAAAATCAACGCTCCGTCGTACTCCTCTCGTTAGAAGATTATCGAGCACTCGAAGAAACCGCCTATCTTCTCCGTAGCCCCAAGAATGCCCGACGTTTGATCGAGTCTATTGCTGAGCTAGAAGCAGACGGCGGCACGGAGCGGGAGTTAGCCGAGTGAAGCTCGTTTTTTCCGAACATGCCTGGGAGGATTATTTGTATTGGCAACGGACTGATCGCAAGATCCTCCAACGCATCAATATGCTCATCAAGGACACGCAGCGGACTCCGTTCGAGGGTATCGGCAAACCTGAGCCCTTGAAGCACGGGTTGTCTGGATACTGGTCGCGACGGATCACTGACGAGCATCGACTCGTCTATAAGATTGAGGCAGACTCTTTATTCCTTGCTCAGCTCCGCTATCACTATTAACGTTTGCCCTGCTGGCCTTACAACTTGCCCATCGCCCTTGCGAGCGTGACGCCCATTTCTGCCGGGCTAGGAATAATGTGTGCTCCGGCTTCGCGCAGAGCTTTGATCTTCTCCGAGGCCGTGCCGCTGCCGCCGGCGATGATCGCGCCAGC
>SYOC01000220.1 GCA_005804965.1 Pseudomonadota bacterium
GCCGGAATCCAGGTCTTTTAGGTAATTTCGAGCGTTCCGCTATTCCATCCGCACGGCTCCATACTGTTCGTAATATTCGACCCAAGCGCGGCGCACAGGCTTGTCCAAGGTGTTTTTGACGAATGCGAAAACGTCTTGCATGGTTAAAATGGCCACGGTTTTAAGCCCCAGCTCCTGCTCTAAGGCCTGCACAGCGCTGTAGGCACCGGGAGTCTGCGTGTTGCCCATCAGCTCTTGGCGATCAACGGCGATGACCATTCCAGCCAGCGTATAATCCTGCAACAGGCGAATTTTCTCCAGCGCTTCATACTTGGCTTGGCCGGTGGTAATCACGTCATCGACTAAAATCATCGCCCCGCCGGGGACAAACTTCTCGGCACCAACAAGCACTTTGCTGGCATCAGTGCCTTGCGTGGCTTCGCCGTAGATTTTCTCTTCTTTGCGGTCGTAGAGATAACTGGTGTTCTTGCCAAAGAGTTCGTACAGCCCTTCGCAGGTAAGGGCGCACAGATTAATGCCTTTGTAGGCCGGACCAAAGACGTATTGGAAATCTTGCAGCACCCCGCTCTTCACTCCATCCATCGCAGCATGGCTATAGCTTTGCTTGAGCATGGCTAAACTTTCGCCGTCGGTCAGCGCACCGATTGAGGCGAACGTCGGACTCATGCGCCCGCTCTTGAGCTTGAAGAAAGATTTCGTGTCCGTAGCAATCTTCAGGGCATTTTTCTTAATGAGGAGATCCAGAAATTCGCGTTTGTAATCCATGATTCGTGGCTCGTGATTCGTGGTTCGTGACTCGTTACTCAGCACTCGGCACTCGGCACTCGAAGTGTGGCATGACTTTCTTGGCGAACAACTCCATGCTACGCAGGACGTGTTCGTGTGCGACTAGGCCTCCAGGGTTGAACCAGCAAATCACCCGGCCCATGCCAAACTCTTGCTGATACTGTTGCAAGCGTGCCACACAGGCGTCTGGCGTCTCGAAGATCGCCATCACTTCACACACCTTCTCGTAGGTCATTTGTCGTACGCGCTCCATCACTTCTTTGATACGCCCTTCCGGCAGCGGCCCCGCCGAGGCATAGATCGAAGAAATCGAGGCCAGAAAGCGTTTGATGCTTGGCTCAAGTTCGCGCCGCAGTTGCGCGGGATCTTCGGCCACGTAGACGGGGCCGAGCAACGTGACATCGTCGGCGCTAGGCGCAGGCAGTCCAGCCGCACTACGCGCTTGGCGATAGATGGGCAACAGTTCTTTGATTTTACGGAAAGGGTTGACCTGCGAAGCTACGAAGATGGGGTGTCCCTGCCGACCTGCCCACTCAAAGGTATCAGCGCTGTTGGCTGCCACGCGCACGGGAGGGTGCGGCTGTTGCACAGGCTTGGGAACGACGGCGATGTTATCAATATTCCAGAACTGTCCTCGAAACGACACCCGCTCGCTTGTCCACGACTGTAAAATCAGTGCGAGACTCTCCAACATGCGCTCACGGCTTTCGGATTGTTGCAGACCATAGCCGGTAAAGTGGGTGGGAATCGATCCACGGCCAATGCCAAACTCTACACGACCATTGCTGATGACATCGAGCGTGGCGATCTCTTCAGCCACCCGCACAGGGTGGGATAAAGAGAGGAGCACGATGGCGATTCCCAAGCGAAGGTTCTGGGTGCGCTCGGCAATTGCCGCCAGCGTCAGCAACGGAGCCGGTGAGATCGACAACTCGGCGTTGAAGTGTTGTTCGACCGGCCACACCGACTCGAACCCCAGCGCTTCGGCATGGACGGCTTGTTCAATCGTGTCGCGATAGCGCTGTACCGGCGATTGTTCGGGCCGACACGGCAGTTGGTAATGCAATCCGAATTTCATTGCGTACTCCCCTTTTTAGCTCTTAGCTGCTGGCTTTTAGCTGAAACGTAGGTCAGGCGTCGGCGATTGCTTGACACAGCGCCTCAGCCACGGCGCGTGTACCTTCGACCGGACAGCCGTCGGCATCAATCCACACTTTCTTCTCTCGGCAAACGCTTTCCACTGCGGTCATGACGCGCTCCGCAGCCCGTGCTTCGCCGAGCCATTCCAGCATCATTGCCGCAGTCAGAATGGCGCTGAGGGGATTGGCTTTGTTCCGCCCAGCCAGCGCGGGTGCCGAGCCGTGCGTGGTCTCGAACATCGCGTGCTGTGCGCCGATATTCGCTGACCCACAGAAGCCAAGCCCGCCAGCGGTGGCTGCGCCCAAGTCGCTGAGAATATCGCCTAAAAAGTTTTCACACACGATGACCGAGAAGCGCTCAGGCCACAACACGAGCGCTTGGGCTGCGGCGTCGGCATAGAGACAGTGCTTCTCAATGTCAGGATAGTGCTCGCCAATCTCCAAGAAAATTTGGCGGAACAATGCGAAGCCGCGCAAGACGTTGCTCTTATCGACGCAAGTGACGCGGCGGATGCCGTCGTGCGGCGCACCGAGACGCTGCCGTGCCAGATCGAAGGCGCGTCGCACGATGCGTTCGGTTCCTGCCCGGGTAATGGAAATGATGTCCCGCACCCCTGCCTCTGTCACTTCGCCTTGGCCGCGCGAGAAATACGCACCTTCCGTGTTCTCGCGTACGATGACGTAGTCGATGTCGCCTGCCTGTTTTCCTGCCAGAGCCGAGCTGACTTCAGGAAAGAGGCGAATCGGGCGGATATTGGCGTAGAGGTTGAGTCCGTTGCGTAGCACGCCACCAAGCAAGCCAGCCTCAGTACCATCAGGCTTGCGGACCTCGGGCAGTCCCGTCGGCCCCTTCAAAATGGCATCAGCTTGCTGACAGGCGGCAAAGGTCTCCGGCGACAGATTTGTTCCGCTGCGTCGGTAGTAATCCGCCCCGGCAGGATGGAACTGGAAGTTGAAATGGAACTTCTGCTCGCGGGCTTCGACTGCGGCCAGCACCTGGATTGCCGCGTCAATAATCTCCGGCCCAATGCCGTCGCCTTTGAGGACGACGAGGGTATGGGTGTGCATGTGCGCCTCTTTCTTTCGCAAGACTGCTCTCCGTAGTGCCTTTAGACACCCGCTGCTGTCAAGCGGCGGCCCCTCTCGCCACTGTTGACGGGCCGTGGGGTGGTCAGTACACTCTGGCGGTCTCCAACATTCCACTATCCAACACACTACCCGAGAAGAGCGAGGCCATTGTGTTTACTTCCGAAGCCATTACTCAAGGCGTGCGTGTGCACGTGAAATCGCGGTTCGACCCTACGCGGTCGCGACCGCAACAGCAGCAGTGGTTTTTCCTCTATACCGTGCAAATCATCAACGAAGGCACACAAACCGTCCAACTCCAGAGCCGGCACTGGGTCATCACCGATGCCAACGGCAAGGAAGAAGAAGTCCGTGGCCCAGGCGTCGTCGGTGAACAACCTATTCTCCAGCCGGGGCAGGCGTTTGAGTACACGTCAGGATGTCCGCTAGGCACGCCCTTCGGCACCATGCACGGGGAATATCAGATGCTGTCCGCTACTGGCGAACGCTTCGACGCGCAGATTGCGCCGTTTACACTAAGCGAGCCGCACGCCCTGCACTAAATCACGCCCAACGCTCGCCCCCACAACCATAGGACTCCCATGCCACTAGAAGAAATCGAACTCACTCGCGATTGTCAGGCGGAACAGATTCCGCTCGGCACCATCATCACCCTGCACCAAGGTACGCCTGTGGTCATCACCCAAGCACTGGGCGAGACCTACACCGTACGTTTGCCAAATGGCGGACTGTATCGCGTTGCTCAACGCGACGCTGATGCCTTGGGAAAAGACTCTGCCCCTCATGCGCATCCGGTTGGTGTCGCAGACCTTGATGGTCCGGTGACTGAAGAGATGGTGTGGGCACAACTCCGCAATGTCTACGATCCTGAGATTCCTATTAACGTCGTGGACCTAGGTCTGATCTACGATATGCAGATCGAGCCTATCGCCGATGGCGACAGCCGCGTGTTGGTCCAGATGACACTGACCGCCCAAGGCTGCGGCATGGGGCCGTCGATTGCTCGTGATGCTCAGCAGTGCATCGAAGTCCTTCCCGGCGTCGCCGAAGCCGATGTGCGCGTCGTTTGGGACCCACCCTGGCACCCGGACATGATGTCTGCCGAAGGGAAGAAGAAGCTGGGGGTAGAGTAAGCCTTGCCGTTGACGAGAGCGTTCGCTCTCACTGCGCCCTTCCACGGGCGCGTGAAACTCGACGGGCAGGGAGGGCAGCGTCTCACGCGCTAAACATCGCCCCCATCTGCACCTCGCTCAAGCCGTACTCGGGCATGAGGTGCTTGGCGGCGATGGAGATGTTCACCCGGTCAATAAACATCAACATGCCCATGACAAAAATCAGAGCAACGATGAGCCAGCGAGTGTGGGTGGGTGGCATAACGAAATGAGGTGTTAAGATTCTTGTTGCTTGTTCATTACAGCCATTTGAAGCGGAGTTCTTCTTGGGCAGGAAGTCGCCATACGGCAAGCCCACTATGCGAAACACGAATGACCGTCGACGCGCGTTTGGCATCCGTGTCGAACTGCCGATGGCGGAGCACGCGACGGACAAACGCCGCAGCTTCGTATTGCTCTACGTCGAGATACACCAGACAATACCGCGCATGACACAGATGCCGTTTGGAGAACCCTTGATCGAGGGTGAAGAACGTTACCCGACGGCGTTGCAATAAAAACGGGAGGATCTCTTCATCTTGCATCCCACTTCTGCCGACTTCATAGCCAATCTGTCTAATCGGTATACGCCAACCTCGCAGCAATTGGCGCTGACTCTCGGGAAAATTTTCGTCCAAGATAATCATGCTGCAGGCATCTCAACCACATACTCGTCCGCATGTTCCATAAATGCATGCATAGCCAAATGAACAGCTTCAGCAATGGCTTCTTTCGGCACCTTCCCTCGCCATTCTTCCACAATCGTTTCCCAGGCCATACCTCGGGCAACCTGCTCCAGCACTTGTCGGACCATAATCCGGGTGCCGCGAAAGGTAGGCTGCCCGTGACAAACGCGGGAATCGGTAACGATATAGCGGCCAATCATCGTCTTCTGAACCATAAGCAAATCTCCTGGGGGTTCCTCTATCAGTTAAGCTGCCTCCGCCTCAAGCGCTACTAGCAAATACTCACACTTCTCTTGGGGTAAGTCCAACACCAGGAATCACTCCGCCAGATATCGGAACTTGAAACAAAAGATTCTTGATGGGGACGGAGGGCGGACACTGCCGCCCTACCGTTTCGGCATGACTGTTGACGCTTACTAGCAGCGCAACAGCCGCCCCGGCAGCGAGCCGGTCGCTTGGCCGTTCTCGAACGTGACTTGGCCGTTGACCATGATCCAGCGATAGCCTTCGGCTCCTTGCACCCGACGCCAGTTGTTGGGCGGCACGTCGTAGAGCACTTCCATCGGCTTGACCGCCAGCTTCGCGAGATCGTAGACGAGAATATCCGCCGCGAGCCCTTCCTTAATCGCGCCACGATCACGGAACCCTGCTACCCACGCAGGCAGGTAGCTGAGGTGATAATGCGCTTGTTCCTGGGTAATCATGCTGGTGTCGCGCACCATCCAAGTGAGCAAGTCGGTGACATAGGCACCCAAGGTTTGGAACTTGGTGTGGGCACCGCCGTCGGAGAACCCGGCCACCGTGCGATGGCTTAACAACTCTTTGCAATACTCCGGGCTTTGGTTACGAACTGGCGTGAGCCATTCCGTCTTCCAGTTGTCGGCAGCCGAGATGTCGATGAGCACATCCACCACATGTTTGTTCTCTTCCTTAGCGATGTCGCGGATCGTCCGGTCTCGATACTGCTTACGCAAGTCGGCATTCTCAATCTTGCGGCACACGAACTCGGCAATATCGCCCAGCGCCTTCGGTTGTTTCGTGCGGTCATATTCCTCGCGCATCGACTGCCGCAATTGCGGGTTGAGTAATTTGACCTTACGTTCTTCTGCCGTCCCTAGGGTCGCCTCACGCCACGCATCAACGTTATCAAAAAGGGTCCACTGTTCTTCCAGTGAGAAGCGGAAATCGAGACGCATGGTCAAGCCGTGCGCTACCAGCGGCACCCCACGTTTGTTGCAGGAATCCACCACGTCGAGCATGGCACGGAACACTTGCGGGCGTTCGTCGGTGACAAGTACCGCGTTGAACAAGGTCGGTCGCCCGCTCGCCTCGGCCAGACGACCGGCAAAGCCCATGTCGCGGCGTGGACCGTCAGTCCCCTCGTCTAATGCACCAGAGACCTGAGCGAATTGAATCGAGCCGCGATCATAGTCTGCCAACATCTTGGCCATGTTGAGATAGAACTCGTCGCCCATGAGGTCCGACACCATCAAGGTGCCGTCGTAGTCGCGCTGCACCGAAGCTCCGTAGCCAGTGAGCCGCTGCGCCGCCCAACCGCCAGCACCACAGGCCATCGCTTCGTGCATGACCCGGATAATCTCGGCCATTTCTTTGTCGTTGGGCTGACGCGCCTTGGCTTCGTTCCAGCCACCCATGACGTAGCTTACTAGCGGCGTGACAGGAACAAGTTGGATCATATTGATCGCTTTGGGCATGCGGTCGATGTGATCCATCCACTGCGGGAAGGTTTCCCAATCGAAAGGCATGGTGGCTTTCATCGCCTCGAAAGGAATCGCCTCGTTGCGTTCCATCGACAGCATCGAGCGGTCGGCGTCTTTGTGGCGCACGGGGGCAAAGCCAAAGCCGCAGTTGCCGTTCGTGACCGAAGTCACGCCATGCCAACTGCCAATCGTGCAGTGCGGGTCCCAGTGAATCGGCGCATCGTAATGCGCGTGCAGGTCGATCGCGCCTGGTGCCACCGTTTGCCCAGAGGCATCAAGCACGCGCGTCGCATCGCTGCTTTTTAGATGGCCGATCTTGGTGATGATGCCGTTCTTGATGCCGACATCGGCGCGGTACGGTGGGATCAAGGTGCCGTCGATGATCGTACCGCCTTTGATGATAGTATCGTAATCCGCCATACAACCCTCCTTATCGCTCTTGCGAGCGGGTTCGTGGTTACGACAACTTGCTTCTCAGGTCCAACCGGAAGCCATCAGCGGTCAGCACTCAGCTTGGCAAAGGACGAAGGTCTGGTGCGATGCCCGAACTTTCTGGTGTGGCTGAAAGCTAACGGCTCATAGCTGACAGCTTGCTCTGGTCCCGCCCTCCGACCTATCCCCACAGGCCATTCTCCTCAGCGGGGCTGTTTCGACCTGTACCACACTGCGATAGCCTTGGACAGAGGTACACTCGGAGCAGAGCTGGCCATTTGCTCAGCGCCTGAGCATTTCGCCTTTTGCTCTTCCCGCACCGACTACTTTACAAGGCAGTCCTCCTTGGCCAGAATGCAAGCCTATGGCGAAAAAACAGACGGCGGGCGGAAAAGGTGCCGCGCTTCTGGAGGAACTCAAAGCATTGGCGAAGCAACTGGGCATTCGCGTGCGCGAGGAAAAACTCCTCAGAGAAGTGGGCTATCGGGTGCGGGGTGGTGGATGCCGGGTGCATGATCAGAACATGGTCTTCCTGGATCGTGATCAACCGCCATCAGAACGTATCGAAATTCTTCTGGACGAACTCGGGCGACATCCTGTGGATACCACACAATTGTCGCCAGCGGCGCGGCGCTTGTTGGGCGGAGGAGTGACCTCGTGAACAACCGCCTGGAAATCTTTCGGCAGTGGATTAAAGAACAGGGACTCAAGGCGACCTCGCAGCGCGAGGATATTGCGCAGGTCTTTCTGGACGCGAATCGCCACATCAGTGTCGAGGAGCTGTACAACGAGGTGCGCCACGTGAATCCCCGCGTCGGCTATGCCACGGTGTATCGCACCATGAAGCTGTTAATCGAGTGCGGTCTTGCGGCGGAGCGCCACTTTGCCGATGGACAGGCGCGGTTCGAGAAGGTGGAAGAAGAGCGCCATCACGACCACATCATCTGCGAGCGTTGCGGTCGCATCATTGAGTTTGTCGATCCACAGATCGAACAAATGCAAGCCAAGGTGGCGCGGCAATACGGGTTCTTGGCCACTGATCACAAGATGGAAATCTACGGCATCTGTCAGGAATGTCGCGAAGGACGAGAATCTCGTCAAGCCATCAGTTGAAACAGGGCTTCGGTATTGCGTTTGGTTGCTGCCACAACTTCTTCCAGGCCGCAACCTCGAACCTCGGCGATGGTGTGTGCCACCTGCGCAACATAGGCAGGCTCGTTACGCCTCCCACGATAGGGTACCGGTGCTAGCAATGGGCAATCGGTTTCTACCAGCAAACGATCTAGCGGCACGGCTTTCGCCACGGTGCGCAACTCGTGGGCGCTCTTGAAGGTGACGATGCCGCTGAAGGAAATGTACAGCCCCAGCGAGAGCAGGTCGTGAGCTTCAGCCTCGCTGCCGGTGAAGCAGTGCATCACGCCGCGCACTTTTCCACCGCCTTCTTCTCGCAAAGTGGCGGCTGCCTCTGCATAGGCATCACGCACATGCATCGACAGCGGTAAATCGAGTTCGTTTGCTAAACGAATGAAGCGGCGAAAGTGCGTGCGCTGGTCTTCCCTTGGTGAGTTGTCGTAGTAAAAGTCGAGCCCGGTTTCACCTAAGCCGACCACCTTGGGATGCTGGGCGAGCTGACGCAACTGCGTATAGGTTTCTTCGGTGATGCTCTTGGCATCGTGCGGGTGTACGCCGACCACGGCGAAAATCGACGCATGTGCTTGGGCCAAGGCCACAGCCTTTTCGTTATGAGAAAAGTCGCCGTTGGCACCGATGACGAGGAAGCGCCCCACGCCAGCGGCATGGGCGCGGGCAAGAACCGCCTCAAGGTCTTCGTCGAAAAGGCGGTCGGTGAGATGACAGTGTGAATCGATGAGCATGGACACCTTACGGCAGGCGCGGAAACAGAGCTTGCGGTTTCTGCACTTGGTGCCCGGGTGCAAATGCTCGACCCCACGGCAGGTCGTACACACGCTTGCGTTCGTCCGGCAGCACCAGCGCCGCAAAGATCTTTTCACACGTATCCGGCAAGAACGGCGTCAGCAGCTGAGCGGAGACGCGCAAGGCTTCGAGCAAGTTGTGAAGAATCGCGCCGACCCGTGGGAGCGAGGCCGGATCTTTCGCCAACGTGAAGGGTGCGGTTTCGGTAATGTATTTGTTCGCGTGATCGGTCGCACGGAACACCGCCTCTAACGCGCGGCTGAGCGACAGATTCGTCACGTGCTGCTCGACCTCAGCCGCAGCTTGGGCAAACGCCGCAACTAAGCGCTGGTCGATTTCTGGCATCGGGTCGCTCAACGGCTGCACTGCGCCTTGGAAGTAGCGATCCTGCATGGCCAGCGAGCGGCTCACGAGGTTGCCGATATTATTCGCTAGCTCGGCGTTGTAGCGGGCATGCAGGCTGTCTTCACGAAAATCCGCGTCCTGACCAAAGACGCTCTCGCGCAGCAGAAAATAGCGAAACGCATCGAGTCCGATCTTGGCCTTCATGTCCAGGGGCGAAATCACATTGCCCAAACTTTTGGACATCTTCTGCCCTTCGACAGTCCAGAAGCCATGCACGTTCAGATGACGATAGAGCGGCTCGCCCATGGCCATCAGCATGGTCGGCCAGAACACGCCGTGCGGCTTGAGAATGTCTTTGCCGATAAAGTGTTCCGCCTCGGGCCAAAAACGCTCAAACACGTCTTCGCCTTTGTGCTTCAACGCGCTGATGTAGTTGAGCAGTGCATCGAACCAGACGTAGGTGACGTAGCGGTTATCGAAGGGCATCTCGATGCCCCAAGTCAGGCGCGTCTTGGGGCGGGAGATCGACAGGTCGCCTATCGGCTCGCGCAGCATGGCCACGACTTCGTTGCGAAACCCTTCCGGGCGGATGAAGTCAGGATGAGCTTCAAGATGCGCAATTAACCGCTCCTGATACTTGCTCATGCGGAAGAAGTAGGTCTCTTCTTCGATCATTTTCGGTTCGGTCAGATGATCGGGACATTTGCCGTCGCGGAGTTCTTTCGGCGTGTAAAAGCGCTCGCAGCCGAAACAGTACAAGCCTTGATAGCCGCCAAAGTAGATGTCGCCGGTGTCGTAGAGCCGGGCAAGCACCTCTTGCACGTAGCGGATGTGATGCTCGTCCGTCGTGCGGATGAAATGATCGTAGGTAATATCGCAGTCATCCCACGCGGCGCGAAACGAAGCGCTGACTCGATCCGTCAATGCTTTGGGCGAGACGCCGGCGGCAGCAGCGGCTTTTTCGATTTTATCGCCGTGCTCGTCGGTGCCGGTGAGGAAAAACGTCTCCCAGCCACGCGCCCGATAGTAGCGAGCGAGAGTGTCGGTAATCAGCATGGTATAAGCGCTCCCCAAGTGTGGGTCGCCGTTCACGTAGTAGATCGGAGTGGTAATGTAAATCCGTGGCATATGTCCTCGAAGGGGGCGCTCCCCTTCACTCCCGCGCCAGTTGTAACAGCAAGTCTTCGACCGCGAGCTGCCGGTTGGCATTGCGACCGAGGGCTTGGATCGTATCATAAACAAGAGTGAGTTGTCGCAGTGCTCCCTCGACACCCAGCGCGGCTGCGCGTTGGGACATGACGGCAGCGTTCTCCTGATGACGCACGATCCCCTCGCGCCCCAGCACGACGCAACGCAGGACCTCTTCATACCACGACAGCACCAGTTCCAAGCGATTGCCGGTTGGGCGTTCTTCGCCGGCTTCGACTTGAGCTTTCGACTTCTTCACCCGATCCGCCACCAGCCATTCGGCAAACCGCGACAACTCGGAGAATGACGCACTCGGCAGCTTGTGCAATTCTTCCTCGACGTATTTGCGCTCTTCAGTAAATAACTCTGGATCAAGCGTGACTGCACGGCCCAAACTACCGCGACTATGGAGCGCCAACGCATGAGCCGTGGCCGCGTCTTTGTCGTAGTCGCGCAGCAACTGGGCTTCGACCACTTCTGACGCAAGCAAGGAAAACCGCACCTGTTGACAGCGAGACAATAACGGGCGCGACAGGGTCGCCGCATTGACCGTCAGCAGCATGAGCAGCGCATCTCCTGAGGGTTCTTCCACCAGCTTGAGCAACGCGCTCTGCGCCTGCGGCGTGAGCAGGTGGGCATCATCAACTACCGCAATTTTCTTTCCGCCCAAGACTGGCCGTAAACTGAGGATCCGCTGCAGCTCGCGCACTTGGTCGATGCTGATCGAGCGTTTACCCACCTCCGGTGCGACCATCGCCATGTCGGGATGCGTGCCGGCGGTAACCGACGCACAAGCCGAGCAGATGCCGCAGCCTTCCTGGGGCCGCTCGCGACACAACAACGCTCGCATCAGCGCCAGTGCCGTGGTCTTTTTTCCTACTCCGGTTGGACCAATAAAGAGATAGGCATGTGCCAAGCGATTACTCGCCAGCGCTTGACGGAGCGTAGCCAGGGCTTGGTCTTGGCCGTGGATAGAATCGAAGAGCATGGCGTACATGTTACGTGGGACGTGGGGCGTGGGGCGTAAGATGCGTGAGGACAAGAGCGAGAATTTCCTGACTGATCTCTGCCAACGGACGCAGCGAATCGATCACGCGAACCCGCTGCGGCTCGGCCTGAGCAACCGCCAGAAATCCCTGCCGCACCCGTCCGTGAAATGCCGTCGATTCCGCCTCAAAATGGTCCACAGTTTCCGTCGCGCCCCGGCGCTTGTTCGCACGTCGCAGTCCCTCTTCTACTGAGAGATCGAGAAGAATAGTCAGCGCTGGCATGTAGCCTCCGCAGGCGAAAGTGTTCAAGCGCAGCAACAGATCATGCTCAATGCCACGACCATGCCCTTGGTAGGCCAGCGTGGAGTCAACAAAGCGGTCAGAGATCACCACCTTCCCAGCACGGAGCGCAGGAGCGATCACCTCTTCGACGTGCTGTGCTCGGTCCGCCAGCATCAGCAGCAGCTCCGCGCCGGTCGCCAGCGGGGCTCCGGTTGGGTGCAGCAAAATGTTGCGCAGCGTCTGCCCGGTCGCTGTGCCGCCTGGCTCACGGGTAGCAACGACATCATAGCCACACTCGCGCAGCGACTGCGCCAACGCGGCCACATGCGTGCTCTTGCCACAGCCTTCGATGCCCTCGAATGTGATGAAGAATCCGGTCATGGCCGCCTATCTTACCGAGGACCACGCACGACGGGAAGAGAGAAGCTGTTGCCTCTTGTCCTCTTCCCAGGGACGGGCTATCAAGTGGACATCGGAACATCCCTTGCCAAGCGAGACGAAAATTATGAACAGCCGCATTGTTATCGACCCAGCCATCCAGCACGGGAAACCCATCATCTATGGCACTCGCGTCCCAGTCGTGCGCATCCTCGGAGGTTTAGCTGGAGGAATGCACGTCGATGAAATTATTCGAGAGTACGAAGTCACAGAAGAAGATGTTCGTGCCGCATTGGCCTACGCCAGCGAGGTCATTGAGCAGGAAGAACATCATCTCCTCCCTGCTGCCTAGCCAATCCCGTGCATTTCTTAATCGATGCGGACCTGCCTCGGTTAGTGAAGCCGCTGATTGAGCGTTACGGACATTCGGCCATTGACGTGCGCGATATTGGCTTGGCAAGCGCAAAAGATCCGCAGATTGCAGCGCATGCGCAGAACCAACGAAGCTGCCTCCTGACTGGGGATTTCGGGTTCGCCGACATTCGGAATTATTCCCCAGTAGCCTACGCTGGAATTGTTGTCCTGGAATTGCCCCGTAACGCAACAGCCGTATTCATCGGGAAACTTGTCGAATCCCTACTGCAAAGCTCCGAGATTCTGGGCAAACTTGAAGGACGGCTCGCCATTGTTGCATCGGGACGAATCAGATTGCGTCCACCTTGAGAGAAAGCCAGTTATCCGTAGGAGACACCTTGAACATGCATGATCGCGTCGACTATGCCCGTGCCCTGAACGATGAGACGGTGCAATTTTGCCGCAAGCTGGCGAACGATCCGCCCGTGCCGTGGGCCGCCTGCCCGAGGCCGTAGCCCGCTATGACGAAGCCATCACCCTCTGGGAACAAGACATCACCGCTGGCAGGACGCAATTCACACCAGACCTAGTCGAAGCGCTGGGGATTCGTTTCGCTACCTACTGGCAGCTCGGTCAGTGGACGGTATCAGCGGCTGATGTGGTGCGGGCGCTGGAGTTGACGAGACCGTTTCTTCAGGGAGAAGGGCTGGCGGAGTTGGTGCGACGAGAGTTTGGCGGGTTGGTGAAAGAATTGCGGGATTTGACACCGGAGGAACGAGAGCGGTTGTATGCAGCGTTGGGGGAATATGCCGAGGTGGTGCGGAGGTTGGTGAAACGGGGTGAGGCGTAGGGGTTCGATGTCATAGGTTCCCCACAGAAGTCCGGCCTTGAAAGACCGGCCTACCATTGAGCGCCGCCACGCGGCGCAGGCCGCACGGTGTGCGGACACGAGGGTCGCCGTGGATTTCAATCCACGGCGAAGGGACTCCTACTTGAAGTGCCTGGATGCCGGGTTGCGCTGCGCTTGCCCGGCATGACGGAAGGTTGGAGACGGGGCAGTCTTGAGCCCAGACCACCACAAGGAGCCACCTGGGCGACAGAATAAAGCCCATGGCGTGAGCCATGGGGGACGTTGGTGGCCCTTCGACCAGCTCAGGGCCCGGCATGACGAAAAGCTGGTGGACACGTCCCGCCGCAGATGCGATGTTGTCGGCTATGTCAACGACATTTCTCGATGCAACACCGGCGCTCACGCTGAAGGCGCTGCACACGCGTTTCCTTTACCCGTTCTTTTTCGATGCCTCGACGCTGGACGCGGCGACGACTGCGTTGCTGGCGTTGCGTCACCGCGAACACGGGGTCTGGCGGCTGGAAGCCACGCCGCACGAACTCTACCGTCAGGAGCTGCTCTCTACCGTCGAGCAGTTTCTCTTTCCCGCTGGCGATGGCGCGTGCCGCTATCTGCGTGGCGTGGAGGCTACCGTCGATGGCTGGCTGCGCTCGCCCACGTTGGTGGAGTATCCCGACCGAGAGAAGTCGCAGGTTCCACTGGCGTGGATTCCCGGCGTACAGATTGAGCTGTTCTTGTCGTCAAATGGCGTCGGCTTGCTCTCTCTTGGCGTGCAACCGGACCTGCGACGGATCGCTGGCCAGCAGCTCGCTCCCGACGCGGCGAAATGGTTCAACTACCGCTTGGCGCAGCAACTGGCGAAAAAGACGCCGACGTTGTTTATCCCTCACCCGCGCGACGATCCAGAGAAATCCGGACGCTTCAATCCGAACACCCCGGAACCGCCAGCCGTAGATGCACCGTTCTCTGAGCGCCTGGGGGCACTGGGCGGCCGCTTTACCCTGCCCGAGCTGGTGGAGTTTCTGCTGTCACCGCTACAACCGAGGCCGGCGCAAGGCAGTTTTTCGCTCTACACCGTGGCGCGGTTCGATGCGACTGCGAGGCTAGACCGCGAGGAGGCGCGGGCGCGACTGGGTCCGTTTCTTTCCGGCTTAGCGCAGATTGAAGAACCGACGCATGTCGGCGCACTGACAGGCGAGGTCGATGTCGAGCAGCGCATCTTGAACTCCCACCATTGGGCGGGAGTCGGGTTTCTCGGCGCGGCGCATCTGGTCATGGACCAAGACCCACCGCACCAGTTCGACGAGCAGCGCATGCCTAGCGTGCGGGATAAATACTTCGTTCCGTATCTGCTCGCCTCCTTGCAGCGTTTGATCCTGGCGCGCATCAGAGACGAAGCGCCGGCGAGCGTCCGCCCCCGCGACGACCAGCAGCCGCAGTTCGACACCACCTCGAACCAGTTGCACGAGGACCTGCTCAATTTCGCCGTCAGCGGTGATTTCTTCGTCGTCAGTAGCCGCGAGGCGCTCAACCGTTTCTACACCTTGGCGCGGCAGGGGTTGCGCGTGCCAGAAGCGTTGGACAATGTGCGGCGTGCGCTGGTGGACCTGGACGCCGCGCAACAAGCACGCCAGCAACTAGCACTGACTCACAGCGTGAACGACAGCCTGCAGACCGTGGCTGGCGTCCAGCGCAAAGTGGAATGGCTGGAGGTGTTCTTTGTGTCGTTCTACTCTGCCGAACTGTCCCACATTTTGGCTGAGTCGTTCGGCTTCGCCCACAGCTACACAGCGTGGACGACGCTGTCCTGGGCGATGTTCGGCGGTGGGCTTGCGTTTGTCAGTTTGCAGCCATGGAAACATGGGCATAGCGAGCATGGCAAAAAACCAGAGAAGAAAGAGCAGCCCGGGCGGTGGCGTCTGGCACTGCCGATTGTGCTCGTGACCTTGCTGGTCGCGCTATGGCTGGCCTACGGACTCTGGAGTCGTCCGCATTCGTCGGCGCATGCGACGCCCTCGTCACCACATGCCCAGATACCAGCCGATGATCTCCTCGCCAAAGAACAGATAACAGACCGCGCCGAAGGCCAGGAACGGCCCGAAGGGGAGCGCGGTCTTGCGGTCGGCACCACCGGTCAGCATCATCCCCAAGCCAATCAGTGAACCAGTCAGCGAGGCGCAGAAGAGTGTGAATCCTAGCGCTTGCCAGCCGAGGAACGCGCCGATCATGGCCAATAGCTTCGGGTCGCCCATGCCCAGACCCTGCTCATGCGTGACGAGGTAGTAACTCCAAAAGACAGCCAGCAGGACACCCGCCCCGGCGACAGCACCGATCAACGAATCCCAGAAGGTCAGTGCCGGCAAGAGTAGAGATGCGCCCAAGCCGACCACAATCCCAGGCAGGCTGATGCGGTTGGGAATGATGAAATGGTCGATGTCGATGACGGAGATCGTCACCAGTGCCGCGACAAAAACGAAGTAGATCAACGCAGGGATTGTCAAGCCGAAGCGCACCACCAGCCCGATGGCGAGTAGAGCGGTCAGCAACTCAATCCAAAAATAGCGAGGGGAAAAGCGCTCGCCGCAGCCACGGCAGCGCCCGCGCTGCACCAGATAACTCAACAGCGGTACATTCTCGTGCCAGGACAACACGCGCAGGCACGAGCGGCAGTGCGAGGCGGGAAACACCACCGACTCTTGTTTCGGCAGCCGATAAATACAGACGTTGAGGAAGCTGCCGAGCACGACCCCGAGCAGAAAGGTCAACGAGACAATCAAGGAGAAAGGAAGCGTGTCGATCATGAAGAGAAAACGTTGAAACTACCAACTACCAACTAAAAACTCACAACTCTTCTATTCGATTCGCACGCGCCCGGCAAGGTTCACCACGACTTTCCTAGTCTCAGCAGTCGCCGCAGCGCCAAGAGTCACGGTGATTCCGCCATCAACGTGCCCGCGCGGCAGGAACGTGACGATGCCACCGGAGTTGACTGCATTGATCGTCACTCCAGGCGGGAGAGTAATCAGCGCCTCATCCGCCTCTTCCGAGATGTGACCATGAAGGACGAGCTGCGTCCAAGAAGCACCGTCTTCCATTTCGACGAGATAGTCGTGGGTGCTGGTGCGGAACGTGACGCGGAAGCGTCGGTTTTGGGCAATCGTTCTGGCTCGCACGACTTGCAGATCCTCTGCCACCTGCCGCGCTCCGCTGTTCAATCGTGCTTGCGCCAAGATGGGCGGAAATTGTACGAAAGCGATGCCACCCAAAAGCGCCAGCACGCCCAGTACAACGAGAAGTTCGATGAGGGTGAAGCCGCATTCGACCCTCACCCGTCCTCGCTGCGCTCGTCCTGCC
>SYOC01000221.1 GCA_005804965.1 Pseudomonadota bacterium
CGAATCGTCGTGCCCGTCTGGTGCTTGCATATCAACGTAGTTGCAATGAATCGTGACCTCATCCCCAGGCTTGAAGAGCGTCACTCCAGGGCCGACTTTGAGAATCACGCCAGCGCCGTCGCTGCCGATAATGTGATACGGCAAGTCATGCCGCTTATCCCACGGGCTGCGCTTGGCGGCGCGTTCGAGAAACTGGAAGGTGGGAATCGGCTCGAAGATCGCACTCCAGACCGTGTTAAAGTTGATGCTCGATGCCATCACCGCCACCAGTGCCTCATTCGGCCCTGGCTCGGGCACGCCGACTTCTTCAACATGCAGACTGCGACGTGGATCTTTCTGCTCGGACTCCATCCCGTCGAACATGCGGATTTCATCTTTGTGGGTCGTGATCGCCCGCATGGCCTCCGGCACCGGCAAGTTCGCGTAATCGGCAGACGTGGCGTGTTCCGAGGTGATCGCGGCAAGGATATTCTTCATGGCGTCGGACATAACAGCGCTCCTCTCTTCTCCTTCACTTCTCCAGCTTTCGCAATTTTTCACGGATCAATCAGCACGCCAGGGTTGAGCATGCCTTGCGGGTCCAACGCCGCCTTGGCCGCGCGGAGAGCAGCAGCGAACAGGTCGGGCCGTTGCTGATCGTACCACGGCTTATGCACCCGCCCGACCGAGTGGTGATGGGTGATGGTACCGCCCAAGCGAATCACCGCGTCGCAGGCTGCGGACTTGAGAGCTTTCCACTGTTCCAACTCGCCACCGCGTTTACCGAGGCCCAGGAACGTGAAATACGGCGCGGGACCATCAGGGTAAATATGCGTGAAGCGACACGACAGGATGCCACCGCCGCAAACTTCGTCCAAGGCTTTGCGTGTAGCGTCCATCACCCCAGCGTAGAAAGCATCGAACCGCTCCCAGGTAATCGAGCTTTCCACGGTATCGAAGATCGCACCCATCGCTGCCATAGAGATAAATTGATAGGGCATGCGAATAAAGGCATCGCGCCAATCGCCCACCGAACCTTCGCGTCCGGCGGTTTCGCCGCCACCTTTAATGATGACGCCGTTCGGTGTGGTCCCACCGTGGTCACGGCAACATTCCAAAGCGCGATTCATCCACGCATCCAGCGGATGGTCCGCCGACTCGAAGCCCAGCATCACCATCGTGCCAGTGCCGTCACCAACCTTGTTGCGCTTGACCTCCATCGGGTCGAGCAAACGGCAGTTCGTGGGATAGAGTCCGGATTGGCTCATAAGCCGAACAGCAGTGACAGCCGCCTCAAACTTCTCGAAGCGTACGCCAGCCGACGCACGATACACCGGGCGATCCTGTAAGCGCATCCAGGCTTCAGTGATGATCCCCAAGATTCCTTCCGAGCCGATAAACATACGGTCCGGGCTGGGACCGGCACCAGAACCGGGAAGACGGCGACTCTCCAGCGTGCCGCTCGGGGTGACCACGCGCAGCGACTCCACGAAATCATCAATATGGGTGTACAACGAAGCAAAGTGTCCGCCGGAGCGGGTGGCAATCCATCCGCCCAAACTCGAGACCTCAAACGACTGGGGATAATGCCGGAGGGTGTAACCATGCGGCCGCAACTGGTCTTCGAGCGCCGGACCATACACCCCGGCTTGAATGCGGGCGGCACGCGAGGTTTTGTCGATCTCCAGCACCTTATTCAAGTAACGAAGATCAATCGAGACCGACGCGCGTTGCGAACCATCGGATGGTGGCTCCACGCCTCCGGTCACGCTGGAGCCGCCACCAAAGGGAATAGCGAAAGCGTTAGCCGAGCTACACCAGTCGAGCAAGGCAACGACATCAGCCTCCGAGCGCGGAAAGGCAACCACATCAGGCGGATTAGGAAATTGGCGACGATACGCGCGGATCAAGTCCGGCATGGCTTTGCCATACGAATGCGCAGCGCGATCATACGTCGAGGTGGAACAGATGGCGGCCAACGATGCTGGCGGAGTCAGGCGCGAAGCCCGCAGTTTCAAATCTTCAACTCTCGGCTCGGGATCTAACTCAACGTCGGAACGATTGAGGCTCGCAGCAATCGCCTGCGCCGTAGCTTTGCGCTGGTCAAGCGTCGGTTGTTGATCTTCATATCCCCATCCCCAAATTGAGAGGCGGCGGTCTGACATGGTAGGTCTCCTCAATACTTTTTTAATACCGCCCGAACGGCGGTGCGGCGATGGTCGTTTGCAACTCAATAAGGTGCATCTCTCCAGAGGCCAAGGCTTTCTCTAGCGTGGTGCTGAGATCCTCGGGAGTGCGTACACGCGTCGCTTGCACGCCGAACGAGTTGGCAAAGGCCACAAAGTCCGGGTTCGTGAGCTTCGCCTCGTACTCTTCTTGGTAGGCCGTGCGTTGCAGGTAGCCAATCACGCCAAAGGCGTTATCGTTCACCACGATCATCGGGAATCCAATCTTGTGCCGCACGCAAGTGGCTAACTCCTGGGAAGTGTACAGAAACCCACCGTCGCCGATGATGCCAACGACAGGCTTGTCTGGCCGGGCGACTTTCGCACCGATCGCGCCAGGAAAACTGAAGCCGAGCAAGCCCGACCCTTTGGCACCAATGATACCGTTGGCTTGGTACGACGGGTAAAAATACTCCGCCCAATAGGCCAACTGCGCGTTATCGAGGACCAGGGTGCTGTCGCGTGGCAAGCAGGCACGGATAGCATCGAGATAGCGCACTTCAGTTAATTCATGCTGGAGACTCGCACGTTCGCTATCCGATTGAGTACGCCACTCGGCAACGCGCTGCTGGCGAGACCCAGAGTACGGCTCGCCGCCTCCGAGTTGACGGCGCAGTTCGGTGGTAATGGCGCGGACATCGCCGACCAATGGCACGGCTGTAGGGAAGTTTTTCCCAATCCAGCGTTCATCCCAATCGACGTGGATCAATTGTTCGGGCAACACCAAGCCGCGTCGCTTACCATCCACTTCGCGCAGCCGCGCACCGATGGCCAGTGCAACATCGCACTGCGGCACGATCTCTTTCACCACCATGCGACGAGCGAGGTTGCCAAAAGTCAGGGGATGATCCTCAGCCACCACTCCTTTCGCTGCCGTACTCACAATCACCGGCGCACAGAGCGCCTCGGCCAATGCTGTAAGGTCCGCCGAGATCTGCTGACGAGCGGCGTCAGTGCCAAGAATGATGAGCGGCTGTTTCGCTCGCCGCAGCAGAGCGACCGCCTCGTCGAGCCGTGCTGGCAACGCAGGAGCGGAGGACTGTGCGACCTCTGCCGTCGTTGCCGAGGTTGTTACTTCTCCAGCCAAAAGATCCGTCGGTGCCTGAATACACACCGGCCCCGGGCGACCACTCAACGCCAGCTCAATGGCTTTCTTCGTAGTCGCGTGGAAATCATCGCCGGGGCGGACGCAGAAGGTCGCTTTCGTTACCGTGCGGAACACCGAGCCTTGGTCTTCCAGCTCGTGGAGCACCCCGAGTCCTTTGCCGATTTTGGCAGCGTCGATATCCGTAGTAATCATCAGCACCGGCGAGCAACTGCCCCAGGCTTCTTGCAGCGAAGAGAGGGTAAAGCCGGCTCCCGGGCCAGTCGAAGAAATGATGACGCCGAGCTTCCCACTGGCGCGAGCATAGCCATCGGCCATATGCGTCGCCCCTGCCTCGTGACGGCATTGGATGTGGCGAATCGACGGCTCGCGGCGCAGCACGTCATAGAGACTGATGTTGTGAATACTGGGGATGCCGAAGAGGGTATTGACTCCGGCCTCTTTCAGCGCCTGCACGACGCCCTCGGCTGCACGCGGCATGATAGCTCCTTCCTGGTTGCCTCTGACTGCCTCGCCCGATGTTGCGGAGACGGTAGCATAGGATGGGAAATTGCCAAAGAGGAGGCTTGATCCTCGCTACCGTAAAGAGCTAGAACTGCGCTATGTCTCTTGATCGCGCCCAAGAAGCATTGACGGCAGCCCAAGTCTGTCTGGAAAAAAATCTCCCCTATTCTGCGACAAGTCGGGCGTACTATGCCATGTTCTGGGCAGCGCAAGTCGCTTTAGCGCGTGTCGGAGTCAGCCGCTCGGAGTGGAGTCATCCGGCTCTTCAAGCCTCGTTCGTCAACGAACTGATTCGCCGGCGGAAATTGTATTCCGCTCTCTTCGGCCCTTATTTGAACCGTACTCTTCAACTTCGACTCGACGCGGATTATCGGCCTAAAGGAGTGAGCCATAAGCAAGCCACTCAGGTCGTGCGCTGGGCGCAGGAGTTTGTTGCCATGCTGACAGGAGGCGCTATTCATGGCGGAAATGCTTCAGACACTCAGTGACTATCGCAGCAGACTGGATGCGGCAGTCACCGCTTTCAGTCTCTTTATTCGGGACCTCTGCCCTGAAGCGCAATTGGAAATCTCCTTCGTCCGCTACGAAGAGGAAGACGCGCATATCTGGATTTCTCTACCGGGATCGCTCACGGAAGAAGAGAGAGAACGAGTCGCTAACCGTGTTGCGGAGCACAGCCTCGATCTGTTGATCCGCGAAGGAGTGCTCGTGCTCGCCGGCGTGGAAGATGTTTAGAGCCTATTCCGAACACACAAACTCTAAGCCATAAAACCGGCGAAAAATCAGGCAGAAACGATTACTCGCGCCCGGAGGTGAGGGCAGTGATCTTCAACCCGCCTGGGCAATGTGGATATCCGAAGGTCCGTAGGCTGGAGCACAACCCCAGCTGCCTTGCCGACGCGCCCCTCTTTTGGAGTTGCAACAGCAACTCTCCCTTCAGCCGATACAGATCAGCCTCATAGTCGTGTTCGCCGGTTGCCGCGACGAGAAAGGCTCTAGGGAAAGGGCAGGCCATGTCTATTCTCTCCAACCCTCCTCTAGCCGCTCCGCAGTTTCCTGGTGTAAGGTGAGCGCCGAGGCAAGCCTTACCTCTCAGCAGGTTCTCTATTCGATGCCAAATCTGCTTTCGCTGGGAAAAGAATGGGGCTGACAACATGGAAATCGTCGATTATCACTGACTTGGCAAAGGACTGCACCATGGAACACATTACACCCGTACATCCAGGCTTCGTGCTCAAGGACGAATTAGCAGAAATAGGGGTATCGCAGACGGCGCTTGCACGACATCTACAGGTGCCTCGTAAGACGATCAATGAACTGTGCCGAGGCAAGCGAGGCCTGAGCGCGGCGATGGCAGTCAAATTGTCGTGCGCTCTGGGCGCAAGTCCGCAGTTCTGGCTGAACTTACAGAAAAACTGGGAACTCAGTCGGGTCGATCAACTGCGGGTGCGGGATATCAAACGCATCGCCGCATAAGATAGTCCACAGGCTGGGTTGCCGCTCGGCCTACCTGAAAGGTGCCTACCATACCTCCCGTACTGGCAACACAAACCCGGGTAGCACCGGATCGCCGCTTAGAGCAGAGATGTGGAACTTCAACTCGGCTTAGCGCTCTACCTGCTCCTCGGTGAACACGAGCCGTCCAGCTTTTTCCTGCGCGTCGATGCGAGCCTTCAAATCCGGCGGCAGGACGATCTTGCGTTCTTCAGGGAACTTCTCCTCAAATAGCGCAGGGCGGAGAAAAAACTCGTCTGGGGTGGCAATGCCAGCCTGACTCTTCACATCGCTGACGAACCATTCGCGCCGTAAAAAGTCGGGCTTGAAGTACGACCCGAGATCTTCTTCGCTCCACTGCCGGAGCTGATGGCCATCGTGAGTGGAGTAGGTCATCAAGTCGGTGGTCAGGTCCCAGTACAGGTCGAGCTGCATCCCGTAGCCGCGCTCCTTCAAGGCAGGATTGCGATGCTCGGCCACACGGGTTTCGATAAAGATCAAATTCCCCTCGTGATTGTATTCCTCGATCCGCAATGGATAGAGCGCGTGTTGATCCAGCCAATAGAGAATGCGCGGCGCGTAGTAGCCCGGTAACCATTCGTCGCGCACCCGGGCTTCCACGACATAACACGGGACGCCGCCGTCAGCTGTATACGCAGGATAATCCTTGCCCATTAGTTTCACCTCGCCGACCGGGGTGGTATGCAGCGCACCGTGAGTGTCGGTCAGGGTAATAGATTTGCGTGTCGTGGGGAAACGGAGCGTCTTGTGGAGGACATCCGTGCCGAGAATGCGCCAGCTCCATTCCCAAGCATCACGACCAAAGGTGTCATCAAAAGTAAAGGCTTGATTGGGAAACCGATCACTGCGTCGTGGTTGCGGCTGACGGCGCACGCGACGCAGCCCCGGCGTGTAGACGAACATGTCGATCTTTTTCGTAAAGGAACGATCCGTGCGGTAGCGGGAAAAGAGCGATTGATTGCCACGCTTTTCTGGCGGGCCAGTGTCTTGCGACAACGAGGTCACGAAGGTTTGGCCGGGCGTGGTGTTGTACAATTCTTCGAACAGCCCTTGGTTGCCACGATAGGCAACAATACCCGAGGTTTGGCTTTGTACGATGAGGTGCCCCCATTGGTCGATGGTGGCACCAGCGTCGGCATAGACACACGACCAGCGCGGCTGATGAGGAAACTCCATCGAACGAAACCCTAGCTCTTCCGCTGTGTAAGGCGGGGTAAATGGATAAGGTTCAGCTGGCAGATAGGAAAACTGCGCATGGCGTGGCGTATCGGTTGAGAAATCCAGACGCTCGCTCTCTTGAGAGGACAGCTCGGCAACGGTTTTCCACGTCTTGGTTACGTTGTGCCCGCTTTGCCCCCAGACGTGAGCAGCGGATATCCACAACGTCCACCATAAGGAAAAGACCACAAACCGCACGAACATGACATGCCCTCCTTCACCCTGCACGCTTGCTGGCTTGGTTATAGACCAGGGGCGCAGCAAGGCAAAGCCGGGTTCTGTCTCGGTCGCCCTTCTCTGTCTCTGTCCTGTACGCTATGTTATGCCACGTGCGAGAGAAGGCAGCACAACACTAAAGGAGGGCTTTGTATGCCAATGTATTTGGATGAAATCTGGCTCAACGAAACGTCAGCCGATAACGTCAAAAAGATCCACGCCATGTTTCAAGGAGTGCTGAGCGGTGCTACCGGCTTTCCCGAGGGCGTCACCCTCAAAGCCGGCCCGTGGGCGTCTAACGAAGAGGCCAAAATCATCTTAGTGCTCGATATTCAGGATCATGCGAAAACGTTCGTGACTTTCTCTTCGGTCATGGCCAGCGGGCTGGTGCTCAAACGTAAACTCACCCCGATTGTCGATTGGAAGGCGATGGACGATGTCGTGAAAACCTTCCAGGCGAAACCAAAAGCCAAAGCAAAAGGTAAAAAATGAGGACAAATTATCCCAAAACCCCACCTCTGGATGCCCGCCTGCGCGGGCATGACACTGTTGGCCCCGATTGTCCGTTTTTCTCGCGAAAGCGGGAATCCAAGTTTTCAGGCTGGTGGAGGTTTAGGGATAGGTTCGAGTCAAAAAGCTTAGACCTGACCATGCGACAACCGTAAACGCTATGCTTTCTCCCGCACCTCCCCGACCTCTTGCCATCACCGTGTACTGCGCGTCGAGCCGGCGCGTGGCTCCGCTCTACCTCAATGTCGCCACTCAACTTGGGCGCTTACTGGCACAACGCGGCCACACCCTCATCTATGGCGGCGGCAACATTGGCTTGATGGGGGCGCTCGCCACTGCGGTGATGGAGCAGGGTGGCAACATTCGCGGTGTGATTCTGGATGATTTCGTCGAGCGCGGCTACGCCTCGGCAGGGCACGAGATGCAATCGGTTGACGATATGCGCATGCGCAAGCGTGGGCTTGATGAACTCGGAGACGCTTACCTCGCCCTGCCTGGCGGCTTTGGCACGCTGGAAGAAATTCTCGAGATGATTTCCTTCAAACAACTCGGGCTGCATCACAAGCCCATCGTTTTTGTGAACACCAGCGGCTACTTCGATCACCTGCTCGCGCAATTTGAGCGCGGCTTTCAAGAAGCCTTCATCCACGACAAGTTCCGCAGCTTGTATGTTGTCGTCAACACGCCGGAAGAAGCGTTGGCACGGATTGAAGACGAAGCGAGATAGCCCGAGGATATTTCCCGCCTTTATACACCTATGATACCAACGGGGGCCATGGATTCTTTAGCCACCGTTTTGCGCCGCATCCCCCTGTTCGCTGACCTCCCCCCAGGCAGTTTCGCCAAAATCATCGCGGATCTCCGCGAAGAACAGCACTCGCCCGGTACAGTTATCTGTTACGAGGGTGAGGAAGCTCGCGATTTTTATATCATTAAGTCTGGCGAGGTTGAGGTCTTGATCACTCGGGCTTGGAGTCAACGTGAGGTCGTCGCCGTCAGCGGCCCGCACGAATGGTTTGGGGAACGCGCCCTCTTTTCTGATCGCCCCCGCTCAGCCACCGTCGTCGCGCGCACGGAGGTGGAACTGTGGCGGCTGACGAAAGAAAAGTTCGATGCCCTCATCGAAGAGAACCCCCGACTGATCCTGCATTTCACCCAGGTCATCAGCGACCGTTTGGCCCAAGCGAATCAGGAGCTGTCCAAAAAACAGGCGGCGTTTAACCTGCAAATCGACATGCTTTTCCATACCCAACCGCCGCAACGGCGAGCGCTGCTCATGCAGACCTCCATCCTCGCCACCCTCGAACCGCACCTCGTTAATGCGCTGCTTGACCGCAGCGACGCGCACGGTGAACTCGCTTCCCTGGAAGCGCAACGCGCATTTCTTGTGCGCAACGACGGAGCTGCCAGCTATCCAGAGGCGATTCGCGAATATCTTTGTGCGCGACTCATTGAGGAGGTCGGCACGGACGGTGTCCGCGAACTCCATGCCCGCGCAGCAACACTCTACACAGCCAACGGGCAGTGGGATCGCGCTATCGATCACCACCTCGAAGTCCAAGCGTTTGCCGCAGCAGAGCAATTGCTAGTCGCGCACACGGAAGACATCTTTGCTACCGAACGGATCGACCTCCTGCGCAAATGGCTTGAGCGTTTTCCCGCCGAGTATCATGCTCAAGATCTCGCGCGGATCAGAGATCGGATTGCGCAAGAGGCCCAAGACCGCGAACACCTCGCGGCAGTTTTACCGCCGCGTTCGACGCGCTTCCCGCAAATCTCCCGCAAGATTCAACGCTGGATCGGCTGTGCCGCTGGCCTCGGTGTAGGCTTAAGCGTGTGGCATAGCGTCCCGTTTGCTGGGTTGAACGCGAGCAGCATGCACATGTTCGCGCTGCTCGCCTGGGCAGTAATTTTCTGGGCGCTGGATGTGTTGCCGGATTATGTGGTGGGCCTTGGCCTTATTATCGGATGGATTCTCTTCGCCATCGTGCCCCCGGAGATCGCGGTCTCAGGGTTTACCACGAGTCCGTTTTTCCTCATCATCGGAGTCCTCGGCATTACCGCTTCTCTGCAAAGCTCAGGACTGCTCTTTCGTTTGGCGCTGTACATTCTGCGCTGCTTCCCGTTGACGTATCGTGGCCAAGCCGCAGGGTTGTCGTTGAGCGGCACAGCCATCACCACATTTATTCCGGACTCGACCTCGGCCACCGCCATTTCCGGGCCAATCATTCTCGCGCTGTCGGATTCACTAGGCTATCCACGCCGCAGCAGCGGCTCCGCCGGATTGGCGATGGCGGCGTTGTTGGGGTTCGGGCAAATGGGGCCGTTCTTTCTCACTGGTGCAGCAGAGAATCTGCTGGCGTGGGGGTTGTTGCCCGAAGCTGCGCGCTTGCAGATCACCTGGGGCGGCTGGGCGCTGGCAGCGCTGCCCCTCGCCCTGACCACGTTTCTGACAGCGTTCACTTTGACGATGTTCTTCTTCCCGCCAGAATTTCAGCCAACACTGTCACACGGGCTGATCGAAACCCAGATTGAGGCCCTCGGCGCACCGTCATACGCCGAGATCATTAACGGAGCCGTGGTTATTGCCGCGATGTGTGGCTGGGTCACCGCGCCGTATCACCAGATTGATGCAGCGTGGATCGCGATGATCGGCTTGGCGATTCTCCTGGCCACCAATCTCTTAGATCGGGAGACGTTTCGCGCTGGCATCAACTGGGATTTTTTATTCTACCTCGGTGCGGTGTTGAGTCTGACCAGTGTCGTGCGCCAGCTCAGCATCGACACGTGGTTGATCGCGCAGCTCACCCCACTGCTTGAACCGCTGACAACGCGCCCGTCGCTCTTTTTGCTAGCTATGGCGCTGGCTATCTTCGCTGCACGGTTCGTTTTGCCGAGTTTCCCCCTCGTTTCACTCCTCACCATCACCGTCGTCCCTATCGCGGCGAACGCTGGGATCAACGCCCTCGTGTTAGTCCTCATCATCTGCATGTCGGTCACAGTCTGGTTTCTCCCGTACCAGAGCACGACGTACTTAGCACTATATTTCGGCACCAAGGAAAAGGCGTTTTCACACGCGCAAGTGCGCCGATTGGCGTGGAGCTACGGGGCGATTTACGTGCTGGCCATCTTAATCGCCATTCCGTATTGGCGGCTTCTTGGGTTGCTACCCTGACACGTAGGTCACAACGCTGGGGAGGCGGCGGGGATCGCCGTCCACGTGCGATACGGTCCGAGCCGCGTCATGAGCGCTACGGCAATCAGGGAAACGCCAACAAAGGCACCAAGGACGAGATGATAGGAGCCCGTCGTCTCAAAGCCGATGCCCATCAGTAGCGGACCAACAACACCACCAAGCGTGAAAGTGCCGAAAGCATAGCCATAAATTTCCCCGAAAGCGCGTAACCCGAAGTAGCGGCTCACCAGATAGGCAATGATGTCGCCCTCGGCACCCATACCCAAGCCCACCAGAAAAGACGCGAGAAAAGCGAGCGTACCGGAAGCACCGCTCCACAGCAAAATAAATCCAACGGTGGCACCGCTAAAGAAGCCCACCGCGACGGTGGTAGCCCTCAGATGATCCAACAAATACCCAGCCCCGACACGCCCGAGGAGCAACGCGCCACCGAGTAGCGAGGTTGCGAACGCCGCCCCTTGTGGAGAAATCCCACGGTCGGTCAGCAACGGAGCAAGATGGATGAGACAGCCGTGAATGGCCACTGACATCAGAAAGAATGCACTCACCATGACCCAGAACGTGCTCGTGCTTCGTGCCTCGTGGAAAGACACGCCTGCTTTCTGACTCTCCTGAGCAGCCGTAGCGGCCACAGGTTCGCCATCTGGGGCGAGTCCGAGCATCTGTGGGGTTTCCGTCAGAAACAGTGCCACCACCGGCGCGGCGATCACTATGACCATGACACCGATGCAGACGTAGGCCCAGCGCCAGCCACCAATCTCAATCAGCCATTGCGCCAAGGACGGCATCACGAAGGCACTGAGTCCTAGTCCGACCATCACTACTCCCAATGCCAACCCACGCCGTTTGTCGAACCAGTGCGAGATCACGTTCGAGTACGGCACCGGCGCCGTACCGCCACCCGTCAGCCCGAGCGCTATGTAAATGGCATACAACACCCACAGCTGCGACGAGAGCAAAGCGAAGGACATGACACTGAGACCAAAGAGCAGCACCGACGGCACAATCACCTTGCGTGCGCCCAGCCGATCAACGAAACGTCCAATGAAGGGAAGTCCGAAGCTGAGGACCAACAACGAAAGAGAAAAGGCCAAAGACACTTGTGCGCGATTCCACCCGAATTCTTGGCTCAAAGGCTTGAAGAAGACTCCGAACGTGAAGGTCACAATCGGGCCATATCCCACAGACAAACCAATGGCGGCGACAAGAACAATCCACCAGCCGTAAAAGATCTTCTCCCTGCTTGCTGCTGTTCTCGCTGCCATGTTCCCCCTCAGCGCCAGCGAAGGCCTCGACGCCTGTTTGAATTGTAGCCCGAGTCTTAGCAAAAAACGGCGAGACCGTACACGCCAGTTCCTGCAAGCGGGTGCCGACGGCATGCGGTTGCTTGTTGAGCTTCCTGACACAGACGGCCTTGCTAGGCTTCCCTTCCACGAAAACAATGCTACAAACTATTCCTGGGAACAGGGAACGAGATCCCTTTCGCTACAGTTTCGGATAGGAAGCGAAGAATAAAAAGGAGGCGGCAATGCATTTAGGTTTTTCACTTGCGCCAGCGAGCGACGACACAGCGCTCTGGGGTCGACAGCTCTGCCGCCGGTTAGCCCTAGTCGCGTGCAGTCTTGTCATGTTGGTAGGGCCAGGCGCAAGCTCCGCCGAGGAATGCAACACCGATATCTGCACTGGAGGCGCGGCCTGCACGATCTCTGGGGCGCATGTGCTAAGTCCGGGATGCGAGTTGGACTTCGGCGATAAAGACGTAACGATTGCCAAGACCGCCTTGTTACGCGAGGAGGAAGGCGGAGGATTTACCATCAAAGCCCACCATCTCACTCTCCTCGGCTCCCTCGCGACCAAATCGCCGACAAAAGGCACGGATGCTGGAGGAATTACCGTGATCCTCAGCGGCGATCTTACGGTTCCGCCACAAGCGAAAGGTTCAATTTCATCAGAAGGTTCGGTGGACGAAGGTGTCGGTTATGGCGGCACGGTGTTCGTCACGGCAGCCGGTGCGATTAGCCTGCAAGGCAATGTGGGCATTGTCTCTCGGCCCAGCGGTATTATCGACATGACAGGGGCCAGCCTCCTGTTGGGAGAGCGCATCTCGGCTTTGGTCTACGCCAGTATTTTTCTGAAAACCACAGCCGGATCAATGACGATCAATAAGCCTATCCTCGCCGACAACGTCTCAGGCAACGTCGGCTGCGGTGGCGAAGTGGAACTCGAAGCCCAGGGGGGAGATTTGATCATCAATGGACAAGTCACCCAGAAAAATGTGGCTTGCGGCTCCGGCTCTCTCAGCTTCATTGCGAGTGGCGATATCAAAGTGAAGAAGCTGATTGATGCGTCGGACAAATATCATGGCGACAGTGGCGGCGACATCGCGATTGCGGCAGGCAACGATCTCTTTGTGTATGCGCCTATTGTGGCCGATGGTTCCCCATCTATCGAGGAGTCTCTCGGCGGACGTATTCTCATGAGTGCTGGCGGCAACGTTGTCATCACCGCCAAGGTCAGCGCCAGAGCATTTTACGAAGATGCCAGCGGCGGCTGCATCGGCATTGCGGCAGGACCCAATAAGAGCATTACCATCGACAGCGATTTGCTCACGACCTCGGCCAAAGGTCCTGGCGGTATCATTGTGATCGGCGATTCGCCGCGCGACGATCTTTCCGAATGTCCCAACCCCGACCCGGCGCATGCTGGCCCTATCGTGGGCGCAGAATCAATCTCGCTTACTGGTGTGGTCGACTCGACCGGCACCACCGGTGGAGTGAATCGTCTTAGTTATCGCAATGCATTCACATCGTCCGGGGTCCGTCTGCGCTCGAACGACAACTCTTCCACGACCGGCAATATCATTCAGTGTGGCTGCCTTGACGATTCTCCGACCGACGGGACCTGCGATGCCAATGCGTGTATCAGGAATCCGCTGGGACTCATCCCCGGCACCGCCACTCCGGTAGCACAAGTCCTGCCTACCGTCCTCGTCCCCTAATCCTGTGGGAGCGGCCTTCCCGCTCCCCACTCTTGCACTTTTCCTACAAGGCAAACGACACCTTGACCGCGCCAGAAGTCTTCTTACTGGCAGCTTCGGTCAAGGCTTGGCGATAGCGTTCCAGAGGGTATTTTCTCGGCTTGATCGGTGTCAAGTCAGCCCGACGTCGGGCTAAGAAATCGACCGCACGCGCAAAGGTGTCGGCGCGCTTCCCTCGGAAGGCCTCGGTACCGTACGTCAGACTGCCCACCACGGTGATCTCCTTGAGCCAGATCGGCGTCCAGTCCACCTCTTCAGGTAAGGCCGCAAGCCCGAGAATGACGACAAACCCTTGTCCTCGGGTCATGCGCAAGGCTTGATTGATCGTCGTCGAGCTAGTGATGGTGTCGTAGACAATGCGCGCCCCACCAGCGAGTAATGCGCCACCATGCGAAAGCTTGTGGACTTTCGTTTGCGCTAGCGCAGCAACACTTTCCATCACGTCATCTTTTTGCGCGTCAATGATATGGTCGGCTCCTAACGTTCTCGCCAGTTGCGCTTGGAAAGGATATTTGGCAACGCACGCCACTCGGCAGCTCGGCTCAACCGCTTTGAGTGCGGCAATGTTCATGAGTCCAATCGTGCCAGCACCAAGCACAACCACCAGCTCTTTCTTCAGCGGTGGGTGGTTGAGCACCGCCCGCAGGCAAACGGCAAAAGGTTCGAGCAGAGAGGCTTCGTCGTCATCAATCTTGTCGGGCAGCGCATGCAGACGTAGACTCGGCGCGACAAAATACTCGCCCCACCCTCCGCCAGTATCGCGACACGTCCCAATGAGAATCCCAGGCTTGAGCCGCCCTTCAGCCAGGTGTTCGCAAATGCCAGGATTACCCGTGCGACACTGCTGGCACAGCTGACGAAAGCCGCGTTCACGACAGCCGAGCGAAGGATCGACCGACACGCGCTGGCCAACATGGATGTTCTTCACTCGTTTCCCGACGGCAGCGACCTCGCCAAATAATTCGTGACCGGGAATGATCGGCAGTTGAAAATAAGGCTCTGCTGCTGGCATCGGCTTGCCTTGCAAGAAGCCGAGGTCACTGCCACAGATGCCAGCAATCTTACTTCTCACCACCACCCAGCTTTCATCTGGCAGATCGGGAGTCGGCACCTCGGTCAGTTGCAGATGCGCCAGCCCGGGAAGAATCTCCGGGGCGCTTTGTCCAGGGACACGCTCACTCTCAAAGACAATGGCTTTCATAACTTTCCATTCCTCCCTCACAGCGGGGAAGCGGCAGTAAGCAGTTGCGTAATCTCCACGGTTGCACGGACGCGCCCAAAGGCGAGACTAAACGCCTGGAGCGCTGCGCGGTGCAGATCCGGACTGAAGGCCGTACACGCATCTTCAGCGATAATGACCTGAAACCCGCGATCTGCGGCATCGCGTGCGGTGGTTTCCACGCAAACATCCGTCGTCACGCCACAGATCACCAACGACTGCACGCCGAGGTTGCGCAAGGTTTGATCGAGCATAGTCGAGTTCAACGTCCCGCTTGAGGTCTTGTTCAGCACAAGCTCTCCCGGCAGCGGTGCCACACTGTCATCCACCTGCCAACTTTCCTCGCCCACCAGGGGAAACATGCGTCGCCCAATGACATCAACGCTCAGGCGGTCGAGATCTTTCCACATCTGGTTCAGGTCCTGACCGTCTGGCAGACAACAGCCAATCGCAGTGTAGACGAGCGGCAAGTGCAGTACACGAAAACACTGCTGCAACTGGTTGATATTGGGGATGACCGTATGGTTGAGTCGTTCGCAGTACCCTGCCGTTACACCGGGAGCCAAGCGCTCGAATACCTGCATAAGTGGATAGTGCGGATGCACAAAATAGCGCTGCATATCAATGACCAGCAACGCCGTCGTGCGCGGGTCGAGGGCAATCGGCACCTGGTCTTTGAGGCGAATAATATCGAGGATCTTCTCGTGGGACATACACCCTCCCGAGTGCGGGGCTGCGCCCTCGGCACTGAGTACGTGGTGCCGTCCGAGATGGCAAGAGGGGCAGAGTTGTCCAGAATCGTACCGATTGGTTCGCATCCTGCTCGTCTAAGGGAAGCAGCTCACTCCAGCCTGTCGTGACGCTGAAAAGCACCTCCCCACTGGCTTGGTCGGTCCACCCCTGGGCACTTGTGAGCAGAATCTAGGCCCAATGGATCGTGCGCGGCGAGCAGCGAAAAAACTCCAGTGCTCGCCGCGCGATTGCTTACGGGGTCGCCGTCACGTTATCGAAGGTGGCGGTATTCACCGTCCCATCCTCAAAGCTCGTCACCCCTAGGCCAAGGTAAGGCGCGGGTCCCATCGTGATGGACTTCGTCCCCAGCAGGGTCCACGAGACGCCATCGGGCGAATAGGACGCCGTAAAGGTATTCCCTGCACGGCTCATCTTCACCCAGTAGGGAGCCTTGAACCCAGGCTTCGCGGACTTGATGGTTTGTCTACCAGTGGCTGTGCGGTAGGAGAAAACCAACCCACGCCCTGGGGTCACCGCTAAGCTTGCCTCGGGGGCATTGGCAGTGAGGCTGTCACGAATCATCACCGCCGCCTTCGCCGCAAGGTCGGTATTCTCAATACTCGTGACCCGGGCAACCACACTACAATCGCCGCTGGCCACTTGATGGACCGAGCGGAATTCATCTGCGGTTAGACCAATATCTCGCCCCGAGCCCGTCACCGTAAAAACACCGCCAGCATAGCTCGCGCTCCCTTTCGCCTGGACAAGACCAATGTCGGCCGTCTGCCATGGACTCGGCAGCGGTGGCACCACGACTGATGCTGAGGCTGTCGCGGTCGCACTGACCGTCACCGCCGTGCTGGTGTGCGCCGTGGCCGTCGCCGTATTTACCACCGTGCTGTCGACCGGCACCGTGACGATGCTGTTCTCGGCCCGGAACTTGTTAGGCGAGTTGTGCTGATCGGGTATCGTCACCGAGCCAAAACCCGTCGGGAAGGTGGAGCCTTTGACCACCACCGTGAAGCTGTTGATCGCATCCCAGCCCCCAGGAGCCTTGAGCGGATCTACCACCACATTCCCACTCACCAGACTCGTCGGCGAATCCACGAGGAGTGCCGCCTTGTTCGGTACATTCAACGGATGGTTCAGATTGTCTGAGATGGAGGTCGAGAAACTCACGATGTTCTGCGGATCTCCCGACACCATTTTGCCATCTCCGCCAAAAGGCCCCAGGGTGCCATAGCCTGACGGATAGTTAATCACCTGCCCCGTGCCCGGCACCGTCACCCTCGTCGCTAAAGAGAGGGTATCGACGTAGAAGTCGAGGACGACGGTCCCGTTCTTGTCAAAGAAGCGGAATTCCAGCTTGTCACTGTACGTCAGGTGGGGAAACGTGTGCCTACCGGTAGTTGGCCATCCGATCGCACCCGTGCCGTAGGTGTTGTCGTTGATCGCAAAGTCCTGCAGGTAAGTCGCCTTGATATCGCCGTTGGGCAGAACCGAGACAATCACCGCGCCCGCAGGCACCGTTCGCCCGTTGGCGGTACCGCCGTTGATGATCCCCTCCATAGCAATCACAGGGATAATCGTGGCAGAGAGGTCTTGGCAGGCACCCGAAGCCAACGAGGCGATGTCGCCCACGACAACGTCGTCGCCGATGAAGGTGGGCGTGCCGTTATCGTCCGTCACGTGGACATCGAACAGGGTGACTTGTCCGGTGTTGCAGACGCGGTAGGAGTAGGTCGCCGGTTCATACGGGGCCGCCGTCAGTGGGTTCACCGCTTTGGAGATCTGCAAGCCTTGGGTGCCCACCTGCGGGATCGGCACCGTGTTCGGGGTCACCGTCGGCGGCGTCTGATCACTATCCGCCGTGGCAGTGTTCGCCCGCGTGCCCGCGTTGATATCCGCCTGCACCAGCGTGTAGCTGCCCGTGCAGGTGATCGCGGCCCCTGGGGCCAACGTCGCTGGCTGGTTGAGGGTGCAGGACAGCGTCCCCAGCAGCAGATCGACCACCGTCACCCCGGTCAACGGCACGTTGCCAGTGTTGGTCGCCGTGATCGTGTAATTGATCTGGTCCCCCACGTCGGCTTGGTTTGTCGGCGTCACCACGGTCATGTCGAGCACGCCCACTTTGGTCTGCGTCAGCGCCGGACCCTGCACCGCCGTCACTGTCTCGGTGTCGGTCGGGGAATTCACGGGTGTCGCGCCAAAGAACCCATGCGCACTGGCAATGTTGGTCACGGAACCCGCGTTAAGGTCGGCCTGGGTGATCGTGTAGCTCGTTGTGCAGGTAATCGACGCTCCCGGCACGAGACTAGTCGTACCCGGGCAGTTCTCGTTCGTTGTCTTGTCATCCGTCACCGTAAACGGCCCGCTCAGCGTGACGTTGCCGCTGTTGGTCACGAGATAGCTGTAGCTGATGACTGCATTAACCGCGTTGTACGTCGTCGGTGTCGCCGTCTTCACAATGCTCAGCGCCGGGCTCTGCACCGCCGTCACCGTCTCGGTGTCGGTCGGAGACGTGACGGGGTTGCCGTTAAAGGTGCCCTGGGCCGAGGCAATGTTCGTTACTGACCCCGCATTGAGGTCGGCCTGGGTAATCGTGTAGCTCGCCGTACAGATGATTGACGCATTCGGGGCCAAGCTCGCCGTCGCCGGACAGGTGGCCGTCGTCTTGTTGTCCGTCACCGTGATCGGTCCACTGATGGTTACGTTGCCACTGTTGGTCACGAGATAG
>SYOC01000222.1 GCA_005804965.1 Pseudomonadota bacterium
GTGAGGGGTTGGGGATTGAGGATCGGCAAGCGTCACCTTTGGCTTGTCGAGTTGCGTCGTACACGAGGCGACCAGCAGTCCACAAAGAACCGTGAGCGTCCAGAGACCGTTCAGCCAACCTGCAGCTTGCATGTCTCCCCTTTTGGTTCGGAAGCAAAGGAACGTTTGCTCCAATAGACAGGAACTCTAGTCGATCAAGGTGTGCGGTGTCAAGGGAAAATTTTTCTCCGCCGCTTGCGCGACTGCACAGAAACAAAATGCCTTACCCGCACCGCACTCCCTGGATTCCAGCTTGCGCTGGAATGACGAAGACGACACGCCCGCCGTTCCAGGCGAGCACCGTACGCCCCGGAATCCATGGACGAAAACCTGGATTCTCGCAGGAGTTTATCCTGAGCGTCCTTTGACTTCCCCTTCGACAAGCTCAGGGTACGCTCAGGATGAGCGGAAACGAAGGGTTCGGGGGGACAATTCTGGTGTGCCAATCTCGTGTGGTTCAATTTAGGGGACAACAACCGACCCAAGGTCTTTGAGACGCGGATAGACTTCCTGAGCGAAGAGCTTCATCCCTTTGACGGTTTCGTCATGTTCGAGGAAGCCGGCCTGCCCCATGAGCAGGATGTGTCCGAATCCGCCAACATGTTTGTACATGCGCATGATCTGGCGATAGACCGAGTCCGGGTTGCCAGCGAAGACCAGCCCGTGTTCCATGAATGATTCGAGCGAAGGGTTTTGGAACATTTTGAAAATCCCCGACCCTGCGGCTCCTTTCATGGCATTCGCTGCCGCCGCAACTGGATGATAACCCGGCGGGTTGGTGAACTGGAGCGGCACTTTGTTCGACTCTACATACCACATGAGCTTCCGCGCACCGGCGTAGCCTTCTTCGTCAGTCTCTCCCGTGTAGACGAGCGCGGCATAGGCAAAACGATCTGCTGCTGGTGCTGGCAGCCCGAGTTCGGCGCGACGTGTACGATAAGAGTTGAACACCGTCTTGGTCCCCTCAAAGCCGGTGAGGAAACACGCTGCTACGTAGCCGTGTTCTGCTACTTGGCGTGCGCTCTCAGGACTCAAGGCCGTGATCCACACTGGCGGATGCGGCTGTTGATACGGGCGCGGCCAGATGTTCACTTGCCGGTGTTGAAAGTATTTGCCTTCCCAATTGAACGGCCCGTCGTGACTGGTCCAGGCTTTGAGAATGAGGTCGTGGGCCTCCCAGAACCGCTCCTGCATTTTGGTGGGGCGGTGATTCCCGGCGGAGAGTTCGTAGGGCACGCCACGCACGAAACCGCACTCCAACCGGCCTCGGGCATAAACATCGACCATCGCCATTTCCTCGGCCACGCGCACCGGGTTGCGTCGGTTAGCAATGGGATTGCCGAGCAAGAGGAGCCGCGCGGTGGTGGTCTCACGGGCCAGGATGCCCATGATGATCGGCGCGGCAGGATTGAGGTTGGTCGCGGTCTGGTGGTGCTCGTTGACCATGATTTCCAAGCCGAGTTCTTCGGCGATCATCCACTCGTCAATGAAGCGATGATAGAGGTCGGCGCCGATTTTGGGGTCATAATAACGATTCGGCAACGTCACTCGGATCGAGTCGTACTCTTTGGCGTCAGGCAACAAGTGGTACGCATTTTCGCTGAAATGCCAAGCCTGCATGGGATAACCTCGTTCTTCGTTAAGCGTTCAGAAACTGACGGATGTGTTCGACACAGACCGCAGGCTGTTCAAGCTGAGGCAGATGTCCAGCCTGCTCGATGAGCGCAAGACGAGCACCGGGAATCGCGTCCCGATAGGCCGTGCCATAATACTCTGGCGTGACGAAGCGGTCGCTCGCACCCCAAAGCAAGAGGGTAGGGATGGAGACTCGATGCAAGCGCTGCCGCAATTTCGGATTATGGAAATAAGGCTCCCAAGCGTAGAGCGCCGTTGCCTCGCGGTTGCGGGCCACCACGGTGAGTTCATCATCGGAAAGCGTGGAGTAGTCGACCGCTGCGCGAGCTGGGTCATGATATTTGCGCCGCGCGATTTCCTCTGCCGAGAGCGCGAAGATATCAGGGATGTCGCGGGTCTCGCGGTCGCCCACTTTGATCCCCAGCGGCGCGACCAAAACGATCTGGGCGATGCGTTCGGTGTTTTTGACTGCGATCTCGGCGGCCAGCCAGCCGCCTAAAGAACAGCCAATCAACACCACATCGCGCAGATTGCGTTCAGCAAGCAGGTCTAAGTAGAGGTACGAAAGATCATCGACAGTGTCGATGGATTCGCCATCCGGAGAATGGCCGAAGCCTGGGTGGGAAGGAGCAATCACCTGCCCGAGCGTGGCCACATGATCGAGGAAAGGTGCGCACGAGCGTGGCCCGTCTTCGCCGTGCAGCACCACGATAGGCCGGCCGTGGCCGTGTTCGATGACTTCAAGCTGGGTTCCCTGGATAGTCCACCAAGCCGCTTCTGCCATGCGGTTTCCTCCTGTGGCTTCCAGCTACTAGCATGGGTCCTGTTCAAGGTCATCCCCGGAAACCAGCTCCTTCGTTGCTTGTGAACGAAGCCATATCCCTCTGCATGACCAGGGTTCAACACGGCCCCTGCCGTGTGCTAGGTTGCGAGGCCGAAATGAATTTGGCTGGCTGTGCAGCGGAGGCATGATGTCGTGGTCCCCTTCTCCATCGGATTACCTGCTCCAGTTTTGCTCGCTCGTGCGCGACCCAATTTACTACGGTGCCGAGGCTCCGAAAGGGCAAGGCCAACCGATTCTCCTCATCCCAGGGTTCTTGGGCGGAGACTGGACTTTGCTGGTGCTGGCGGGCTGGTTGAACCGCTTAGGATATCGGTCGTATTTTTCTGGCATCAATTGGAACGTCGATTGTCCGAATCGCACGGGTGAACGTTTGCGCTGGCGGTTGGACGCCATTGGCAAGGAGACCAGCGAGCCGGTGACGGTGATTGGCCACAGTTTGGGTGGGACGCTCGCACGGTTTCTGGGCGCGAATTTTCCCGATCGGATTCAGCAAGTGATTACCTTGGGGTCGCCGCTGACGCCTGAGATGCGAGTACATCCGCTCGCGTCGTTGGCCTTTCAAGCGTTGCAACCACTCCGGCTTCTCGGCGGACGCACGGCTGCTGCGTGTGGAAGTGCGCAATGCTCGTGTCACTTCGCGCGGACTGTCTTTGCACCACTTCCCAAAGCCGTCCACTTCACGTCGATCTTCACCAAGCAGGACGAAATTGTCGATTGGCAGTCGAGTCTCGACCCAACTGGCGACAACCGCGAGGTCTCGGGCCGCCACATTGGCCTGATTGTGAATCGCGAGGTGTATCGTATTCTGGCGGAGAGGTTGGCGGTGGTGTGACGCCTGAAGAGTCCATAGGGACGAGGTAGCTTCTGGCGTACAATTTGATGCTCCGCAAAAAGCTCGACCATTTGGTCGAGAAGCAGCGAACATACAGACAACAAATAGTCTCTGATGACAGCTAGGCATCGTAAAACGTTAACGGCCATTTTCGATAACCCGGTTCGAGCGAATATCACCTGGACTGATATTGAGAGTTTGCTGAGGGCCTGTGGAGCGGAAATCAGTGAGGGCCGGGGCTCTAGAGTGCGCATTGCTCTTCAAGGAGTACGCGCGGTGTTTCATCGTCCTCATCCACAAAAAGAGACAGACAAGGGTGCTGTGGTATCGATGCGTCGTTTCCTTACAGAAGCAGGAGTAACGCCATAATGGAATACAAAGGGTATCTTGCTCATATCGCCTTCGATGCGCAGGCGAATCTCTTTCATGGCGAAGTTATCAACATCCGAGATGTTGTGACGTTTCAAGGGCACTCAGTCGATGAACTCCGTCAGGCATTTATCGATTCTATCGAAGACTATCTATCGTTTTGTGCCGAGCGTGAGGAAGCACCAGACCAGCCCTTCTCCGGGCGCTTCACTGTCCGCCTGTCGCCGGAGCAACATCGCAAGGTCATTGTTGCAGCCGAGAAAGCTGGCAAAGATATCGCCCAATGGGTCGCGGAGGCGCTAGAACAAGCCGTAGGGTCTAGTGGCCGTGAGGAAGTACGCGGTTAACTTTACCAACGATTCCGAGGAGGTTGCATGTGGTATGGCGAGTGCCTGGCGCTCACATCGGCGGTGTTATGGGGAACCATCCCCATCTTCGTGCGGAAAGGCTTTGCCCATGCCGGGCCGTCAGTTGCCGTGGTCGTCGGGCTGTTGGCGGGCATTCCGTTGTTGGCCGGTGTGTTTCTCTTCCATCCCCGTCCGGTATGGCAAGCGGTTGCACCGCAAGCGGCGCTGTGGTTCGCAGCCGTCGGGGTGCTTGGTCCGTGTTTAGGACGGCTGTTTAACTACATTGGCGTGCAGCGACTGGGCGCGGCCCGCGCGACGCCGCTCATTAACTCCTCGCCACTCTTCACCTCTGCGCTGGCGCTGGTCTTTCTTCACGAACACGTCACCCTCAAAATCGCGCTCGGGGTACTCTGCATCGTCGGAGGGATTGCTTTGTTGACAGGACAGCGACGCCCATGACGTTCAGAGACCTTATCTTTCCCCTCCTCGCGGCGCTGTGTTACAGCACCAATCCCATTCTCATCAAATTTGGTCTCCGTATCAGCAACGAACCGCTCCTTGGCGCGTGCATCGGCATGACTGCGAGCACCGTGGCATACCTGGGATATTTTCTGCTCAGTGGACAAGTCCGCAGCCTGTTCGGGTTGCCGTTGTGGGTGAATGTGTATTTCGCGCTTGCCGGGGTGTGCTCTACCTTGGGCGTCTTCTCCTTCTTCGCTGCGCATGAGTACATTCCTGCTTCTGTGGTGGCACCGCTCACTGCGGCTGCTCCTTTGATCACCGT
This sequence comes from Pseudomonadota bacterium, assembly GCA_005804965.1. Classification (GTDB taxonomy): domain Bacteria; phylum Desulfobacterota; class Binatia; order Bin18; family Bin18; genus SYOC01. Next base: position 4,851 of record SYOC01000222.1, read on the forward strand.
GGCGCTCAGCCATTTCACCCTCAAGGGAGAAGAGCGAGTATCCGTTGCCGATGCCATCGGCACAGTGATGATCGTGCTTGGTGTGGTGCTGTTAGTGAGCTGAATAATTGCATTGCGCATCATTGCCGACGAATGACAATCGTTTGACAAAGACTTGACCAGAAGAGTAGCATTTCCGCAGTCCAAAAATTTTGTCCGAAGGAGGAATGCGTATGCTGCGATCTCATGTTCGACGGTTGTCCGCGACTCTTGGGCTTCTGGTAGCGAGTGGAATGCTCCCGAACCTTGTCCAGGCGCAAGCCGTCATCACCAAATTCAACGGCACAGCGACGGATATCGGCCTCCCACGCGGCCCAGGCCAAGTCGGCGGTGTGGAGTTTCGTGTTCACGGCAGCTTCGTCTACACAGGAAGCCTCAATCTTCCTACCTCCACCGCTACGGTTCATGATCTGCTTGCAGAACTCGGTCCAGGCGGTCGAGGCGAGCTGATCAAAATGACGGATGAAGTCTCGTTTCTTCCGATAACGCTTTCTCCACGAGCCACCGGCAAAACGAACGAAGCGGTGTATGACTCACCGAAGCAGTTCCGTCCACAGATCCGTTTTCAGGTCAACAAGCGCTATCCGGCGGCAGGCATTTACGAATTCGCGTTCCGTTTAGACAGAGGCTTGGCGCGGAAGCAACCCTTGCTGTGCGCCATTGATCCGCAAGACCGTCGCTCGAAAACATGGATGACCTTCAGCTTCGAGATCAATGACGGCGTCAACCCACCGATGACCTTGTCTACCACACAGCCGTGGGAATGCGCCCTCGGCGGCTTCCAGATGCGGAGGAAGTAGGAACCGTTCTCTCCGAGGCGAGGAACTGGCAATGCCCAACCTACAAGAACTCTGGCGACCGATTACCAACAACTTTTCCCCTGTCAAACAGGTGCGTGTGGAAGACGTTGAGCGCTTTTTCGTTGATCGTAATGAGGCTGACCCTGTACGAAGCCTGATTGCTTCCTGGAAACTCGAATGCCAACTGAGTATTGGACAACCGACGCCTTACACCGCGCTCTTGACCGGGCATATTGGTAGCGGAAAAAGCTCGGAGTTGCTGCGCTTGGGGTATGAATTGGCCAATGACTTTTTTGCGGTGTGGTTCGATGCAGAGGCGAGTTTATGGACAGAGACCACCAATCACTTCGACGTAATCTTGGCCATGGGAGTCGCGGTACACGCCGCTGCACAACGAGCCACTCTTCAACCCGACCCGCGCTTGCTTGAGACATTCATTAGGAGTCTGGCCAAACTGGTGCGCCGTTTCGAGGACCGCAAAGGCTATCGTCTGGAGGCGGCCCAGCTTCTTCGTCAGGTTTTTGCTGTAGTGCTCGTGACTGGCGCACTGGCGGCAGGAGGCTTACCCGCCGCGTTGCCAGCGGGTGCGTTCCTATATGGCGCAGAGAAAGTTGCCAAAACCGCTCGCGTGGAGCTGAATGTTCAGGATACGCATATACGAGAGCTTAGCTCGTTGCCGAATCGCGCTGAAGTCCTTGGAGCATTGAACGCGATCATTGCCGATATTGAACAGAAGGCCCAAAAGCCACTGCTCATCCTTGTCGATGGACTCGACAAAGTCCCTCCGAGCCGGGCCGAGTTGCTGTTCGTGAAGAACGACATCCTCGCTGCGCCTGCCTGCGCCTTAGTGTATGCGGCACCGATAGAGTTCTCTTATCGTTCTGCCAGCGAGCGCAGGCCGACGGATCTGTTCGGAGCGCAACGGATGCTTCCGAACCCGGCGGTCCACCAGCGTCCGCCCAGAGGAGAAGGCTGGAAGGCCTCACGCGACCCCAACGAAGCCGGGCTGAGCGTTATGAGAAAAGTCGCCGCGAAACGCATCGAAGCGAACGGGAGAACTACGGGGGAAGTCATCACTCCGATGCATTGGATTTACTGGCACGCATGAGTGGTGGGTTAATGCGAGATTTTGTTCGCTCTTTCCACGAAGCTGCGGTCGCGGCCCTTTCTGACAGGAAGGAACGCATTGATCTTGTGATTGCTCAAAAGGTCATGAACCAACATCGCGAAGCGCGCAATCTGGAACTCGACTTAAAACATCGGGAGGCCCTGCGCACGGTGCTAGAGCATGGATTTCTGACAGGACGGCAGCGTGAGGTCGAAGAAGCACTATTGCGGAGCACCTATTTGTTGGTCTACAGCGATGAAAGTAGTGGCTCGTGGTTCGATGCCCACCCCGAGGTCTTGCCGCTTCTTTAACGTGTTGAGCGTGTATGCCCTCCTTCGCTGACACCCTCGAACTGATGCGGATTGAGCTGGAGCAATGCGACGGGACGTTGCTGCTCGTCGGCGTGTGCGATGATACCAATCTGCGCGACTACGCGATCAAGCGCCTGCGTGACTGTGTGGCGTCGCAGATCAGCCTGCGTGACTTTCGTTACGATCCCGAGCACCTCAGTTTCCTCGAAGCTGTGGCCGACTCCACGCAAACGGGGAACGGGCGCGTAGCGCTCTCCGTGACCGGGCTGGAAGAACTTCCTCACGATAAATGGAGCGAGGCCATCAAACTGCTCAATCTCCAGCGTAATCGCTTCGGCTACACTGGCGCAGCCGTCATCCTGTGGATCAATCGTGCAGCACTCGCGGAAATCGCTACCAAGTCAGCCGATTTTTTCTCTTGGCGCAGCGGTACGTTCATCATCGAACCACCACCAGGCTGGGACACGCTCGACAGTCAGCGGGAGAGCTACCTTCAAGCTCTGGTCAAGCAGAACGAGTTCGTCAATCTGCAGGGACTAACTCCTATGCGCGGTGGGCAGATCGTGCAGATGCGCATGGATGACATCTTCGTGCCGTTGCGTGCCGAGTATGAGGTCCTTGAGACAAAGCTCTTGCGTCTTCCCGCCGGTGTGATGGGGCCGGAAGAATCTGAGGTGCAAGTCATTCAAGAGGCTGATCTGAGTGTTTCCCTCCGAGGCATAAGATCTTCGCCGAGATCGCAAGTCATGGCGCTGCGGGTTTCGAAGCGTGTACTCGCTGACGAGGATCAACAGGACATTCCACCTGAGCTACGAACCACGCTGCAACACTTTTTGGCGGAGGAGCGGCCACGGGTCGAGACCCGCCCGGTGGAAATTGCCGACATGCTCAAGGACCGTCATGCCGTCGTGCTAGGTGACCCGGGGGCCGGGAAAACGACGTTGCTGCGTTATTTGGTCTACATGCTGGCCAAAGCGCGACTTGGCCACCAACCGTCGGCTGTTCTTGAGCAGCAGGCTGACCTCACCTCCTGCCTGCCGGTCTACCTGCGTATCGGCGAGTATGCTCAACACTGTCACTTCCATCCGGAAACGACGATCACCGCTTTTGCTCTGACCAGTGCCCAAGCCCGGCAACTGCCGTTGTCCGAGGCGTTGCTCACGCATGAGCTGCAAGAAAATCGCGTCGTCTTCTTGCTCGATGGGCTCGACGAAATCACTGCTGCCAGTGATCGCCGCGATATGGCCCAGCGCATCGAAGAGTTCGTGCGTGCGCATCCTCAGCGGCGCGTTATCATCACCTCGCGCCTGGTGGGTTATCGTGAGGTACCGCTTAGCCAAGAGTTTGCTCAGTTTACCATCCGCCCGTTCGAGCCGGATGATATCCGCCGGTTCATCGACCAATGGTATGCAGCGCTCCAAGAGCCAGAAAGCGCAGGGGAATTATGTAAGGCGATTGCAGACAGCCCGTCCGTGCGCCGGTTGGCGGCGAATCCGCTGTTGCTGACGGTGATCGCCTTGATTCATCGCCGTCCGGCCAAGCTGCCACATCAACGAGCGACACTCTACAAGCTGGCCGCCGAGACGCTGGTCGATCAATGGATGACTCAGCGGCGCGTGATCCCGGAAGGTTGGGATGTGCAAGAAACCTTGCAGGTGCTGCTGCCGGCGGTGGCGTGGCATCTGCATGCGACCACCTCCAGCGGTTTGATCGGTGAGCACGCGTTACACGACCTTCTCGTGAAAACGTTGCGCGAGCAAGACGACGCGTTGCGTGAAGATGAGGCCCAGCGCCGCGCGGCGCAGTTTCGTCGCAATGTCAGTGAGTTTAGCGGCATCTTTCTGGAACGTGGCCTCGATCAAGAGGGGCGTGGCCTCTACGGTTTTCTTCACCTCACCTTCGAGGAGTATTTCGCTGCCGTGCAGTTAAACGACCAATGGGACCGCAAGGGGCCGGCTGCCTTCAAGCCGCTGCTGCATCAGCCGCGCTGGACGGAGGTGATGCTCTTAACGGCCGGTCACCTCAGCGAGTCGGGTCGGTTCCGCACTACGGAGTTTGTCAAAGATATTCGCTCGGCACGAAGCCCATACGAGAAGATTTTGCATCGCGATTTGTTGCTGGCCGCGCGTTGTCTTGCCGACGACATAGGGATCGACGTCGGCCTGCGCCGTGAATTGGTGGCGAAGCTCGTCGAACATGCGTTTGCCTCCAGTTCGCCTTCTGCACTCCAAGGAGACCTGCGCCAGATGCTCGTTCGTTTCGCTGGAGTGGCCGCCGAAAAAGAGGCAGTGGCCGCGGTGCTGGGCATGTTGCAGGATAGGGAGGGGAACGTGCGCAGGGCCGCCGTCGCGACCTTGGGGCAGTGGGGGGGGAGTATCGCCACCGGGGAGACGCTGAGCGCGGTGCTGGGCATGTTGCGGGATAGAGAGGAGTACGTGCGCAGGGCCGCCGTCGCGACCTTGGGGCAGTGGTCTAGCTTCATTCGCCTTGCGCAATGGTCGTACACACTAGACGACTTCGCTCGGCTCGCACGCAGTCAACAGGCCGAGAAAAAAGAAGCTGGTTATGTGTGTCTACGTAATGTGCTGGCGGGCGAGCAGGAAAGTGCTCTCGATGCGTAAACTGGATTCCGGGTCTCGCGTTGCTCGCCCGGAATGACGCCCTCGCTGTTTAGCCCTTATCTCTACTGTCGCGGTCTACGAACGATGGCTCCCACCGAAAATCCAACACCGTCTCGCACCATTGCCCGGCGGCGATCAATTTATCTTCGCGGAAGGCGGCGCTCATCAGCTGGAGGCCGAAGGGAAGGCCGTCGGCACTGAGTCCCGAGGGCAGGTTGAGGCTGGGATGACCGCTGAAGCTGGCGGGTCCGTTGAAGGACGGGTCGCCGGTGGAGCCCAAACCTTTGGGTGCCGGTGCGGGTGTCGATGGCGTCAGCAGCACATCGACAGATTGACAGAGATTTTCCAAGTCGTGGCGAAAGCGTTGCTGGTGCCGACGCAGGGCGATGTACTCGGCGGTGGAGATGCGCCTTCCTTGTTCGATAAGATCCTGCATCTGTGGGCTGTACTGGTCTTTGTGCTGCGCGTAGCGCTCGGCATGTGAAACCGCAGCCTCGGCATACAGCATCTTGAAATGCGCTTCAGGTTCGCCGACGAAACTCTCCGGCAGTCGTACTTCTTTGATGGTCGCGCCGGCGCGGGCAAACTGCTCGGCGGCGGCCTCCACGTGTTGGCGAGTCGCAGGAGTTGCCTTCTCCAAGAAGAAATCGCGGACCAAGCCAATGCGTGGCGGCAAAGGGTGAAACGAAGCCGAGCGGTAGTCAGGTACGGGCAGCGAGGAACAAGCTGGGTCGTGCGGATCATCGCCAGCCAGCGCGAACAACAGAATCGCTGCGTCGCGTACCGTGCGTGTGAACAGCCCGACGTGATCGAGATTCCAACTCAACGCGAACACCCCGTAGGCACTGACCCGCCCGTAAGTGGGCTTGAGACCGACACACCCACAGTAGGCCGCCGGGCGAATGGTAGAGCCGTAGGTCTGCGAGCCCAAAGCAGCCGGGCACATAGATGCTGCCACTGCCGCCGCTGAACCGCTGCTCGATCCACCGGGCGTGTGCTCCAGGTTCCAGGGGTTATGTGTGGGCGAGGGTTTGAGGGCGGCGAACTCGGTGGTCTGCGCTTTTCCGAGAATGACCGCTCCAGCCTCGCGCAGTTTCTGCACGACGGTCGCATCATAATCCGGCACGAAATCTGCACAGATCGGCGACCCTGCCGTGGTCTTCAGTCCTTTGGTGTAGAAGATATCTTTCAGCGCGATGGGAATGCCATGCAACGGGCCACAATACTGCCCGTTGCGAATCTCGGCTTCACTCTGACGCGCTGCCGCCATCGCCCCATCGCGGTCTACCGTCACCCAGGCGTGCAGGCGTGGCTCTAAGCGGTCAATACGCTCCAAGCACGAACGCATCAACTCGACGGGTGAGAGTTGACCGGCTCGCAATTGTTCGGCGGCGTGGACGATGGATAACGCGGATGGTGCAGTCATGGTGAGCCTCTGTCCTGAGTCGAATCGGAGAGCCGGTGAATCGGAGAGCCGGTGATTGGGGAAATTCTTCTCCGATTCAGGTCGCTCATTCAACAAGTTCGTCCAATTGGACAAGAATCCCATCGGGATCGACAACGAAGGCGCTGTTGAAGTTGCCATCAGCTGTCTTGGTGACGCTGGGCGGCACGACGAATTCCACGCCTTTGGCTTTCAGCTCTTCGTACACTCCCGGGAGGTTCTCTACCCAAAAGGCGAAGTGGTGAATACCAATCTGGTCGAGTTTAATCGCCTCGCCAGAAACCGGCTTGTCGTTATGTTCGGACAGGACGAGAAAAGCTTCTTCCTTGCCGCGCTTCCAGTACAGCGTCGCGACCCGTCGTTCTTCGTGCGCATCTTTATAGACAGCCGGCAGCACCGTGCCTTTGGTTTTTTGCACTTCGTCGCGCACGACCTGGAAGCCCAATTGGTCGCGGTAGAACGCGAGCGACTTGTCCATGCTGCGCACGCCAATCGCAATGTGAGAAACACCTTTAGTAATCATTTGAGGACCCTCCTTTTGTTCTGTTCTTTCAAGATGATGCTTCCTGAACCGTGAGCGGTGACACCGTACTAGCTTCCCTCGCCAGCTTTGCCGCTCTGCTACGTTTCTCGTGGCCTCGGATCGGGATCTGCATTAATGCACCCAAGGCGGCGCTGACTCCGAGAGCAACGAATCCCCAGAAAAACGAGCCGGTTTGGTCGAACAAATACCCGAGCAGTAGCGGTCCGAGCACGCCGCCAAGCCCGCCACAGAACCCTCCGGCAATGCCAATCGCCGCGCCAAATAGGTGGCCGGGAATCAAATCAAAAACCAACACCGCAAATCCATTCACCGCTGCCGAGTTCAGAAACAGCGCCACGCTCATCAGGAGAATCGTCACTTCCACTCCGGCGTTTTGCGCCAGACCTAAAAGTGCGGGAAACGTCAGCAAACCCGCGAACAAAGAGACGAGGCTACGGTTGCCAAAGCGGTCGCCGATGCTACCGCCAACCAGCATGCCAGCAAAGGCAGCGAGATAGGGGATCGTTAAATAGACACCACTATTCAAGATGGTGAAGCCACGTTCTTTGACCAGATATCCCGGCAACCAACTCATGGCAGTGAAATAGACAAAGGTATTGAAGAACCCCGCGATACATAAAAACCAGAACACGCGCATCCGCGCCAACGCCGCCAGACGTTCACGCAACGGCATCGTCGTCGCCTCCTGCCCATGCAGTTCAGACGCCACTTGTCCTTGCGCGAGACCTTCACGAAAGCGGATTTTTTCTTCTGACGAGAGCCAGGGGTGCTCATGCGGATGATCTCGCACGAACACCGAGAAGAGGACGACTTGGATCAGTGTGAGCGCCCCTACCGCCACAAACATCCAGCGCCAGTCCCATAGGGCGATCAGCCAGCCAACGAACGGCATGCCAAACGCAATGCCTAAATAGGCGAACCCGATGAAAATGCCATAGGCTTTGCCGCGTTCGGCGGGCAGTAGCCAGTTATTCTGCAATTTATGCGTCATATTGACGGTGGCACCTTCGGAAATGCCAAAGAGCAGACGGACGAGTACGAACTGCCACATGGCGGAGCAGGCTCCGGTCAAGGCCGTGAGCACACTCCAGAGAAGGATCATCCAGGAATTCAGACTGCGGAGTCTGAGCTGGTCGCTGACCAAGCCGCTCGACACATGCCCAAGCAGATAGCCCCAGTAATAGATGCTGAGCACGAACCCCATTTGCGTGCCGTCAAACTGTAACTCATCCATGATGCGCGGCGCGGCTAAGGAAATGTTCACGCGGTCGAGCACCAGAAAAAAGGACCCAATCCACAGCACCCCCATGACGAGCAGACGAACGCCTTGCATGCTTCCTCCTTTTGGTGTGGGGATTATCATGCGCAAGCCAGACCCGTGTCAATGGCAAGTCGCTCCCAAGTCGCTCCGTTAAACAGTTTGCGGACTTGACGACGGGTGGACGCTCACGCCATGCTGCACTGACGTGACTTTTGAAGGAGACTCAGCACATGGACATCGCCGGGCACAAAGCCGAAGGCATTCAATGGAACCTCAACGAACTCTATGCCGGGACAGACGACCCACGTCTCGAAACCGACCTCGCCGAAGCCAAACGACAAGCTGAGGTGTTTGCCGCCCAATATCGCGGCAAGGTTGCCAGCGGCACGCTAGACGGGCATGCGCTGGCCGGCATCTTGGCGGAATATGAAGCGCTGGCCGAGCTGGAGCATCGGCCTTCGTTTTATGCGTCGCTGCTCTTCGCTGGCGATACGCAAAACCCTAAAGCCCAACGCCTCGCGCAACGCACCCGCGAAGCCGCGACGGAGATTGGCAATCTCTTGGTGTTCTTCTCGCTGGAGTTGATTGGCCTCGACGACCACTATACTGCCACGCTGCTAGCGGCACCGGAGATGGACCGCTACCGACACTACGTCGAAGCTGTGCGTCGCTTTAAGCCTTACACACTCAGCGAGCGCGAAGAGCAGCTGTTGAATCAAAAAGATCTCACCAGCAGCAGCGCGTTTCAGCAGCTCTACGAAGAGCTGACCGGTTCGCTCCGTTTTACCCTGACCATTGATGGAGAAGCCAAAGAGATGACCGACGGCGAAGTGATGGCGTTGCTGCGTCATCCCGATCAAGGGCTACGCGAGCACGCTTTTACTACCTTTCTGGAAACGCATGCCAAGCATTCTCTCGTACTCACGTCGATCTTCAACAACATCTTCCTCGATCACAAGATCGACTGCGAGATGCGCCAGTATCCAGACGTGACGTTGCCGACGCACCTGTCGAACGAAATCGCACCAGAGACGGTCGAAGCTATGATGCAGGCCGTCGAGCGCCATTATCCACTCGCTCAGGAATATTTTCAGCTTAAAGCGCAGCTCTTGGGCGTTGAGAAGCTGAAGAATACCGATCTCTACGCGCCGATTGAAGCAGAAGTTGAGCAGGTAACTTTCCCTGAGGCGCAGGACCTGATTCTCACCGCTTTTGGTAGTTTCAACGAACAGTTTGCCGCACTCGCCGCCGACTTCTTCGACAAGCGATGGATCGATGCCGAAGTGCGGCCAGGGAAGCGGGGCGGTGCTTTTTGCGCGGCACTGTCGCCGCATCACCATCCCTACGTGCTGTGTAGTTTCAACGGCACCGGGCGTGATGTTTCGACCATCGCTCACGAACTCGGCCATGGGATTCATTACTCGCTGGCGCGGCGTCAGACCTTGCTGAATTACGATGCCCCGCTGGTTTTGGCGGAAACCGCCTCGGTGTTTGCCGAAATCGTGTTGACCCGGCACCTGCTGGCTCGTGCGAAAAGTCCGGCGGCGCGGCGCGGCATTTTGTGTGAAACCATTGAGGAAATGTACGGCACGGTGTTTCGTCAGACTGCGCTGACACGCTTCGAGATGGCTGCGCATCAGCAACGGCGCGACGGGCAGTTATCCGCCGACGACATCGCCGCACTGTGGCTGCAAGAACAAGAGAAGGTGTTCGGCCCCAGTGTGGATATGATCCCCGCCTATCGCTGGGGGTGGACGTACATCGGTCATTTCATCCACAGTCGCTTCTACTGTTACTCTTACTCTTTCGGCGAGCTGCTGACGCTGGCGTTGTATCAGCGCTATCTCGATGAAGGCGAGGCGTTCGTTCCCGGGTATCTTCGCCTGTTAGAAAGCGGCGGCTCGCAACGCCCTGAAGTCGCCCTTGCGCAGATTGGTATCGACATTAACCAGCCCGAGTTTTGGGATCGCGGGTTTCGGGTGATTGCCGGGCTGCTCGAGGATCTACGGGCGACGTTGTGATAAGAGACCGGGCAGGCCGACGCCTGCCAGCGGTATGGTCAAGTGATGAGCTACGGTTGGCCACCTCGAACGGCACGTACCATGAGCTCAAAACGCGTAACCCGCTCAAGGACCTCACCGCGACTGAAATCCACCAGCCATGCTGCGTAATCTGGTTGGTGTACGAAGAGAGTTGAAGTCCAGTAGTAGCCATCTCTCGTTGGACCAAACTCGGGGTCGATGCTTGGATGAAAGCGCGTATCATCGACGATGCGCTGAAGCTCCTGCCTCGTCGGCACCCGCCAGTCATTGTACCCGGCAAATCCCGTTCCCCCTTCGGCATTGATGGCATTGATCCAGGTGCCGTTCGCCGTCTCCCAGTCGTAGGTGTTATTGGCATCGTGCAGGTTGTCGAAGTTCGGAAAGGCATCGAGATTCGTCTTCTTCTCCCACATGAGATTGGTTTCCGTATCCGTCACCGTCCCGTCGCCGTTGTCATGAAAACGTGCTGCCGGGACGGGCGGACCATCATTGATGCTATCTACGATGGTGAACGTTTGGGAGTTGCGTTGCCAGGCGAGTCGGAGATTGACCTCTTGGTCTTGTTGGGTTGCTTTATCAATGGCATGAGCACCAGTGATCGCGATTTCTTGACTGGTGGTCATCGCAACCGTGGCCTGCGCGAGATTCAATTCATCGAGAAATTCAAACTCCCCTGGGCTGACGACGGTAATCTGATGGCTTTGCGTCATTTCACTGACACCATCGCTGACGCGGATAGCGATGGTATGATTGCCGGAGGACAGAGTGTTGAAATTATAGAGCTGGCCGAAGCCGCTTTGCAGTCCAAGCGGTCCATTTGCGTTCGCGACATCTTGACGCTCCCCACAGCAGGGAATGATAGTGGCAGGGTCGCTATCGATCTGCATGCTCACAGTCACCGCCGTTCCGAGAGTCGAAAACGCCCACCCAGAGATCAGCCCGATCCCACTGACTTTTTGAAAGGTGGCAGGCACTTCAAATACCATCTGGATGTCAGCACTTGCGGGTGGCCCCCCTCGTTCTACTAACAGCGAACCAAATACAGCCATGGCGAGTGTCCACACTACACCTCGCCCACCACGAAACAGTCCTCGCATAAATCATCTCTCCTGGTCGCAGATCCTAGCTCAGCTACGCACGTTCTCGGGCGGCTCGGCGAGCCGCCCTTACTTCACTTCAGCCTTTCCCCTCCACTACGATGTGTTCCTCCCCGAAGAGCACGACGATTTCACCGGAGCGACCGCTGGCGCTTTGTCGTGCGGTCTGTCCTTCCTGAGTGGCGAAGATCTTTTCCATGTCTTCTTTGCTGTCGAACCAGACCTCGGCCACGCCGTCGTAGCGTTGGTCGCCGCTGGTCATCAGGTTGACGGCGTATTTCTTGAGACCAGGGAAGCGCTTCACCAGCGTTGTATGCTCCTTCAGCCACCACTGGTGAAAGTCTTCCAAGCTCACGCCTTCCGGACGTTTGAGAATGCCGAATAGCTTGTACATACTGCTCCTCCTTTTCCGCATGGGAAATACACGTGCGAGGGTATCTTGCCCTTGTTCGAACGACAAGAACGTTGCCTTCCCAGGCAATATGGGGTAGGCATAACTGCGCTTTTCAAGGGAAGTCTCGTAAGGAGGAGTTTGAACTATGGAGACCCGTCCGACATCGCTACTGCCTGAACAATTTGGACCGCTGCAAGGGGTACGTATTCTTTCGACCGGCAGCCTCATTGCCCAGCCTTACGCCGCTGCACTGGCAGCGGAAATGGGAGCTGAAGTCATTCAGCTCGAACGTCCAGGTGAGGGCGACGCGGCTTGGCGACACCTTGGCCGGCAACTGCCCACGAAAGATGGCAAAGGGTTGGCGGCTACCACGTGGATTCAGGAACGGCGGAATTCGTTCTATGCCACGCTCGATTTCAGTCGCCCCGAAGGCCGCGAGGTCTTTCTTAAGCTGCTCAAGGGCTGTGATATGTGGATGGAAAGTTCGAAGCCCGGTTCGTACACCAAGTGGGACCTCACCGATGACGTGGTGCTGCAAGCCAACCCCAAAATTGTCATCGTCCATGTCTCCGGCTACGGACAGACCGGGCATCCCGATTATCTGGGCCGCGCTTCTTATGACATGATCGGTCAGGCGTTTGGTGGACTCATGTATCAGACTGGGTTTCCTGACCCGGAGCCGCCAATTCGTGCCAACCCCTGGACGGCGGATTATATTACCGCGCTGTTTTGCCTGTGGTCTGCGCTCTCCGGCTACATCTACGCCCAGCGTACCGGCAAAGGGCAGGTCATCGACGTTTCCCAGTTCGAGTCGATTCATCGCCTGCTATCGGGCACGATGGTGGAGTATTTCACTGATGGCTTCGTGCGCCAGCGCTCTGGCAACAAGGCTACGGCGTTTCAGCCCTACGATGCATTTCAAGCGAGCGACGGCTGGGTGGTGATTGGTGCAGTTGGTTATGCGGTGTTTTCGCGCGTCTGTCCTGTCATCGGCCTCGACCCCAGTGAAGAAAAGTGGAAGATCGCGAGTTCCGATGTGAATTCCATCGAAGGGATCGAGTTCGACGCCATTTTGCGCGGTTGGGTGGCAGAGCACACCGCCCAGGAAGTGATCGAGGCGATGAACGCCGCGCAAGTTGCTTGCTGTCCGATCATGAACAGCCAGGACATGGCCGAGGACCCGCATTATCAAGCGCGCGGCCTCCATGTGGAGTGGGAAGACGAGCAGGTCGGCAAAGTCAAAGGCACGGGGATAACGCCATCCTTCTCGCTGACTCCCGGGAAAATCTGGCGTGGCTCAGTCCCGGTCGGCCACGACAACGAGCAAGTCTACACCCATTTTGCCGGACTCTCTTCTGCTGATATCGCCCAGTTGAAAGAGAAAGGCGTTATCTAACGATGAATGCAGAATGATGAATGCAGAATTCAGAGACAACTAATTGTTCTTTCTTCTGTCTTCAATTCATAATTCATCATTCATAATTCATCATTTCTCCTATGTCCCTGCTCGAAATTCACGACTTGCGCAAGCGCTACGGTGCGGTCGATGCCTTGAAAGGTGTTTCGCTTGCCGTCGAGCGCGGCGAGTTCTTTGGACTGCTGGGGCCAAACGGCGCCGGGAAATCCACCACCATCAATATCTTGCTGGGGCTGATCCTCGCCGATAGTGGCACCATCCGTATTTTCGGGGAGGACTTTGCCACGCGGCAGACGGCGATTCGTCGGCGTATGAACGTGGCCGCCGCGTTTACCAGCCTGAGCGGCGTGCTGACTGTGCGTGAGAACCTCAAAGTTTACGGCGGCATCTATGGCGTGAACAATCTCAACGCCAAGATTGATGAGCTGTTAGAGCGCTTCGAGATTACTGACCTCGCCAACCGCAAGCTCCAGTATTTGAGTTCCGGCCAACATACCCGGGTGACGCTGTGCAAAGGGCTGATTAACGACCCGGAGTTGCTCCTCTTGGATGAATGCACGCTGGGCTTAGACCCGGACATCGCCGAGAAAACCCGCCGTGCGCTGCAAGAGTTTCAACGCGAGAAATTGACAACCATTATCTTCACCTCTCACAACATGAACGAAGTGGAAGAGCTGTGCGGGCGCATTGCTTTTCTGAGCAAAGGCGAGATTCTCCGCATAGACACCGCCGCACGCATCAAGGGCTTGATTCCGCAGCAGATTCTCGAAGTGCGGTTTCAGCCTGGGGAAGATCTTGAAGCGGTGCGACATCTCGACGGCGGATTCTCGCCACAGCACACCGGAGATTCAACCTTTCGTTTTGTGCTCGACGAGCCGGAAACCCAGCTCGACGCGATTATGCAACGACTCGTGCAAACTGGTGCCCGCATCGCTGACCTCCAGATGACTCGCCCCACGTTGGAAGACGTGTTCATCAAAGTGGCGAGAGGGGAAATTTGAAAATGGCTGATAGCTGTTAGCTATTAGCCAAAAACCAAGAACTAAAAGCCAAACGCTAAAAGCTATTTCATGCGTTCTTCTCTCTTCCAAGAGCTAACCTGTTCTTCCTCAGCAATCTGGGGATTGGTGTACAAGTTCGTCTGCATTTGTTACCGCAGCCTGGATCGTATTTTTGACATCATCTATTGGCCGGTGATTTCCCTGATGTTGTGGGGGTTCACCAGCACGTTCGTCTCCGCCACGTCATCAGTTGCCGGAGTGATGGAATTTTTTCTTGGCGGTGCAGTGTTGTGGAGTTTGTTCTGGCGGGCGCAGACGGACGTGGGCACGTTCATCTTGGAGGATTTCTGGAGCCGCAACGTCTATAACATGTTCGCGTCTCCCATCACGTCGCTAGAATTGTTCCTGGCGATTGCCATCATCGGGTTTCTCCGCTGCGTACTGAGTTTTGCTTTTCTCAGTTTGCTGGCGTGGTTGCTCTACGCTTTTAATATCTTCCACATCGGCGGGTTGGCACTGGGTGCGTTTACGACCGTGCTGCTCTTGTTTGGCTGGGTGATCGGGATTGTCATTGCTGCGCTCATTTTCCGTTATGGCCTACGCATTCAGGTGTTGGCGTGGTCTGTCGGCTTTCTCATCCAGCCTTTCAGTTGTGTCTTCTATCCGTTGGAGAGTATGCCGCGCTGGGTGCAGGTGATTGCCGTCACTCTGCCCACGACCCACGTCTTTGAAGGGCTACGTCATGCCATCGCTACCGGGGAGCTGGCGGTCGCGCCGCTTCTCACTGCCCTCGGCCTCACCATACTCTTGCTCATCGCGTCCTTGCTCTATTTTCATTATGCGCTGTTGCAAGCGAAACGGCTGGGGTTGCTGACGCGCTTCGAGATGGCGTAGGACCGGCACCTCGCCTGTGGTACGTATGGCGCAACACCTAGCAGGAGAATTGTCATGCGCTTTGGTTTTCATGCTCTGAACTTGGGGCCGATTGCTACTCTAGCGTCCATTCAGCACGTGCTCGCCGCGTGTGAGCACCACAAGATCGATTCGATCTGGACCGGCGATCACATCATCAACGCCGACCAGATTGGCTCCACCTATCCGTATAGCCCTACGGGAAAATTTCCGCTCCCGCCCGAAGAACCTATTTTAGAGCCGCTCACCTTCATGGGATACGCAGCGGCACGAACGACCACGGTGCAGATTGGCGTCAGCGTATTGATCGTTCCTTATCGCAATCCAGTAGTGACCGCTCGTGCGCTCACCACGTTGGATTTTCTTTCTCAAGGACGCATCATTGTCGGAATCGGTAGCGGCTGGATGAAGGAAGAATTCGACGCTTTGGGCGTGCCGTTTGCTGAACGTGGTGCGCAGACCGATGAGTTCATTCAGATCTTCAAAGCTATCTGGACCAATCCCCGGCCACAATTCTCCGGTAAGTATCATCAATTCTCCGGCATCACCGCCTATCCACAGCCGGTCCAGCGTCCCTACCCGCCCATTTGGGTAGGCGGAAACAGCAAGCGGGCGATGCGCCGCGCACTTGAGCTGGGAGATGGCTGGCAGCCCGGCTGGTCGAAACCCGACCAGTTCGCCCAGGAGATGCAGGACTTTTATCGTATCGCCGACCGGCTTGGGCGCGATCCCAAGACCGTGGAGATTTCTTTGATTCGTCCTATGCAGATTCTTGACCGTGCGGATGCCCACCGTCCGCTCATTGGCACCCCCGAGCAAATCGCTGCAGACATCCGCGAATATCAGCGGCTTGGTGTTTCGCACCTTGTCTTTGCCTTCCGCACCAGCACGATGGCGGAAACCGTAGAGACCGTTGAACGCTTCGCCACGCAGGTTCGTCCGTTACTGCAATGACGATTGCCTCTGATGAACAGCAAGAGGTCTTCTCTTCATCGTTCTGCATTCCTCATTTCTCTGGAGGTGTCATGCCAGGAAAGCTTGCCGCGTTTCACGAATTCCGTTCGCGCATGAATGAAAAGCTGCTCAGCAAGGGCAATTTGCAGCTTAAACGCTTCTTCAATCTCGATTCGCAAGTCTACACGGATGGAGCCTTGCCCGGCCGTACCAAGGAGTTGATGGGGTTGGTGGCGTCGGCAGTGCTGCGCTGCGATGACTGCATCACCTACCACATGATTCAATGTGCTGAGGCTGGTGTCAGCGACGAAGAATTTTTCGAGACGTTTAACGTCATTCTGATTGTCGGCGGTTCGATTACCATCCCGCATATCCGTCGCGCAGTCGAGACATTGGAAGAGTTGCGCGCAGGCCAGAGCGAACGCAGCGAAGCGGTGCCGACAGTGACCAAGAGAAAAGGCAAACAGCCCAAACAAGGAAAAGGAAGATGAGAGCAATGAACAAACGTATCGTGCTGTGGAGCTTGTTGGTGGTCGCTTCTTCCTTCGGTGGGGACGCTCTCTCGCCTCCAGTCTTTGCCGTTGATCCAGCGCCACCGGCAGTGCCAGCTCCGCCGCGCGTCAGCACCCTGGATAACCAGACCAATGTGTCATTGACGATCTACAACTCGAATCTCGGTCTCGTCAAAGACGTGCGTGACATCGACCTCGGCGAAGGCGAGCAAGAGCTACGTTTTATGGACGTGGCTTCCGAAGTGATTCCCACCACCGTGCATGTCAAATCGCTGACTGATGCCCGTGGCTTGCAAGTGCTCGAACAGAATTACGAGTACGATCTCATTAGTCCGGAAAAGCTGCTGGAGAAGTATGTCGGCAAAGAAGTGAAGATCCTCGACAAGAACTACTACACCGGCCAAGATCAGCTCACGACGGCGACCCTGCTTTCTACCAACGGTTCCCCGGTTTATCAGACTGACAACGAGATTCATGTCGGCTTACCCGGTCGTGTGATTCTGCCCCAGCTTCCCGAGAATTTGCTGTCCAAGCCCACGCTGGTGTGGCTGCTGCGCGGGGGAAAAGCTGGCAAACATAAAATCGAGGCCTCTTATCTGACGAACCAAATTACATGGTCGGCGGATTATATCGTGGTGTTGAATGCCGAAGACACCCAAGCCGATCTTTCGGGCTGGGTGTCGATTGATAATAAATCTGGTGCCACCTACAAAAATGCGACTTTGAAATTGGTAGCTGGGGATGTCCATCGCGTGCAGCCGCAAGCCGCCATGTATCAGCGTGCCCTGACGATGGCTGACGGCGCGGGGGCACCAGAAGCCAAGCAGTTCACCGAGGAAAGTTTCTTCGAGTATCACCTCTACACCCTCGACCGCCCCGCCACCGTCAAGAGCAATCAAACCAAGCAGATGACCTTGCTCTCAGCCGCCAACATCCCTGTCGTGAAACGGTTCACCTTGCAAGGGCAGCAAGGTTACTTCATGAATCCCTACAGCCCGACAGACGAACTGCCGCCGGAGAAGGTCAGCGTGACGTTGGAGATCGAAAACGCGCAGAAGAACAACCTGGGCATGCCTCTGCCCAAAGGAACGGTGCGCGTGTACAAGGCCGACAAGGAAGGCAGCCTGCAATTTACCGGAGAAGACAGCATTGACCACACAGCAAAAGATGAACTCGTGAAAGTCAAAATGGGCGATGCCTTCGATGTGACCGGCCGGCGGAAGCAGACCGATTTCAAGCAGATTGCCCGAGGTGTGACGGAAATTGCTTGGGAGATTACCTTACGTAATCACAAGCCAGAGGCGGTGACCGTACGTGTGAACGAGCCGCTCTTTGGCGATTGGGAAGTGCTCTCTTCCTCGTTCAAGCACGAAAAAGTCGATGCTCACACCCTGCGCTTCGATGCGCCAGTGCCGAAAGATGGGGAAACGAAGATCACCTACCGCGTGCGGGTGAAGACGATGTAGCAGCATGAAACTCAACACGCCACTTATTGGGACTCCACGGCTGAGCAACTAGCAGACTGCTACGCCAGGACCTGAGGCTCGTGTGCTGCTAGCCAGTGTTCAAGGTCGGCAACGTTACTGAAGTCGAGCAACGCCTCGCCGAGGTTCTCCAACTGCGCAACGCTCAAACTCGCCACCTGCTTGACAAGAGCGGATGGCAATTCTCCACAACGTCTGCGTAGCAGGCGGAGAATCAAGACCGCTCCTTCTTCCTGTGCGCCTTCAGCGAATACATCTTGATAAAAACGGGTCTGCTTGAGAGTAATGTCCGTCAGTCCTAACATAGTCTGGATCCCCTGCCGACTCAGTTTCGGAAGTTTGTACACAAGGATGGCTTCTACCAGCTCTACTATGGCCGCCGTTTGTTCAGTGTCAACCGACTCCTGTCGCACCCGCGCCACGACAGCTTGCGCTTCAAGTATGGCTTGCCGAGGATCGGCCAAGATGACGGCCATGAGATGCTGGGTGAGAGTTTGTCGTGAGCGTGCCCATTCGTCCAGATACACGCGCGTAACCTGTCCACTCTTCAGGAGCGCCATGTAATGGGGATGCTCGCCCGAGTCCATGCCTCGAGAGGGGTAGATGACCACGGCGTGCCAGGGTTGTGCCGGGCGATGCTGGTGCAGATAGAGAAAGATTTCGGCGAACAAACGGGCATAGAAATTGGGGTCAGGTTGAAACTGGACCTCAATGAAAAACAATGGCCAGTCGAGCTGGTCTTCCGGAGGGGCAAAAACACCATCGAGACGGAAAGCGGTAGTGGTTCAATTTGATTCATTCCCATGTCTTCGTAGGGGCGGCCCAGCGTGGCCGCCCGGCAAAAGGGCACCCACATAGAGGTGCCCCTACAAGACAAGACGAAACTGTACCACTACCCGGAAGGCGGTTTGCTTGAGTTCCACTGACGTGAAGCGATAGGCGTTAGCATGTTCCGCCGGCCGTCCGATGAAGTCGAACAGCAGGCGAGGCAAAGTCTGAAACAAGCGATAAAAGAGTGTGTCGGTTTTCACGTGAACGGCTATTCCTAGCAAGCTAGCATACCATACGGCTGCATTCGTTATTGTCTACAGGAGGAGGAAATTTTCGTCATATGCCCACGAAGAAAAAGATCCCCACTGCGCCGGTGCGCATTGCCCACCCGGCCACCATTCGTGCGTTTCAGCGCCGCTTGATCGCGTGGTACAACCAACACGGCCGCGATTTGCCGTGGCGGCGTACGCGTGATCCCTACGCCATTCTGGTCTCTGAAGTGATGCTTCAGCAGACGCAAGTGTCGCGGGCGATGCTCTACTATGAACGTTTCTTGGAACGCTACCCGACGGTGGAAGAGCTAGCGCGTGCTGATGAAGGCGAGGTGCGCGAGACCTGGGAAGGGCTGGGCTACTACCGGCGTGTACGCAATCTTCAGCGGGCCTCGCAGGAGATTGTCGAGAAGCATGAGAGCCAATTCCCCACTAGTCATGAAGAACTGACCGCATTGCCGGGGATCGGCGACTACACTGCCGGAGCCGTGCGCAGTTTCGCGTTTCACCATGACGCTGCCATCTTGGATACCAATGCCGCTCGGGTGCTGACGCGACTGTTCGCGCTGCCGCCGGCTCAGCAAACTGATCGCTTCCTGTGGAGCGTGGCCCATGCCGTGACGCCCGCAGGTCAGGCCCCGGACTTTAATCAGGCGATCATGGACTTGGGAGCGACGATCTGTAATGCGCGAACGCCGCGTTGCGGTGAGTGCCCTGTCCGCACATTGTGTCGCAGCGCACCGTCACGACCTTGACAAGCGGAAGCGAAGGTGATGACGCTGGATGCAGACTCGATAAAAGCGAAGAAAAAAGGAGGGCCTTTCATGGCTTATGATCTGTTGATTAAGAATGGAACCGTGGTCGATGGCACAGGCGCACCGCAGTATCGCGCCGATGTTGCCGTAGCCAACGGCAAGATTGCCGAGATCGGTAAAATTTCAGGCGGTGCCAAACAGACGATTGATGCCTCGGACTTGATCGTTGCTCCGGGGTTTATCGACCCGCACACGCACTATGATGCGCAGATTTGCTGGGACCCGTTGATGACTTCTTCTTCTTGGCACGGCGTAACCAGCCTCGTGATGGGCAACTGTGGCGTCGGCATCGCCCCGTGCAAGCCAGAAGTACGTGAAGTCGCGGCCTGGGATCTCGTCAACGTCGAAGCGATTCCGTTTGACGTGCTGACCAAGGGGATTAAGTGGGAATGGGAAACCTTCCCGCAGTACATGGATGCCGCAGCCAAGCGCGGCTCTGGCATCAACCTGGGATTTCTCGCGCCGCTCACACCCTTTCGCCACTTTGTGATGGGCGAAGAGTCAATGGACCGTGCGGCCACGCCGGAAGAGACGGCGAAGATCAAAGCCCTGATTAAGGAAGCTGTCGCCGCTGGCGCGATGGGATTCACCACCAGCTTTATTGCGCAGCACATCGGCTACAAAGGCCGGCCCTTGGCCTGCCGACAAGCAGATTCCGCCGAGTTCAAAGCCTACAGCAATGCGCTGAAAGAACTCGGCAAAGGCAGCATTGAGCTAGCGCTGACCAACGACATTTCCGTGGTAGACGAGCGCGAATATGCTCTGCTCGACTTGCTGCTTACCGAGAGCGGACGCCCGGTCACGTGGCTGGCATTGCTCAATCGTGACGATAAGCCGAATGCTTGCCAAGAGACCTTGCGCACCACGGCGGCACTGTGTCAGAAGGGTGCTGTCCCGCAGGTGAGCTGCCGCCCGCTGATTATCCAAATTGACCTGCGCTCTCCTTTTATCTTCTCGAACATTCCGTGCTGGAGCCCGGCGTTCCAACGTCCGGTGGAAGAACAGAAACAGTTCTACCGTGATTCTTCGTTCCGTGCGGAGTTCCGTAAAGCCATGGAAACGCCGAAAGTCTTCTCCGGGCGCTGGGACCGCGCGGTCGTGCATGAAGTTGGTAGCCCAGCGATGCGCTCGTTGGTCGGCAAGAGCGTGGCGCAGATTGCCAAAGAGCGCGGCAAAGACGGACTCGACACCTTCTTGGATCTCGCCATCGAAGATGACTTGCAGTTGCAGTACACCTACGAACTCTTCAACGCCACCGAAGAGCGCATTCCGGATCTCATCACCGATCCGCGCGTGATGGTCGGCTTGTCCGACGGTGGAGCGCATGTCGATATGCTGTGCGACGCTGGGTATGCGACCTATCTGCTCGGCACTTGGGTGCGCGAAAAGAGCGTACTGACTCTAGAGCATGCGGTGAAACGGCTGACGACTGAGCCAGCAGCATTCTTTGGCATCACGCAGCGCGGCAAGATTCAGCAGGGGTTGGCCGCTGACTTTGCTATTTTTGACCTCAAGACGGTGGGGTCCAGAAAACGGGGCGAGATGCGCAATGATCTGCCCGGCGGTGGCCGACGGTTGGTGATGCCAGCGCAAGGCGTAGAATACACCGTCGTCAACGGTGCGGTGCTCTACGAACACGGCAAGCACACCGGCACGATGCCGGGGCAAGTGCTACGCTCCGGGCAAGCGTAAGATCTCTCTCAACCTCTTCAGTCATTTCCTAAAAAAGTAGGGACACGGAATGCCGTGTCCTTATGCCCTTACGTAAGATCAAACGCAAGCATACTTCTGTTTAGTTATACCAAACGATAGTATGCCGACTTATGGTGAACCGTCATTTTTGGCTCGAACGCATTGAACAACAGTGGTCCCGCCGCTCTGTCCTCTGGTTACGGGGGGTGCGCCGCGCGGGGAAGACTTCGTTGGCCCAATCGCTGCCTAACGTCGAGTATTTCGACTGCGAATTGCCGCGCATCCGGCGAGCTATGGAAGACCCGGAAGCTTTCCTGCAAGGGCTGCGCGGCAAACGTGTGGTTCTCGACGAAGTGCATCGCCTGCCCAACCCTTCGGAAGTGCTCAAGATCGCCGCCGATCACTTTCCCACAGTTCGCGTCCTGGCCACCGGCTCCTCGACATTGGGTGCGAGCAGCCGCTTTCGCGACACACTCGCCGGGCGCAAGACGGAACTCTGGCTCACCCCGATGATCGAAGCGGATCTAGCCGACTTTGACGACACCGATCTCTCCCATCGCTTGCTGCATGGTGGGCTGCCGCCCTTCTTCCTGTCGCCGGAACCGCCCGAGCGCGATTTCCAGGAATGGATGGATGCCTACTGGGCCAAGGACATTCAGGAACTCTTCCGCTTGGAGCGCCGCGCTTCCTTCCAGCGCTTCGTGGAACTGCTCATGGCCCAGAGTGGCGGCATTTTTGAGGCGACCAAATTCGCCGCGCCATGTGAAGTCAGCCGCACCACCATCACGAACTATCTCGCCGTCCTCGAAGCCACCTCCGTGGCCCTGGTGCTCCGACCGTTCAGTTCCCGCCGCAGCAACGAAATCATCGCCGCCCCCAAAGTTTATGGCTTCGACACCGGCTTCGTCTGCGCCTATCGCGGCTGGACCAGCCTGCGGCCTGACGACCTGGGCCACCTCTGGGAACACTACGTCCTCAACGAACTCACCGCGCAGCTTCAGACCGCCGACCTGCGTTACTGGCGGGACAAGCAAGGTCACGAAGTGGACTTGATCTGGGTGTCGCGCGGGAAAAGCCCGGTGGCGATCGAATGTAAATGGTCCGCTCGTGACTTCAATCCGGCGAACCTACTGGTCTTCTCCCGCGCCTATCCCAAGGCAACATTGCTGGTGACGACCCCCGACGCCCGACCTGCTTTCACCCGAAAGTACAGCGGCATCGACGTCCAATTCCTGACCCTTGACCGTCTCGCCCCGTACATTGCTGGCAAGTGAACTAAAAAGAAGCCACGCTTGGCCAGTTCGACTTGCTGTGGGACGCCGGTTGATTGCTTCGCGTTCAACTGCTCATGCGTTGCGGAGGGGACGGAGCTTCTTCAGGGAGCGGGTCAGGCGCGCAGTTGTGTTGGCGTGCAAATTGTCACCGTCAAGTCTCCATAGCGTTTGTTGTAGGCGGGATCGCCGGAGGGTGTCACCAGATAGTTGCGTCCTTGTGGATAGTAGCTGCGAAAGAGCTTGAGAGCAGAGCTATCGAATGCACCCGGGTCCCACTTGCACTCGATGGCGTCCACTTCATCACGCCGCTGCGCCAGTACGAAGTCCACTTCCCGCCCCGCTTTGTCGCGCCAGTAACGGACAGGGAGGTCTGGGAAAGAGGCATGCAGGTGCTCCAGCACGAAGTGTTCCCAGAGCGCGCCGAAGTCTTCCAGACGCAGCGGATCCCAGCCACGCGCGAAGCTCACGAAGCCGGTGTCGAAGGCATAGACCTTGGGCTGCTTGACGATTTCGTGCTGGCCACCGCCGTAGAAAGGGCGGACCAGCGTGAGCGCATGGGTGATTCCCAGCGCACTCAGATGGCTCTCCACGGTTGGCCGTGTGATCCCCAGGGCGGAAGCAGTCTTGGTCACTTCAAACTGTCCGCCGCTTTGGCGCATGAGGTACTCGAACAATGCGTCGAAGCGATTCATATCGCGGAAGCCGAACAGCCGCTGGATGTCGCGGGCGAAAAACGAATCCATCCACTCGCGGTAAAACGTGGGCCGTTTCGCCTCCGCCAGCAGTGCAGGCGGCAAACCGCCCTGAAACAGCCGCTGCGGCAGCGTGACCCCGAAAGCCGCCAGCTCATCCCAGAGCACAGGCGTCAGATGGACGAGGCGCTTGCGACCGGTCAGGGTGTCGCGAAACTTATTGCTGGCCGCGAGGGTCGAGGACCCGGTCGCCAGAATCTTCAGCTTGGGGAAAACATCGGCACCGATCTTGAGGAGTCGCGCAGGATCGCGGAGTTGGTGGATTTCGTCAAAGACCACGACCGGCTTCACACAGGAGCGGAAGAACACTTGGGGATCGCTGACCATGTCCTCGACCGTGGGCAGGTCGCAATTAACGTAGAAGATACGCTCGGTACCCAGGCTTTCGGCCAACGTTGTCTTGCCTGAGCGCCGGACGCCAGACAGCCAAACGATGGGTGCCTCGCGCCAGGCCTCTTCGATGCGTTGCCGCCAGAAAGGTCGTTCAATCATGCCAGCGGAGTATGCGTTTGGTCTTACCAAATGTAAAGTATGGTAGCGCAGACAATCCTGCCTCCGTGTCACTTTAGGTTGCGGAAGCGTGTGGGCAGGAGCGCGTCGTCGCCTTCCAGGCGCTTGCCGAAGAACTGCAAAGGATGGTGCCTCAGCGGATGGTGCCTCGCGCGGTGCGAGTTCGATGCAGATGGGTGGAGCTTCTCCAAGTCGCGGTGTGAGGGGGAGAGGAAAAGCTATGCGTTTCCGCTGCGGTCCTCGATTTGATTGGTAAGGATTCCGCTCATTCCTCGCCCCGCGTGAGGGCCATCACGTCCGCCGTCGTCACGTCAGGAAGAGCGGCACCCCGCGCCCGTTTCAGCCAGACCTCGGCAGCCAGCGACGCTGCCCGCCGCGCACGATGCGTTTCCAGCCAGCGGGCGAGTTCCTCCACTTGCGATGTCGGCAAACGCTCGATCACGGTTTCAATTTCAGCAATGATGTTCATGGTCGAAAGTCTAGCACTGCGTCGGAGAAACCGTCAATCTGCCGCTCAAAAACTCCAGGCGGGCGAGAATATCTCTCCCGCTCCAAGTCAGGGAACTCTGCTAACAAGTCCTCTACCGAATCGCCACCGGCCAGGTATTCCAGCATGGTTTCCACCGGGTAACGTAAGCCGCGCAGGCAGGGCTTCCCATGGCAAATGTCTGGATCGACCGCGATGCGTGAAAGCAGATCCTCGTTCGCCATGCTTGCATTTTACACGCTCAACTTGCCGATGCCAAGTTGGTGTTTTCCTCGCGAGCGGGTTCGGGCAGGTCCGCATCGTTGGGGTTTTCTGCTTGTTGACCTCCTGTCGTGTCCGACATATTAAGCCTCCCGCGCCACACCTTGAAAACGTCGATAATGTCTACAGAGGGAAATACCTAAAATTCCTCTCCTCTTGCACTTTTAGCGGAAAATGTTTTGTTGACTGCTAGTATAGAAGGTAGTGAGAAGAGCCAGAGTATTGAGCGAGGAAGTCATGGCGATAAAAGTCTTCGTAAGTGCTGGGACCCCGGCTGACGACACGCAAATGTCTTTTCGCGATGCAATTGTAAATACCATTGAACTGGTGGGTTTCACGCCTCGACTCATGAGTGCAAAGGACTGGGACTATCGAAATCCTCTCCGGGGGGTGCGTCGAGCTATGGACGAGTGTGAAGGTGCTGTGGTGGTTGCCTATCCTCGCTACCGAATTGAGGCAGGGCGAGAGCTTCGTCGCGAAGGAGGAGATGCATTAAATTGTGCGGCCTTTCCCACAGCATGGAACCAGATTGAGGCAGCGATGGCATACGAGAAAGGCTTGCCTCTCCTGGTCGTGGCAGACACGAAGCTGCGCCGCGAGGCTATGCTTGATTCTGCCAACGATATTCGCCCGTTTTGGACGGACCTAGATTCCGCTATTGGTCATTCTGATGAGTTTCTTGGCTACCTGCAAAGCTGGAAGCAGGATGTTGAGCAGCGTGCAAAGGCGCAGCCAGCAAACACGAACGTCTCGCTTCGTGACCTGACCGCCACACAGGTTCTTGGAGTACTACCTTGGTACGAGTTGATGGGAGTTGTGGGTGGCCTTATCAGTGCGCTATTCGCGGCAGCAACGATAGGCTACCGAATAGGCTGCGGGCAATGGCCGTTTGGTTGATTGACAAGCGAAGCCGACCTGAGACTTCGGGTTGCCGTCTAATGTCAGGCGGTTCTTTTCACGAAGCCACCGCCATTACCTCCCTCGAAACTTCGGCGTGCGTTTTTCCGTCATCGCCGTGACACCTTCTTTAGCGTCTTCCGTCGTCCACGTGTAGGCCTGATATTCTGACTCGATGTCGATGGCCGCGTCGAGTAGGTCGGCGTCGTTCTTGTAGAGCGCTTTCTTAGCCAGACGTACGGCGATGGGTGCGTTGGCAGCGATCTCGCGGGCGAGCGACATGGCTTCGTCTAGCGCTTTTCCCGTAGGCACGACACGGTTGACCAAGCCCAACGCGTAGGCTTCTTCTCCACTATACAACTTGCCGGTGAAAATCACTTCGCAAGCTTTGGCCATGCCGACGATGCGCGGGGTGGTGTAGGTGCCAGCCATGCCGGGGTGAATGCCGAGACGCACGAAGTTCAAGCCCATCTTGGCGTCCGCCGCCGCAACGCGCATATCGCACGCCAAGGCGACGCAGAATCCGGCTCCGACCGCGTGCCCATTAATGGCAGCGATGGTGGGAATTTCGAGCTGTCGCAGTGAGAGGAAGCGGTTGTAAAAGACTTTCGGTGGCTCGGTGTTGCGGGTAGCATCGCCGGAGGTGCGACTTTGCAAATTACCTTTGGCACCGCCGGCGCAGAATGCACGCCCGGCTCCGGTAAGGATGAGCACTCGCGCCTCTTGATCCTGCTTGAGTTCTTGCACGAACTGCGCGAACTCGTCGCCCATGTCCACAGTCATCGCGTTAAGACTTTCCGGGCGGTTCAACGTGAGCGTGACAATGCCATCCTGCTTATCAATAAGAAGGTTGTGATAGGTGGTCATGACAGATCCTTTGTGACGGGAAGAAAAAGGCGTAACGGCTCGTCACGCCCTTGGAGTGGAGGACTTACTCGCGCCGAAGCACTGCTGGACGAGTCGGCAGCGCCGCCTGACGAGGGTGATGGATTAACTTGCCGCGCGGCGGCGAACTGGGGCATTGATGACGACTTCCGGCAGCGAATGTTCGTGCTGAAAGTCGATTTTGACCCCTTCTGGGTCAATGGAGATGTGGCGGCTGATGGTTTCCATGATGTCTTTGCGCAGGGCATCCATCTGATCGGCCGAAAGGCCCAGTCGATCATACACCAAGACCACTTGCAGGCGATTCTTTGCTTCCCCTTTACTGCCTTTTGCGCCGAATAGTTTTTGTACGAACGTCCATGCCATGACCTTATCTCCCAAAGAAGAGTTTGCCGAGCCGCTGAATGAAGCCGACATTGCCATTGAGTTCGGGAATCGGTACGTCTTCGCCAAGAATGCGTTGTACGATTCGTCGATACGCTTGTCCTGAACGTGAGCGCTCGTTCAATACGACGGGCGCGCCAGAGTTCCCGGCAATCACTACCTCTTCGTCCTCTGGTACGATGCCGAGTAACGGAACGGCGAGAATTTCCAAAACGTCGCTCTGATTGAGCATCTGTTCTTTCTTCACCATCTCGGGGTTCATGCGATTGATGATGAGGCGCGGGTCGCCTATAGATTGCTGCAACAAGCCAATCACTCGGTCTGCGTCGCGGACCGGAGAAACTTCTGGAGTGGTGATGAGGATTGCCTCGTTGGCCCCAGCGATGGCGTTACGAAATCCTTGTTCGATCCCAGCCGGGCAATCGATCAACACGAAATCGAAATCTTCTTTCAATTGCGCGGTCAGATCACGCATCTGCTCGGGGCTGATGTCTTCCTTCTGGTCCACCTGCGAGGCCGGAAGTAAGGAAAGATTAGGAAAGCGTTTATCTTTGATGAGGGCCTGACGCACTTGGCAGCGTCCGCGCACCACATCCAGCAGATGATAGACAATGCGGTTTTCTAACCCCATGATGAGATCGAGATTGCGCAGACCGATGTCCCCGTCGATCATGACAACTTTGCGATCTTCTCTGGCGAGACCAAGACCAAGGTTCGCCGTTGCGGTAGTTTTTCCAACACCTCCTTTACCTGAGGTGACAACGATTGCTCGTCCGCCCATAGCTCCGAGCCTCCTATAGCTTTCCTTGATAGGGTTCAATCATGATGTGGTCATCTTTGACTCGTGCGATTTCCGGACGCGAGACGCGCCGGTTGTTCTGATCGTCATCTGCTCTAGCGATCATGGGGCCGATGCGAAGCTGCAACGGGGTGAGATTCAGCGCGACGACCACTGCGTCTTTATTGTCTGGATAGCCAGCATGAACCATACCTCGAAGCGTTCCCACCACCACCACGTCGCCGCCTGCGAGAATTTCTGCTCCCTGATTCACATCTCCCATTACGATCACGTCGCCCTCGCAGATCTCTTTTTGCCCACCGCGCAAACCGCGCCGCAGATACGAAGTGTCCGTATTTTTCTGTGCGGCGGCTGGTGCTGTTTTCTGCTCCACAACCGACGCGACTAAGCTATCGCGTACCGGCAAACCTTCTTTGTAGAGCAGCTCGCGGCTTACGGGCGACGTGGCCACGGCATAGCGCAGCAAGAGCCCTTCGCCTAGCAAGAGTTCCTTGAGTTTCCACCATTCTTCTTTTTGTAGAAGGCGGTCGCCGAAAAATAGCACGACCGGCGAATCACGAAAGAAACCTTGGGCGCGCGCAAGTTCGTCCGTCACGGCTTGCAGCACGTCATGAAAAGGCGCCTGGTCATGAAACAAGAAGGTCGGCCCGGCTTTGAGCCCTTTGATGGTGAACAGTTCCACTCCTCCCCCGACAGCGATGGCGCGATCTCTTGTGCTGGGAACTGAGATCATGCTTGAGTACCACGCCCTGTAGCAGAAAAATACAGGCTCCACAATGTCTAAGAACGCCCGTCTGCACGCTTGGTAGTGGTTCAATTTGATTCATTCCTATGTCTTCGTAGGGGCGGCCCTGCGTGGCCGCCCAGCAAAAGGGTACCCACATAGGGGTGCCCCTACAAGACAAAACGAAACTGTACCACTACTGCACGCTTCCCCCGGTTGCGAGGATAGCAAAGCACGCTATAAAAGCTTGTCTCGTAACGAAGAGTCGTCACGAACGCAGAAGGGAGGTGAACTCGGGTGCATAGAGAACGAGAGAAAGAGATCCGCCGCCGCCGGAAACGGCGCGAGAAGAGTCTGAAACGTCGCGTTAAAGAAATGAAAGCACAGGCGAAAAAAGGGTAGCCGAAACTCTGGAATCTGAAGGCCTATCCAGATTTACTCCAGCGGGGTCAAGCAAGATTCTTCGCTGTGCTGCTCAGAAACAAAATCTTCGACTATGGCAGCCCGTCATTCCGGGCGAGCACCGCGAGACCCGGAATCCAGAAGCAAAAAGCTGGAGTCCCGCCTGCGCGGGAATGACGTTCCTTTTGCTTCTGCACATGCACTTAGCGCCTGCGCTATGAGCGGCTCAGAATGACATTCCTGGAAGGGTCCATCGTAAAGTGTACGAATGTCACGCACTCTGGTTTAGCGCACGGGCAGCATCAGCCGTGCTTCTCCTGATTGCAACTCCACACCATCTTTCTGGATCGACACGACTTTGTAGCCTCCGATAGTATCGCCCTCGTGGGCCATGGTCAGAGGTCCGCCGTTCACTCGAATAAACGCGATCCGCTTCTCCGGATCGCTTGACCATTGCAACATACTGAGCGTTGTCTCGGTTGCCGAAGACGGGTCGCCCGTAGGGACTTCTTTCGTGTCTGGCGGTGCGGTGCGGGCCGGCGACGGTTGTTGGTGGCGCTGGCGCCATTCGCGTACGGTGGCAGATTCGGTTGCCGGAGGCTCATCAGCTGAGACGGCTCCAACCATAACCCGTGGTCTGGCCGCAGCCTCTTTCGGTGGTGTCGGGAGCGGTGGCGGGGTGAAGGGCGAGCGTTGTACTGCCGACCCGGGAGGGGGACTGGGTGGTGGCGTTGCCTCTGGTGTGGGAAGGGTGGCGACCGGGATGGGTGGTAGATGCTCTTGAACAAGGGTCGCGGCGGAGGGCCGCGGACTTGTCTGCTGTTGCGGCGGTGGGACTGGCGCGACCGGTGGTGTGACGGCTGCTGCCCGAGGCGTGGGGTCTGCTTTCGCTGGGACGCTGGGTGAGGCTGTTGGCGCAGGCGTTCGTGCGGTCGTTGTTGGGCGAGGCATGCTGCTGCGAGCAGGAGGGGCAACGTCCGGCTGCGACGGCCAAAAGAGGAAACTGGCTCCGGCAACGCCGCCCACCAGGAGACATCCCAGGAGGAGGGGGAACGCGAGACGTGTCTTTCGTTGCGCTTGCGGCAGTTGTGAAGGCAAGGTTGTTTTGAACGGAGATGAGAGCAGTAAACGCGACCGTACATCGGCGGTGCGCGAACGGCGCTCTTCCTCGATTTTGCGGAGGGCGTCAAGAATTGTGCTCATGAGCGTGTTCCTGGCTAGGACTTTGGGCATCTTGTGATGTGGGTGGCGTGGTCTCGGGACTCGGGGAAGAAGAGGACGAGACCGTCAGGCTCGGGCGCGTATAGCTACTCACGGCATTGTACAAGGAGATCATCGTCTGTGGCCCGACAACGCCATCAGGAGTAAGGCGGCGGCTCTTCTGAAACCGCGCCACGAGGTCCTCTGTCTTACGGCTGTACGTATCCAATCGCATATCTGGTGAGATCTGGACGTTGGCGTCTGGTGTCTGAGAAAGCAACTGATAGAGCCGTTTCACCTGTTGCCCGACGCTCCCCACGCCGAGCGGAGCCCCGACATTCTCAAAATCTTTCCAAAAGAGGTGAGCTTTCCCGAACCAGTGATCGGTGAGGACTGACACTGGCACATCCCACTCACGATCTAAGAGAAACCGGCAGCGGCCCTCGCTAATACCCACCAGCAGGGCAAAGCGAGGCTCGTGACTCGCGGGTGTCGTGAGTTCCAAGATGGCCGGGAGATCGAGCAAGGAGAGCAAATTGAACGCACTGTTGAGCGGCAGGTATTCTAAGCGTCGAGTTCGAGCAATGGCGCTCAAGTCCATCGTGCCGCCACGCCATTCTTCGTTCTGCAGTGCTTTGACGTGCCAAGCGCGAAGCAAGGCGGCTGTGGATTGAACAGCACTCGCGACTGCTGTTTTCTGTTGAAGCGTTTGGAAGAATTCCTGATCTTTATCATTCTGTTCAGGCGAAGACGCCTGAGCTGCTGCGCCCAGTGGCAAGGCTGGCGGCGGTAACGCTTCTGCTAATAGTGTCGTTCCTGACGAAGGTGGGGGAGGGACATCGGGCGGTTGAGCAGATGGGGCGGCGTTGGTATTCACTGCGATGGATGAGGTTGCTGCCGGTGCGGGCGGCTGTGGGCCCGAGTTCGCTGGCGTGAGAGCCGGCGGTGCCGGTGCAACCATTGGCGCGGGTGGAGCTTCGGAGACCACGACCGGTGGTTGTTTCATTTGCGAGCGCGGGAAGAACCACCCATGCGTGGAGGCAAAGGCGAGCATCGCTGCGACGAGCAGGACGAGGCCCCCAACCACTGCCGGGGACGAAAGAAAGCTGGGAAGGCGGGACGCAAAACTCGGTTCCTCACGGCCCAATTCTTTAGCGGCTTGGAGAATGGCGTCACGTTCGATCCGCCGTTCTTCTCGGGTATAGCCAATCAGCAGTGCGCGATGGCAAAGAATGTTCACGAGCCGGGGAATGCCGTGCGAGATGCGATAGACCGTCGTGAGCGCGTCGGCAGAAAAATGCACCAGTTCCCGACCGTCGGCCGCCACACGTACTCGGTGGCGAACATATGACTTGGTCTCGTCCTCGTTGAGTGGACCGAGATGCCAGCGCAGCGTGACTCGTTGGTCGAGCTGCGCGAGGTCGGGGCGAGCGAGAATGTCGCGTAGCTCGGGTTGGCCGACCAACATGATTTGCAGCAGCTTGGCTCGCTCGGTTTCGAGATTCGACAAGAGCCGAAGCTGCTCCAAGACACTGGGCTCAAGGTCCTGTGCTTCATCGACAATCACGACGACGCGGCGACCCTCGGCTTGCTGGTCGAGCAAGAAGCGATTCAGCGCTTCAATCAGCTCCTTCTTGCTCGTCGAAGAAGAAGGAATCCCAAGGTCGGCATTAATAGTCTGGAGCAGCTCCACCGCCGACAGCGCGGGGTTGAAGATGTAGGCGACGATAGTGCTGCTGTCGAGATTACGGACAAGCGTGCGCAGGAGCATCGTCTTACCGGCACCGATCTCGCCGGTGATGACCACGACTCCGCTGCCTTCTCTGACGCCGAACAGCAGATGGCCCAACGCCTCTTGGTGATTGGTGCTGAGAAAAAGATAGTCAGGGTCCGGGGTTAATCGGAAGGGATTGTCGCGGAACCCGTAAAATTCCTCGTACATAGCGTGAATACGACGGAAAGCCTTCAAGGTAAATTCATCGTGCCCTCGGGCAGAAGGGATCTGTCTTGCCCGCATGGACGATGTTGCTGGCCATCATGGACCGGCACGATAGAAGGAGTCAAGGTGCATGCCGTTGCTTCACTCGGGCAAGAATCTTGGCTTTTGCAAGAAAATACCTTACAGGTAGGGACGCGAGATGTCGCATCCCGGCGGTCGGGGAGAATGGAGAAAGATACTCATGCGCGATTTGTTGGCGCTCAATCGAGAGTCTTTAGTAGAAGTCACCGTGATCGGACGAAAGAGCGGGAAGCCGCACAGCGTGAAGATTTGGTTCGCTGCCGACAGTGAAAAAGTCTACGTCACCTCTGGACGCGGGCTAGGTGCGCAGTGGATCAAGAATCTACAAAAGAATCCGCAGGTAACGCTACGCATTGGTGCGACGATCTTGAAAGGCACCGCCGCATGGCGCGAAGGTCCAGAAGTTCGAGCGAACATCTTCCCTTTATTCTTCAAGAAATATTTTTCGGCGCGTCTCTTTAGCTGGATTTTGGGATGGTATAAACAAGAATTCGCGTTTGAGATTACACCCGACGCAGAGTAAAGGAAGACGACCATGGTTGCTGTTCCTTCGCAAATTCCCGTGCCTCCCAGCGAAAACATCGGCGTGTCGATTGACTATCTCTGGCGTTGCAGCGTCGAGCAGTACCACGCCATGATCCAAGCCGGCATCCTCACTGAGGATGACCCGGTCGAACTGCTCGAAGGATGGGTGGTCACGAAAATGCCAAAGAACCCAAGACATAGTGCGGTGACGCATATCATCCAGGGGACTTTTGCTCGCATCTTGCCCACAGACTGGCATGCGCGAGTGCAAGAGCCGATCACGACAATAACGAGCGAACCCGAACCAGACGTGGTCATTGCCCGAGGGAACTTGCGCCAGTATTTCGACCGCCACCCCGGCCCTCAAGATCTGGCACTGGTTGTCGAAGTCGCGGATTCGTCATTACGGCGCGACCGTATGTTGAAGAAGCGGCTCTACGCTGCTGCTGGCATCCCGGTGTACTGGGTGGTGAATCTCACCGACGCTTGCATCGAAAGCTACAGCGAGCCTTCCGGCGCAGCGGAACAGCCCGACTATCGGCGTCAGCAGGTATACAGCTTGGCAGAAGAGATTGCGGTCACGCTTGACGGCAAAGAAGTCGCCCGCCTCTCCGTGCAGGAATTGCTGACCTGAGACACGGCGACCCGCTGGAGCGCGACCTTCCGAAATGGCCCGACTCAGTGATCGGCCACTGTGGGATATCCAGTTGGCGGAGTAGGTGGAGAAGCAGAATGTCTACGGCTCGGTGGAGAAGCAGAATGTCTACGGCTCGGTGGAGAAGCAGAATGTCTACGGCTCGGCTCTAGCAAGAAGAGAGATCGGTTGGTCTTCCAGGATCGTGCGCACGTGATCCGAGGCGGCCAAAGCAGAGATGCCGGCAAGTGTCGTTTCGACTGGGATACTACCTAGAGCATTTACGTCAGCCAGTCTTTTTCCGCCGAAGCGTTCGAGAATACGGTCGATAGCGTCGAGTGCCTGACCGGAAGATTGACGAATAAGCGTGATGGCTTCCTGGCGAGCATGTCGTGAGCGCACTCTCTCGGCAGCGGATTGCAGTCCTCCATGCGATTGCAAGAGAAGAATGGCGCGGATTTTTTGCCCCGATTTGAGGCGTCCGAGTCGGGCGGCAAATTCCTGGCTGATCTTCGACTGCGGAGCAGTCACAATTCCACGCGACATGTCGGTCACTATACGCTTCTCTCTTCCTCATGAAAGAGCTTTGAGCGCTTCGAGTGGGCGGATGGCACCGTATCCCCAGCGATTATCGGGGCGGCGTTCATTGCCTGCTGGATGCTTGGCTGTCTCTTTCATCGCTTGCATGATTGCACTGACTGGAGCCTCCGGTTTTGCTGCCATCAACAACGCAGCAACCCCGGCAGCATGCGGCGTCGCCATCGAAGTACCGTCCATGTAGGTATACTCGAAGACGGAGCCGCCATTTTTTTCGGGAGGAATACAGGAAAAAACTTGTACCCCAGGCGCGACAACGTCCGGCTTTGTGACTAACGCAGGTTCGGACCCGGGAAAGGCGAGACTTGCACCACTGCTGAAAGAAGCTACCGTCGTTTTTCCGCCGCTAACTTTTTCTAGTGCTCCGATGGAGAAAGCATTGTGAGCATTGCCGGGGGAACTGGTATTGCCGTGGTTTTCGTTACCAATGGCCACGACGGGTAAGATGCCGTACTGATCGAAAAGAACGGCAAACACCTCGGCGAAGAGCGGTTCATAATGAGGAAAGCCAAGGGACATGCTAATAATGTCCGCCCCTTTTTCGACCGCCCAAGACAAACCTTCCATGAGCGTCTGAACAGTTGCATCTCCGATGAGCACCCCGGCGACTAGGAGGGCGGCTTCTGGCGCAACACCAATCGCCACCCCTTGGTCTGTCGTTCCTCCGGCGATAGTGCCGCAGACATGCGTGCCATGCTGCCCGCTATCGAAGGTCGGCGTGGCAGTGATACGCCTGCCCAACGGATCAACAAGGAGAAAATCTTTGACTTTCCCGTTGAGTACAGGGTGTTCGCCGTGGACGCCGGTGTCGAGGACCGCGACGTTGATGTCTTTTCCCTTCGTCGCCGCCCATAATTCTGGGATACCGAGTTGCTTGAGACCCCAGGTCATTTTGTCTTTTGCCTCTTGCCTGAGCAACGCGTTGTAGTCCACTGCTTTTGGTTGCAAGAGCTGGATCTTCTGGTTGGGGAGAATCGCGATGACATTGGGTTGCTCGGCCAGGGTTGTGAGAGTTTTAGATGTGACTTCCACTTTGGCGATGGGCAGCGCGTTATTCCCAATACCGGTTGTAGCGAGTGGTTGGCGAGTGGCGAAATGTTTTGCGCCTGCCTTTTGATAGTCTTCGAACAGCTTCGCCTGAATGGGCTGCTGGAGAGCGGCTTTTCTTTTGATGGAGTCGAGGCGCTGCTTCAATACACGCAGACGGCCACGGACTCGAGGCTCTTCGTTGCTTGGTGTACGATAAATCACGATCGCATCGCGCTTGTCGTTAGGGCCGCTGCCCGCGAGAAACGGCGCGAACGCCGGTGAAATTCTGCTCTCTACAGTCATGTTCGGGTCCCTCCGTCATGAACCTTTCGAGTACGTTTTTTGCCGGGAGTTTTCGTTGCCGCTCGCTTGCTTCTCTCGTTGGCAATTGCTTGCTCCAAGGAATCCGCCCACGAGGTTAGGGCTTGAATAGCGCGGTCTAGCCTTCTGTTACTTGTTCCCTCGGGTTTGTGCTGCCAGGTTTCGCGCAACCGTTTTGCTAACTCGCGCGTGAGTGAGGCAAATTCTGGCCAAGTCGTCTTGTCGAGAGGAAGTTGGCTTTTGCTGCGGTCTGTAAAAAACTCAGCCCCATTAAAGTTCCACAGCTTGATAGTATTCTCTTCGATAACAAGAGTACGCAAGATCTGGAGTAAGGCAGCATCAAGACCGGGAGAAACTCTCAAACCTGTCGATTCTTGACGAGAACGAACAGATCGCTCTGACAGCCCAGCCAACGCAACCAGGGCTTGTGATTCGTAATGCGCCTCATTCGCAAATCGAGGTCCTGGAGCGGCGTA
This sequence comes from Pseudomonadota bacterium, assembly GCA_005804965.1. GTDB lineage: Bacteria > Desulfobacterota > Binatia > Bin18 > Bin18 > SYOC01. The sequence continues at coordinate 40,519 of SYOC01000222.1, forward strand.
CATTGCGTCGTCGTGAGCAAGAACGGTGAGTTCGATATCCGAGCCGAAAGCATGTAAAAGATGGATTAGCTCTCCGAGCGCAAATGGGTTTAAGTGGTGCCAATTCTTGGTTCGCTCTGCGATGTTTCTTAGGTTCAATTGGTCTGGGTGGTCCTGTAACCAATGATGAGATTCGCTGATACTCAGGTTGCTGTTTATCGTGCCGATTCGCGAATTTGCGATAGGAGCGACTTCTTCAGGGGCAAAACGTACAAGGGAACAGGTTCCATCCTCTGGTGCAATGGCAATTCGTTCCAACACCGTCCGACGGAAAGGGGTGTCTTGCGACAACTCAGGACCAGCCGACAGATACGCCTCTGCTAGTACGGCAGCGAGTTCACGGGAGTCTGGTTGGGCAATCAGTTGCTCGATCATCTCTTTTGCTGCTGGTGTCGAGGCCAAGCCGCAATAGAGGGCAATGACTTCTTTCCAACGACCATCGGCATGTTCGCGGGCCAAGCGAGCAACGTCACCGCCGAGTCTATTACCTTCGTAAATAGCCCGCGCTGCCAAATACTCCTGAAAGGTGAGGTGGGCGAAGGCGAAAATTCCTGGGCGACGTTCCAGCAGCAAACCTGTGCGATAGCGAATGTGTTCGAGGAGGAGCTTCGCCCGGGCAGGATCTTGCAACACGAGGGCGAAGACTTGCTGCACTTTGTCGGCTTCGTACTCTGCACGGTCTTCAGCCTGCATGGCCAAGGCGACCTCGCGACAAATCCGTAGCTTTTCCTCTAGGGTAAATTCGGAATGGATACCGCGTCGCTGGTCCCAATGGTGCAATAAACCCTCGACGCACAGTCGATACAGGACGGCCCGATCTTTCGGGAGTTCACCTCCTTCAAAGTAGTTCACCAAGCAAATGGCCGAGAGCATCAATGGGTTCCGCGCCAAGTTGCGAATATAGGGGTGGGCGCTGAAGCCTTGAACGATCCGCTCCCCATCGTTAGCGCCTTCGCGACGGGCTTCTTCTTCCGGCTCATTACGAGCAAGGCGGACGGACGTACACCAATGGCGGCAATACTCGCTTATCTCGGCATCGTCGAAATCTTGCAGGTCACATTCGACAAATCCGGCAGCTGTGAGTGCTCCGGGTGGATATCCGACCGGGCGAGAAGAAATCAGATAGCAGCAATGTGGATATTCCCGGCAGAGATCGTGGAGCCAGGGGAGAATATAGCGGTCGCGTAAGTCTGGTTCGGTTTCATCAAGGCCGTCGAGCATGAGAAGCACGCGGCCTTCCGCCATTTGTCGATCAAGCCAGCCGGGAGGCATGCGGGTGACACGATCTTGGCTGGCCGTTGCCTTCTCGACTAATGCTGCTCCGCGCGGAAGATTGCGAGGATCGAGCTGACGAATGCGCAACAGCAACGGGATTGCCTGTTGGCCGGACAGGACGAATTCTTCTTCTCCCGATGCGAGCCGCAGTTGTAACCATTCGAGGAACGTGGATTTCCCACTGCCTGGGATGCCCACGATAATGTTGCGGGAGTGGTCTTTCATCTGCTGGAGAGCAGACGTGCCTTCTGGCTTGGCTTTCTCGTTCTCCGAGGTGCGTCTTGATTCATGAAAGCTGCCAAAAAACTCGCGGGCAACTGCCAGATTCATGAGGGTGTCTGCCTCGGTAGCATTGGTTTTAGGACCTTTGCTTGTCGGTGGTCGCACGCGTAACCGAGGCGTGACGAAAAGTTCGCGGAGATCAACGTTGAGATTCGTCGTCATCCGTACAGTCCCGGCCTCAATCCGATGGAACCGTTGGAGCAGGTAGTCGCGATACGAGAGTTCGTAGCCTCCGTCTGCCGCAGTTTGGCCAGCGTGGCCCAAAGCCGCAAGCTGTTCGCTAATTTGATTCAGGTTGTTGACGATGCGGTTGGGCAGTTCATAGGTGACCGAGAAGTTCAGCTTTTGCCATTCGGTCATGACCGGACCAACCAGCATCAACACCTGCATGATGGAATGCAAAGAGAGTCGATAGATTACATCCTGTCCTTCTTGCTGAACCGACGCAGGGCAAGGCAAGTGTTGCAGTAGGGTCTCGACGATAGTCTCGGGGGCGATATTGGGGTTCGTGATATCGTCCAGCTTGATCCGGGTGGTCAACCCAGCGAATCCAGACAAGAGACGAGCGACTTGCTGCTCAGTGAGCTGCTCGTTGAGGTAATAGCGAGTAAGCGACTGAGAAGCGGCGTCGGCGGCTCCATCAACTTGACGGAGTACCGCTTTCTGCTTGAGGCGGTCATTGATTCGTAGCTGGAACGGACGGGAAAAAATGTGATCGAAAAGCCCGGAGTAAAAATCGATGACTTGATCGGCGATTGCAGATGTCATGCTCAGTTTTTAGCGAGGTTCGGCGCGGAATGTCAAGAAAAAGGAGAATAGAGTAATGAGGTACGGGTTTCCCCCGGCTCGCGCCGTGGGCTATCATCTAGCACTCCCGAGGAGCAACCGGAGCAACGGAGTTTGAGCAGGAAGGAGAACGCATTTATGGCCCACGACCACCCCCACATCGACACCATCAAACGTTACTACCACGGCTGCAATACCGCCGATGCCGAGTTGATCACCTCCACGTTCACCGACGATGTCGTGCATTATTTCACCCATCACAAGCCGATTCGTGGCGCTGGTGCGCTGGCGGAATACTGGGTGAAGATGCAGCCGCGCGTCAACGGTTTCTGGGCGGTGGATCACGCCCTGGTGCAAGGTGAGGAAGCCGTCATCGAGTGGACGATGCGCTGGACGCCATCTGGACAGCCGAAGCCGCAATTGGTGCGCGGCTCGGAGTGGTATGTGTTTCGCGATGGGCTGATTGCGGAGATCCGTGCGTATTATCTCAACCCGCGCTTGCCCTATCTGTTTACCAATTTTGAGCTGGAAGGATTCTCGTATAAGCAACGAGAGTTTTATCTGCTCAAAGATTGACAACTCGGTGAATGTTGACGGATGAAGGGCTAGTGCGTGCAGATGAGGAATGGGCTGGCCCCTGCTGAGGTGGTGCAGAGGCCGAGTCGGAGCAACGACTGGTTACAGCGATGCCGCTTTGATGACTTTGGTGGCTTGCAAGCCTTTCTGGCCGTTGGCGAGATCGAATTCAACCTCTTCCCCGGCATTGAGGCTGCGATAGCCTTCCTGTTGAATCACGGAGTAATGGACGAAGATATCTTCGCCACTCTCTTGAGCGATAAAGCCGTAGCCTTTCGCGTTGTTAAACCACTTCACTTTTCCCCTTGCCATGCCTCCAAACCTCCTCCTCCTCCTCGGTCTCCCAAACCGAGGGCCGGTAGTGTCCGAACCTTGCTCGGGCAACAGTAGAGAGCATCTGGCAATTTGTCAAGAAAACCATCTATGTAGCGGTGACGGGCAACTCACTATCAGAGATTAGTCTTGGCGCAAAGGAATGGGCACTTGATACAACTGCTGGTCGCGCACGATGGAGAGGAGCAGGCTCTGACTGAGACGAGAGTCGATCATCTTGCGACGAAATTCTCCCAGCGTCTTTGTCTGTACGCCTGAGAGCCCGATGATGAGATCGGCGCGTTCTACGCCGATCGTGGCCGCTGGGCTGCCGGGGCGAAGCTTCATGACCGCGAGTCCGTCTTCGCTTTCGGCAACGGCAATGCCCAGGAGCTTCCAGGCTAAATCGTCTGCCTTTTCCAGCGGAAAGCGCGACACGGTGATGGAGATATTTTCTGCTTTCCGTTCACGCAACACGCCGAGCTTCATGGCTTCGCCGCTGCCGAATTCGCGTTCGCGTTGTAGATATTCTTCCGCGAAGCGTAGCGGGCGACCATTCAGACTCGTCAGTACGTCACCACGCTGGAGACCAGCTTTTGCTGCCGGACTGTCCGACTCAACCTCGCGCACGAGCACGCCTTGCTTTTCTTTCAAGGCGAAGTGATAAGCGAGTTCCGGGGTAAGCGTTTGCACCACGAGACCGACCCACGGTGCTTCCACTGCCCCGTGGCTGATGAGCGATTCGACGATGCGTTTGGCACGAGTGATGGGAATGGCAAAGCCAATGCCTTGGGCTTTGCCGTAAATGGCGGTGTTAATGCCGATCAATTCGCCTTTGATGTTGAGCAAGGGGCCGCCGGAGTTGCCAGGGTTAATCGATGCATCAGTCTGGATAAAGTCGTAGTAGGTGCGTCCGTCCGTATTAAGTGAACGATTGAGAGCGCTGACTACGCCGGTCGTCACGGTATGCGACAGTCCAAACGGATTGCCAATGGCAATGACAGTTTCGCCGATCATCAGATCGTCGGAACTCCCTAGCGGGAGAGAAGGGAAGGCTTGCTTATCTTCGATCTTCAACACGGCGAGATCCGAATCTGAATCCGCACCAATGAGCCGTGCCGGCAATTTGCGATCATCGGCAAGTTGCACGAAGATTTTTTCGGCTTGGACAACGACATGCTCGTTGGTCAGCACGTAACCGTCAGGGCGGATCACCACGCCAGAGCCTAAACTTTGTTCGGTTTGCCGTCGTTGAAAGGGCGCGAAGAAGTCTTGAAAGAAATCCTCGAACAATGGGTTCCCACCGAACGGATTCCTCTGCCGCTCCATCACTTGTGCGGCAATGATACTGACGACGGTCGGGCTCGCTTTCTCGGTGGCAAGGACGATCGGACTCCGGCGACTCGTGTCTTGTGCAGGCGAAGCGGCAGGAAAGAGGAAAAGGCTCAAGCTGAGGAAGAGGACGACACTGGTCTGACTCAGAGATGAGCTGCCTCGTGTCATCTTCAGGTGGAGAAGCTGATGGGACATCTTTGCTTGCATAGCGATTCAAGTAATGGCCGGTTGTTGTTGCGTGATGCAGTGGATAGCTCCAAGCCCCCAAACAAGGTCGGTGCAGGGAATGCCGACCACCTGCCGCGAGGGGAAGAGGTCTTGGAGAATGGCGAGTGCGCGTTGATCGTTGCGACAATTGTACGTGGGCACCAGGACGAGCTGGTTGGCGAGGTAAAAATTGGCGTAACTCGCAGGCAAACGGTTGCCATCATACTCGACGGGGCTTGGCATCGGGAGTGCAACGATGCGGAGCTGGCGACCATGTTGGTCGGTCAGCCCTTGCAACCGCTGCCAGTTATCTTGCAGCAGCGCGTAATTCACATCAGCAGGATCGTCTTCAACAACGCACACGACGGTGGTCGGATCGACGAACCGCGCCAAGTCGTCGATATGCCCGTCGGTGTCGTCTCCAACGATACCGTCTCCCAGCCACAAGATTTTTTGCACGCCGAAATACTCGCGGACATACGTCTCAATTTCCGACTTGGTCAGCGATGGATTGCGATTGGGATTGAGCAAGCAGGCTTCTGTCGTGAGAAGCGTCCCTTGTCCGTTCACGTCAATAGAGCCGCCTTCCATGACGATACCCGGCGTGAACATCGGCACCTGCAAACGCGCGGCAATCTGTTGGGGCACGACATCATCCAAATCCCAAGGGCCGTATTTTTGCCCCCATGAATTAAAGATCCAATCGGTGATGGCAAGTTCCTTATGGTCGCCGTGCTGCCGAGTAAGAAAGATCGGGCCGTGGTCACGTGCCCAGGTGTCGTTGGTCGGAATCTGAACCAAGGAGACCCGAGGCAGATTGACGCCAGCGGCGGTGAGTAAGTGGCGAACCTGTTCTGCCATATCGACATCATTCACGCAGATGTTGACCTGCTCATGCAGCGCGAGCGCTCGCACCATGGCGACATAAATAGCTGGCACCGGAGCGAACTTCCCTGGCCAAGTGTTGAGGTTATGCGGCCATGCCAGCCAAGTTGCGGCGTGTGGTTCCCACTCTGCCGGCATGCGATAGCCTAGGCTCGCTGGGCTGGAGACTGCGGGCGGGTTAGTCAAGATAGCGCCTTGTCAAATTGTCGTAGGCGTCAATACGGCGATCACGAAGAAACGGCCAGTTCTGCCGCACGGTGTCGAGCCGTGTGAGGTCGCATGAGACGATGAGCGTCTCTTCCGCGTCATGACTAGCCTGGGCTACTAACCCGCCAAATGGATCGCTCACGAACGACGCCCCCCAGAACTGAAGCCCGCCCTCTTGGCCGACGCGGTTGACTGCTGCGACGTAGACGCCGTTAGCCACGGCATGACTGCGTTGAATGATCTCCCAGGCTTGGTGCTGAGCTCTGCGTTCCTCTGGAGCTTCGGCGAGATGCCAACCAATTGCTGTGGGATAGAAAAGAATCTGTGCGCCGCTCAGTGCTGTCAACCGTGCGGCTTCTGGAAACCATTGGTCCCAACAGACCAGTACGCCAATGTTGGCATAACGAGTGCGGAAGGTACGGAAGCCGAGGTCGCCAGGCGTGAAGTCGAATTTTTCGTAAGAGAGCGGGTCGTCTGGGATGTGCATCTTGCGGTACTTACCCAAGAGCGTGCCATCAGCATCGAACACGACTGCGGTGTTATGAAAGAGTCCTTCGGCGCGTTGCTCGAAGAGCGACGCCACCACGACAATCTCAAGCTCGGCAGCCACGCGGCTGAGAGTGTCGGTTGTGGCGCTGGGGATGGGTTCTGCCAGACGAAAGAGGCTGGTGTCCTCACGTTGGCAAAAGTACTGCGAGCGAAAGAGTTCTTGCAGGCAGATAATCTGCGCACCCCGACCAGCAGCGAAGCGAATCCGCTCGATGGCGGTGGCGAGATTCTCCTCTGGCTGCTCACCACAGGACATCTGCACGAGCCCCAACGCGACCTGGCGTGACGGCGATGTGTCTGTTTTCACGGCCCGAAATTGTAAGGCATCACTGGCGCGGGTCAATGGCGTCGTTGGTGCGTGGGGAAAAATTTTCTGAATCTTTACAGGGGAGGGGAAAGACTCTATATAAGGACACAATTTTCTCACGCTACCGAGCAAGCGGAATCTAGAGCATCGCTGCCAGATGTGGCGGCCACTGCTAGTGGCTGCGCTTTCCGGAGCGCCGGGCAACAACTGACGACCTGCGTGAGTTGCCGTCTCCGAGCTGGCGCATCGGCAGCCGATCTGTCCCGTGAACTAAAGGGCCTGCGGAACGACGTGTTCCGCCCATGGACGCAACGAGGAGCAGTCCTCGCAACCGAGAGGGGGCTTGTGTATCAATGAAAGCTTTGAAGGACAACGTGCGGTTCGCGAAGGTGTCGCGTCTGACGACGAATTCCTCGGAGAAGCCGAAACGTTTGAGCGCAGTGCGGGCGAGTAACTCCCGTAATGCGCTCGAAGAGACCATCGATTTATATGGCGTCCGCAACTGGGGCGGTGAGTATTTCGATGTGAATCCGAACGGTGAAGTCGTGCTCGCTTTTGAAGCAACACGCGGCACACCGGTGTCCCTCAAAAGCATTGTCGATGAGCTGCGCAAACGCGGCATCTCGACGCCAGTTGTCTTGCGGTTTCCGCAACTGCTCGATTATCAAATTAAGAAGCTTGCCGGTGCGTTTAAGTCCGCTATCCAAGAATTCGACTACCAGCGCGAATACACGCCGGTCTATCCGATCAAAGTCAATCAGAAGAAAGAAATCGTTCAGGAGATCCTCGACTTCGGCGAGCGCTACAATTTGGGGATCGAGGTCGGGAGCAAGGCCGAGCTGACCGTCGCTATGGCGCTCTCGAAGAACCCCGAGTCCCCGATCATTTGCAACGGCGTGAAGGACGACGCCTACCTCCGGTTGGCCTTACTGAGTCGGCATATGGGTAGAAGGGTGTTCGTCGTCTTGGAAAGCTTGTTCGAGCTGCGCCTCCTGCTCGACCTGAGTAAAAAATTAAAAGTCCGTCCTATGATTGGCCTACGCTTGAAACTCTCGGCGCGGGGCAGCGGCAAGTGGGAAAAATCCAGCGGTGATCTGTCCAAGTTTGGGTTCACGACGACGGATCTGCTCAAGTGCATTGAGATCCTTAGCGGAGAAGGGTTAAGCGATTGCCTCGCCTTGCTCCACTTTCACATCGGTTCGCAGGTGACCGACATCAAGCGCGTGAAATACGCCGTGAAAGAAGCGGCCCGGACCTACGCGAAGCTGCGGAAAATGTGCCCGAGCCTGGACTACCTCGACGTTGGTGGGGGCTTGGGACTCGACTATGACGGTTCCAAAACCGCCTCAGAGTCGAGCGTCAACTATTCCGTGCAGGAGTACGCCAACGATATCGTCTACTCGATCAAAGAAGTGTGCGAGAACGAAGACGTGCGCGAGCCGATCATCATCACCGAGAACGGTCGTATGGTGGCTGGGCCGCATGCCGTCCTCCTCTTCAATGTCGTGAACGAACTGTCGCTGTCGAACGGCCAAATTCGCGTTTCTAACATCGAAACCAAGCCGCAAGTCATCCAAGAAATGCACGATCTGTACACGCGGATCAACGGCAAGAATTATCGAGAGTATTATCACGACGTCGTGGATCAGCGCGATGAAATGTTTTCGCTGTTTAATCTCGGATATCTTTCGCTGGAAGACCGTGGCCTGGGACAAGAACTGTTCTGGGGCGTATGTGAGCGCGCCATTAAGTACGCCAAGATGGCCAAGCATATGCCCGAGGAGTTCGAGGATTTGGAACGACGCTTGTCGCGCAAGTTCATCTGTAACTTTTCTGTCTTTCAGTCGATTCCCGACTCGTGGGCGATTGACCAACTCTTCCCGATTGTGCCGATTCACCGCTTGGATGAAGCGCCGGATCGCACCGGGTATCTCGCTGACCTCACGTGCGACTCTGACGGCAAGGTCGATAATTTCATCGACCTGCGTGATGTGAAGGAATCGCTTGAACTGCATGCCTTAAACGGTGAGCCATATTATCTTGGCGTGTTTTTCACCGGTGCTTATCAGGATGTTATGGGCGATTACCATAACTTGTTTGGTCAGGTACACGACGCCTTCGTCGTGGTCGATGGCAAAGGCAATTGCCTGATTACCAAGATCATTCCTGGTCACAAAATCGAAGGGGTGCTGAAGGTGTTCGGCTACGAGCGCGATGAACTCTTGTCTGAGTTTCGCGGGCGGGTAGGTGAGGGTGTCTCGCGCGAAGGTCTCAAACCTGAATGGGGAAGCCACCTCATGCGCGAGTATGAAGCCGCGCTTGGCAGCTATACCTATCTGACGTTGGAGTAAGGCCCCAGGCAAAGGCAGCGTTCTGTCGTGCGCTCGTCTTTGCTCCAGGCTATCCCGGCATGGCCACAATTCTCGACGGTTCCGATCCCCACGTGATCGCAGTCGCTGCCACCGCGCTGCGTGCTGGCGAACTGGTGGCGTTTCCTACGGAGACCGTGTACGGCTTGGGCGCGGATGCGCTGAATGAGCAGGCAGTCGCGCAAGTCTTTGCCGTAAAAAATCGGCCTTTCTTCGACCCCCTGATTGTACATGTGCCAGACGCGGCCACTGCCGCGCTTTATGCTGTGGCGATTCCTCCGCGAGCAGCGGCATTGATGGAGCACTTCTGGCCGGGGCCACTCACCGTCGTGCTGCCGAAGCATCCGCGTATTCCCGATATTGTGACGGCGGGGCTCGATTCTGTGGCGCTGCGCGTGCCATCTCATCCGGTAGCATTAGCGTTATTGCAGGCCGTGGCCCGACCGATTGCTGCACCAAGCGCGAACCCCTTTGGCTATATTAGCCCGACCACCGCTGCACACGTGCAAGATCTGTTAGGCGAGGCGATCCCATTGATCGTTGATGGTGGACCCTGTGCCGTTGGCGTCGAGTCCACAGTGTGTGCGTTTCTTGACGACGACGCGGTGATTTTGCGTCCTGGCGGGGTGACAAGTGAAGCTATCGAGGCGGTGATCGGCCCGGTGCAATTCAGTGCGAGTGATCGTGCCGATCTGCGTTCCCCCGGCACCTTGCCGCGCCATTATTCGCCGCATGTCAATTTGCAACTCACCGCCCTAGGCGATCCGCTGCCGCTACCGCTGTCGGGTGAGAGAGTCGGCGTGCTGCTCTTTACCGAGCAACGTCTTACTCAAGGCTATGTTGAGGTCGTGATGCTGTCGCGTGACGGCAACCTCACCGAGGCTGCTCCGCGCCTCTTCGCCGCGTTACGATGGCTGGACTGCTTGGGTCTTGATCGAGTCCTGGTCGAGTCGGTTCCGGAACACGGGCTGGGGCGGGCGATTATGGATCGCTTGCGCCGTGCTGCTGCGCGTGACTGAAGATGTTTGTTTACAAAGCACGACCGAGAAGGAATCCCAGCCACGCACCGATGATGCCCAACGCGGCGCTGCCGACGGTGTAACACATCGCATGCAATAGACGACCCTGCTGGAGCAGTTGCAACGACTCGAACGAAAAAGTGGAAAAGGTCGTGTAGGCACCGAGAAAACCGACGGCAAAGAACAAGCGGAGGTGGTGGTGTGACGGGTAGCGAGCCATGAGGGCCATGAAAATTCCAATCACCACGCTGCCGCTCAGATTGATGAGAAAGGTGCCGTAGGGAAATCCTGTACCCAACTGCCGCATCGCCCAATCTGTGACCAGATAACGAGCATTGGCCCCGAGAATCCCGCCGAGTCCAATAAGAAGATATTCCACAGATGCTCTCCTCACTCTCTCGTCTTACTGGCGTTACTGGCGGGCCGCGAATGCTGTTGCGTGTTGCCAGCCGGTCGTCATCCACTGACGACCCGAGGCTTCGTTCAGCAATCCTTCGACTTCAGGGAGATGTTCGAGGAGAGCGATGCCTTCCTTCTCTCCCAAGATCAACAGTGCCTTGCTGAGGGCTTCGGCTTGGGTAGCGCTCGGGGCGATGACGCAGGCGAGGAGGTCGCGTTGGAGTGGCTGCCCGTTGCGTGGATCGAGGATGTGGCCGTAGCGCCGGCCTTGGATGGTGAACTGCTGACTGAAACTCGCGGAAATCGAAAGGGCTTGGTCACGGATGGCAACCACTCCGACTTCGTGACCATCCGGTCGTTGGACTAGGAGCCGCCAGTGTGGGGCATCATCTGGCTGGCCGAGCGCCCAGATGCTGCTCTGACCGAAGTCCAATAAGGCGTTTGTCACGCCATGAGCTTTGAACTCGCGTGCGGCTAGATCGAGAGCATAGCCTTTGCCAATCCCGCCAAGATCCAGTGCCATGCCAGCTGTGGCGAGCGCCACGCGCCCATTGGCAAGGATGGTGATCTTGTCGCTGCCGACCTTGGTCTTCAAGCGACGAAGAACGGTGGGCGAGGGGAGAACTTGTGTCGTCCCTGCACTGCTCCAGGCTTGCAACAGCGGGCCAACCGTGATGTCAAACGTGCCGCCGGTGAGGTGCCAATACTGTCGGGACTGGGTGAGGAGATCGGAGACTTCCGTCGGGACCGAGCGTGGGTCTTGCCCGGCGTGGGTATTGAGCTGGCTCACCGCGCTGTCCGGGGAAAACGTCGAAATTTGGGCTTCTAGCCGAGCAACCGAGGCAAACACGTGCTCCATCACCTGCTGCGGCGTGTTGCCGGCATGGTTGCAGAGTGTCACCTCGAACACTGTGCCCATCAGGTAACGGCCGTCGCTGTTGCATGCCTGGGAGTGAGAGGTCCAGACCAGAACGAAAATCAATGCGCCCACGATACGTAGACGCCAAGTTGACCGTTGCCGGGCGTTGTTCACGCTGGACTCTAATCTTTTCGGGAAGGTGGAGACCCGGAGGACGAAGCTGAGGAGCCGTTGTCTCGATAGGCATCTTGCGTACCGGTAAAGACTGCCCAGAGGCTGACGACAACTAAGACGGCAAGACTTCCTTCGAGTGCCACGAAGCCAAAAATCTTGACGTAGGCAAAACTAGGATGCACGAAACGCACGAGCCAGCCGCCTCCTTCATCAAGCAGCGCCGAAGCGAAAGGGATAACGATGAACCACGGTTTGAGCTCTGGGCGTAGTGGGACAAACAGCATCAGATGTGTGAGCGTGAGCAGTAGCAGCCCCATGGCGAAGAAATGAAAATGTGAGATTTCTAGCATGCCTTGATAACTACGTGGCTGAAGAAATTTCTCCTCTGAGCCGAGGTAATACTCTGTCACTGACGCGTAGGTCAGCCCCATCTTCTGGAAATATAACAGGGCGTTGGTCAGCCAGAGCGCGGCAATATAGACAATAAAGCAGAGAATAATGAGCTGGAGGAGGCGATTTTTTGACCATTCCCCGGTAATGACAAAACGCATGCGAACTATTTTCTTTCTTGAATCAAGACTTGAAAAAGTGCCAGGACTTTACGCACGCCGTTGGTAATGGCCCGAGACGTGAGCGTAGCTCCAGCGACGCCATGGATATCTCGTCGTATTTGTAACTCCGGGCCTAGAGCTTTCTGATCGAACTGCTGAAGCCAACGATCAGAAGGGAGATACTCTTCAGGTTCGTAAAACGCAAGGACGAACAGTTTTTGCACGACACCCGAAGGGCTCAGGAGGATGAGGAAAGCCTCAGGAAGGGTTCGCACTAAGTGAGTTTCGATGAACGCATAGCCAACAATTTGATCGGCTTTATAGCCGACGTAAAATGTCGCGAGCTTGGAATCGACGGGAGCGGTGGCCAGAGTAGCGACGCGCTGGACCTCCTCCTCTGAGAGAAAGAAGGTGGTGCTATCCTGGCGATCGGCACCTGCAAACGCGAGCGCCAGCGCCTCTTCCCGAGAATGGAAGACTTTGGCCTGGGCTTGTTGCGATGAACACCACACGCCCAGGTAGACGGAGCAGAGCACAATCGCAGCGGATTTAGAAAGCGAAGCCCACACCAAAATTCACCTCGTCGGCACGTTTCCCACGGATTGGCGAGAAATCGCGATAATCAAGTTTGAGCACAACATTGGGATGAGGCTTGTAACTCACGCCGGTGACCCAGAGGCGCACAGCCTTCGATTTGTCGCGACGGAAACCCGCCGGAGTCTGGTCGTGTGTGTCGAAGTATTCGAAGCGCACGAACGGTGCGAAATACTGCTCGGTATTGGGCTGCAACAGCGGGAAGAGATCGTAGGCAATTTCTCCGTAAGTGCCGAGCATGCGGCTGCCGATTGTTTCGCTGGTGCCAATGTCCCTGGTTTTCCGTAGCGCCAAGGTCAGTTCGCGTGCGTCGCCGAGATGCGCTAGCGTAAAAAGACCGCGCAACTCGAGCCCGTGGGAGCGATATTGCCCGTGTGCTTCCCAGAGCGTCAGGTGAGCGTCTGGAAGCTTTGTGCCACTGACAGTTTGATTATTGCCTTGGTCACCGGTGTAGAAAGACCCGCCGAGGAGTAGACTTGGGTGGGGGGTGTAATCAATGCGCCCGACGACAGAAATATCTTCGGCCAGCGTACGGTTCCCTTTTTGTCTTCCGCCGCGCAAGCCGCTTGAGGAAATCCCCCGTGCATTGAGTCCATTCACGGCATAGAGGCGGTACTGCACATCCGGTCCAAGCCTGCCGAAGAGTCCGACTCCGTTCTCTCGCCAGGTGGTTGGAATGATGACTGTTTCGACTTCCGTGCGGCCGACCCCGTGATAGGTGTTGGGTTCATGCATTTCGTTGACAAAGCCCATGGGGACGAGCAGGAGGCCGATGCGGCCATTGGCGTATTCCGAGAAAAAGAAGTCGAGATACGCGAACTCTACCGAAACTTCCCCGCTACTGCTCGTTTTGGTCGAGGCGGTAGAAGCATGTTCGAATTCGATCTCGGAATTGAAAATGATCCAGTCGTTAAACTTATACCCAAAGTACAAGACCCCGCGCAGGTAATCGGCCGTGTCTCGGTTGTCTTTCGTCTTGTCGCCGACGAATTTCCGATAGAAGCCTTCACCGTAGCCACCGATAGAAAGGCCACGTTGGGTATTATAAATTTTTGAGGCGGCGGGCCCCATACCATAGAGACTTTTGTATTCGGCTTTCTCCGGCACTGTGAGATTGGTTCTGAGCTTTTCGAACTCCTCTGCCAACACGTTGGTTCTCTTTGCGTGCTCCTCCTGTTTGGTCTTTTCTTTCTCTGCTTGCTGTCGTTGTTCTTCCCGCAGAGATTGTAATTCTTTCTGCATCTCGAGCATTTGTTGCTGAAGACCTTCGATCTTCTCTTCTAATGTCGCTTTTCCTGCTGGCTGAGCGATGGCCGATGTCGCTCCCAAAAGGAGCAGGAGGGCTGCTACCATCCTCTTTCGTGTCCATACCATCAGAACAAACTCCTCTTTTGTTTTTGATTGAAATTGAGAATCATTTTCAATTTCAACTGTCAAGGGCCTCTGCTATTTCTCGTCTGTGCGTGGAAGGGCGCTCGCCTTGCTCGTCGTTGCACGAGGGAAAAGGAAACGCTAGTATCTGAAGCCGTTCTATTCCGTAGGGGGAGGTGGCCGAGTGGTCGAAGGCGCTCGCCTGCTAAGCGAGTGTACGGCTAATCACCGTACCGCGGGTTCAAATCCCGCCCTCTCCGTACCGTATTCCAGCTTCCCCACCTTTCAGTTTTTGACCACCGCTGTGATGTTCACTGATGTCTGCGTCGTGTAAGGGACAAGTGTATCCCGCTCTTCTCTCTCGACCCTCCTTCACCACTTCGACCTCCGCAGTTTTTGCTTCTGTAACAACAGGAGGCGATAAGAGAACGCGTTGCTGATGGAGCAATCGACCTTCTCTTTTTTTGTGATATTCCTGTCTCGTATCTAGTCGAGAAAATTTTCTTCCTCTCAGTTTTTTCTCTTGACTACGAAGGTAAAACGTCTTAGTCTGTCGCCCGTGTAAAGAAGGAAGTGGAGAGAAAATATCAATCCACGAAAACACCTTTCTTCTTTTATCGTTGCTTACGAGATTCGTTTGTAGAGCGAAGTTGTAGGAAATTTTTGTGGAAAGGATGGTGGAGTTATGGCGGCAGCAAGTGTAAAGAAGAAACCGGCAGCAGCAGCGGCACCGAAAAAAAAGGTAGCCAGCAGCGCGAGTGCGAGCAGTGGCGGCAATGGCAGCAAGGTGGCCCTTCCCGATGTGATGACGATGGGGCAAGCGGCGGCAACCCTTGGGGTGAGCCGACAAGCGATCTGGCACGCGGTGAATCGCGGCCGACTGCGTGCATTGCGCTTTCAGCACGTGGTCTTGATTCCTAAAGGTGCACTTGACGAATATCAACGCACGAAAAGTAAAGGTGGTCGCCCCAAGAAAAAACCCGAAGGGCGCACCCGCTAGCTGTAGATAGCCTATAGAGCCGGTCGGCACCTTGACGGTGTAGCTGGCTCCTTCTCTTCTGCGTTCGCGACATGCAGTATTTGGGCTGAGAACATGTCCCGTCTTCATGCCCGGTCGCGAACTGAAAGCTACGACAATGCTACGGCGCGTAGCCTTGTGCCTACGTAACACCATGATCCTCTGTTGTGGCGGTGGAGGGAGTTGCTGTTGCCCTCCCGCTTATGCTAGAGAATGGTTCCCGTTGCGGCACTTCCTCTGCTCATGCTTGAAAAAGCTAGCATCCTGGGAGTGCTCAGATAGCGGTTTTCCTCTCGTGCGCCCTTAGCTCAGCTGGATAGAGCGGCAGGCTACGAACCTGTAGGTCGTGTGTTCGAATCACGCAGGGCGCATCTCTCCCCCCTCATCGTTGATCAATAGTATCGGAGAACATGCCGATGAACCGGGCTGAACGACGGCGACAGGGGAAAGCATCTGCTAAGCAACCCTCTGCCCTGCAGCACGCTCCGTTACCCTTCGACATTGCGGCCATCAAGTCGCAACTCCAACAGGCCGTTACTCCCGAAGCCGTTCGACGTTTAATCGCTGATCTCGTTGCGCAAGGGATTCCTGCAGCGGCTGGCGAAGAACTGACGGCCTATGCCGCGCAGTATCACGAAACGAGGGTTGCGCTAGATACTGGAGAGAATGCACCGCAGCAGGTAGCTGCTCTGGTCACTGATGCCCATGCCTGGGCCGATGCCATGATCGACCGTTCTCCGCAGCGGGATCGCCGCGCTTGTCATGCCGGCTGCGCATTTTGTTGCTATGTGCCTACCGTGTTGGCTTCTGCCGCTGAAGTTGTCCAGCTCGCTGCGTGGCTGCGGGAACATTGTCAGCCTGATGATCTTGCTGCTGTGCGCCAGCGTTTAGCCGCACGACTTGCGCAAAAAGCGGCAACTTCCTCGGCGGCACAGGAAAAGGGACCATTGCCCTGCGCCTTGCTGCATGAGAATCGTTGCCTTGCCTACGACGTGCGGCCTTTCAAATGTCGCGGGTGGACGTCGCTGCGCCGAGAAGTTTGCGAACAATCCTACGGTCATGGCCAGTCGTCGGAGTCGATTCCGGCGGACGCTTATGCGTTTGTCATGGGCAATGCGGTGCTTAACGGCTTCAGCGACGGGGTGAAACAGGCAGGTTTGGACGGAGGTTCGTACGACCTGAGCGCTGCACTTATGCGAGTGCTCGATCTCCCAGACGCCGTGCAGCGGTGGCGTGCTGGTGAACGCTTGTTTGATGTCGGACGGTAAGGCGGATTGCTCGGCTGGCGTGTTCGTTGCCTTGACGTTCCCATCCGAGGAGGGGGAGTAGTGGAAGCCTGCACGAGACGATATGACACGCCTTTTACTGTGCTGGAAGTAAGGAGGAGTAGATGTTGAAAGACAATCGTAACGGTCAGTGGGGCCATTGGTTCGCGGGGACACTGCGTACCATGACAAAGACTATGGCCTTTTCCATGGGTGCTTTTTTCTGTGGCATGCTTGGCACGGCGGGAGCCGCTCCATTGGATTCGCCGCATGCTGCGCCTGGCGTCGATGGCGCAAAAGTCTATGAACAAAAGTGTGCCAGTTGTCACAACGGCACTGTCCAACGTGCGCCGCAACTGGCGGTGATGAAACAGAAGAGTCCAGAAGACGTTCTCGATGCTCTCCTTACCGGTCCTATGGTGTTTCTGGGAATGGGTATGGGTGATGCCGAGCGCAGAGCCGTTGCTGAGTTCATCACTGGGAAGCAATTGGGTGAAGCCCAACTCCAGGCGACTGCTGCGAACATGTGCGCGTCGCCCGGCGAGTTCGCCCCAGAGAAAGGCTCGCAATGGAACGGTTGGGGTGTGACGCTTGCCAACTCGCGTGTCCAGTCTGCTGAACACGCCGGCCTGACTGCTGAACAGGTGCCGAATCTGAAAGTTAAATGGGCATTCGGCTATCCTGAAGGAACGGTGGCATCGCAGCCGACTGTTGTTGGTGGCCGCATTTTCGTTGGCACGTTGCGCGGGCAAATCTATTCGATTGACGCCAAGACCGGTTGTCTCTATTGGGCGATCAAGAATCCTACCGGTATACGTTCGGCCATCAGTATTGAGCGTCTCCCGAACTCGAATCCTGCAAAATATGTCGCCTTTTTCGGCGATCTGTCGGCGAACGTGCATGCCCTCGACGCACGAACCGGCGAGAAAATTTGGACAACGAAGGTCGATCCGCACCCGATCACGCGTGTGACCGGATCGCCGAAGTTCCACGACGGTCGTCTCTATGTGCCTGTGACCTCGCTTGAAGAAGCCTCGGCTGCCGACGCCCGGTACGAATGCTGCACCTTCCGTGGAAACTTGGTGGCGCTTGACGCCGCCACCGGCAAGCAAATTTGGAAGACCTACACCATCGTCGAGGAAGTGAAGCCTACGCGCAAGAAAAAGAACGGCGTGCAAATGTATGGTCCATCGGGAGCTTCGATCTGGTCATCGCCGACGATTGACCCTGAAGGCGGGAAGATTTATGTCACGACTGGAGATAACTATTCCGATCCGGCTTCGAAAACCAGTGACGCCATCATTGCGTTCGATCTGAAAACCGGCAAGTTCCTGTGGTCGGAGCAATTTCTTGCGAACGATGCGTGGAACGTGGCCTGCGACTCGCAAGATGAAACCAATTGTCCCGAAGCTCGCGGTCCTGATCTGGATTTTGGTTCGTCTTCCATCTTACAGAAATTGTCAAATGGGAAGCGGGTGTTAGTCGCTGGGCAAAAGTCTGGCATGGTGTACGGGATTGATCCTGACGCGAACGGGAAGCGCTTGTGGGAGCAGCGCGCTGGCAAAGGTGGCATTGCTGGTGGCGTGCAGTGGGGACCGGCGGCCGATAACGAACTGATGTATGTGGCCGTGTCGGATATCGGCATGACACCAACCAACGATCCCGAGAGAGGGACGGTGCCCATGCTCGACTCCAAGGTCGGTGGTGGAATCCATGCATTTCGTTTAGCGACTGGTGAGAAGGTGTGGTCGGTGTCGCCGCCGGGGTGTGGCGAGCGTAAAAACTGTAGCCCAGCGCAATCGGCAGCGATTTCCGCTATGCCTGGTGTTGTGTTCTCGGGCGCGGTCGATAGCTATCTACGAGCCTATTCTACGAAAGATGGAAAAGTCCTTTGGGAACACAACGCGGCGCAGGAGTACAAGACCATCAACGGCGTCAAAGCCAATGGCGGATCGTTCGACTCCTCGGGGCCGACCATCGTGGACGGCATTGTGTACGTAAACTCTGGCTATGCGCAGTTTGGCGGGCTAGGGGGCAATGTCTTGTTAGCGTTCTCGGTGGATGGAAAGTGAGATAGAGACAGAGATAGCGAAGGGTGATGTGGTCTCTATCTCTGTCTTTTTCAGTGGTGGTCTCTCGCTATTCCCTGCCTTAGTGTCTGCCAACCAACTCCTGCAACTTAAACACCCGCGCCGCGTTGAGCCCGAGCACTTTGGCGCGGCTGGTTTCCGAGAGGCAACCCATTTGCCGTTCAATGCTCTCGGCTGAGTGTGGCCAACTGCCCTCATGATGGGGATAGTCATTGGACCACATCAGGTTATCGACAATGCCGAGTTCTTCAGCGCGTGGCAGGGTGACATGGTCTTCCATGAAAGCCGAAAAGCAATTGCGCCGATAGTAGAAACTCGGCAGTTCCGGCATCACCGGACGCACCCACATGTGATGCGCTTGGAACGAGTAGTCCATCGCCTCGATCATCCACGGCACCCAACCAATCCCGCCTTCAATCGACCCGGCCTTCAGCGTAGGGTGACGCTCGAAAACTCCCGAGCTAATCAGGTTGACCAGTGGCTCCATGACCGTTGGCATGGAGTGGCAGACATAGTTGATGACTGCTCCACCGAGGCCAGTCACACCGCGCGGATCGCGTCCGGTGGAGACGTGAAACGTGATCGGCAAATCTACTTCCGCGATCAACGACCACAGTGTGTCGAAATGCTTGTCGTTGTACTGCAACTCGCCCGGTTTGATCGGACCAAAGATCGGCTTGTTCGGCAGTGCCAATCCTCTGAAGCCTTGCTCCGCCGCCCATTTGACTTCGGCCATCGCACCTGAGAGATCGCCGGGAGCGATGACCGCCATCGGCATAAGGCGGTCCCAATAGTCGGCAAAGTTCTCCCTGGCCCAACGGTTCCACACGCGGAACATCGCCTGCTGAAACACTGGGTCAGGCGTAGCGAAGCACAACAGACCTTTATTGGGGAAGATGATTTCGGCATCGACACCGTCGGCATCAGCATCGCGCACGCGTTGCTCGAGGTCGGCTCCTGCGCGGTAGCGAAGACGATCCTCCGGCTCCATGCGGCCAGTGTAGGGCTGAAAAAAGTCCGGCTCTTCATAGGCTTCGCGCTCGATGAGATGCTTGACGACATCGCGCCCCGGCATGATGAGGCTGGGCTGCATGCCTTCGGAGATCATCCACTGAGCACCGTCTTCATCGACGCTGAGGCGCGGAATCCGGTCGCGGTACTGCGGCTCGATCCGTGAGGAGAGAAAATCGACCGGCTCAATGCCGTGGGTATCAACCGAGATCATGACATACTTGTCGGGATCGCCAGCACGTGCCGTGCGCTTCCAGCTTGCCTGTCCAGGCGTAGCCTGACGCCAAGCGTTGCGGGGGGAGTCGGTAGGTGAAGAGACTGCCGCCATTATGTCGCTCCTTTGTAGATAGAGGTTATTGCCAAGTTGTTACAAGATTGGGAAGCTCGGCCAGCGTGCGGATTTCCGTGTCCGGAGTCGCCCCCAGTTCATCGAGCGGTAGATTGGTACGGTTGACCCAGCAGACCGTAAATCCAAATGCTTTCGCACCAGCCACGTCGAACCCATTGGCCGAGAGAAAAACGACCTCACGTGCTGCGCAGCCAAGCTGTCGTGTTGCCAGCTCGTAGACTTGTGGTACCGGTTTATAGCGACGCACGGCCTCCACACTCAAGACCGCATCGAAGGCGCTAGCGAGGGCAGTATTCTCCAGCAACTGATTGAGCATATGTAGGCTGCCGTTCGAGAGAATCAGGCGCGGATAATGACTGAGCCGTTGCAACGTCTCTGATACTTCAGGAAACGGTTGCAGCGTCAGCCACGCCTGCATGAGCTGGGCTTTTTGCTCATCTGTGGCGGTGAGCCCCAGACGTTTGAGGGTGTAGTGCAGCGCATCGGCAGTGACCTGCCAAAAATCCCGGTACTGACCCATCAGCGTGCGGAGAAACGTATATTCCAACTGCTTGGCACGCCACAGTGCGACGAACGGCTCGGGCGTGGCTGTGACCGTTCCGCAAGCCGAAGTGACCGAGGCGACATCGAACAACGTGCCGTAGGCGTCAAAAACCAGTGCGCGCATAGCTCCCTCTCTCATTGCTTGGGCAAGCTATCATCGTCTGCGACCGTTGGTCCAGCGGTGAGGGGATGGCGAAAGGGCGAAAGGACGAAGAGGCGAAAGGGGAAAAAGAAGTCAGAAGCCAGGAGTCAGAAGGGAAGATGGAGGCAAGGATCGTCATTCCGGGCAAGCGGAGCGCGACTCGGAATCCAGAAAAAGACCTGAATTCCTGCTTGCGTTTGAAAACGCGTTCATGAAGCATTCTCCTGGGTCTTCTGCCTTCGCCATCGTCAGAAACTCTTGCTCAACCGCGAAGACATTGAATCGCCGGTTCATTTCTCGTGGCCGATTTTCTTGCCGATCTCCAGCGAGAAGATACGCTGACCTATTCTGTCATCTTCCCAATGACGGGGTGGGAAAGAGCAGGCGAGTACGCAGGGGTGAAACGGGCAGGGTCAGGGGTCGTGTTTGCGAGGCAAGGTCAGGACAAATTCGCTGCCTTGCTGATGGAACGTAGGCTCCTGTTGGGTGCGTTGGCGGACGAGGCGAATGATACGAGGAATGCCGCTACCCACATCGGTGACTAAGCCCACGCGCAGTAACATACTGTAGATCATCGGGTTGCGCAGGACGTGGATGCCAAAGGGAAGGCTTGCTAATGTGACGGTGTTGGGGAGGGTCCCGGGAGTGCGAATCTCGATCCGATCATCAAAAACCACAAGGCGGATCGGTGCAGAGATGGTATAGTCGCGGTGCGCCAGCGCGTTGACAAGCGCCTCTCTCAAGACTTCTCCTGGCAATTCCGCCGTCACCTCGGGTTCCAGACCACGAATGGTGTGAGGACGGCGAAGATGAATGTCGAGAAACCTTTTGGCATCTTCGAGCACGCTCAACAGCCGACCGACAATTTGTTTCTGATCGGACGGGGCGATACTGATATCGCTGCCGGGAATGCTTACTGCGGAGACGTAAGCCGTCGGCAGCCAGCGCTGGGGCTGCCGCGCGAGAAATAACGCTCCGGCCACGGTCAAATACGTCTGCTCTGTACCTCGTGCTAAGAGTTTCCAGTTCACCAACAACTGGTGCGGGTCTATTGTGGCCACATCCAAACCGCGCTGCGCTGCTAGTTCGAACACGTCTGATTGCGCTTGGGCTTCGAGATCAAGCGACGAGGTCGCCAGCAGTGGCGTTTCGTCGTAGTAGAGACTCTCCGTCGCTTGAAATAACCGTAATAGCTCTTCTCGCGAAGCCTGCCGGCGACCCGACGCGGTGCGGATGTAATAGATGCCACGATTCGTGCGATATGGACGCTGGCTGCCTTTGGGGACTTGGACCACCAGTACGACCCGTCCCTCGTTGTCTTTCACTGTTTCCAGGACCACGGTGGCTGGTGGTTGAATGTTGTGGAACGCGACGTTCTCCACGGCTTGCGCTACCCGGTTGCGGTCGGCGTCTGCAATTCCGACGACTTGTCCGGCATCGTCCACTCCTAAAAAGACGTTGCCGCCATCGGTATTGGCGAAGGCAGCAATGGCAGTGGCGAGATCGTCCGGGCGCAGTGGCCACTGCTTGAACTCGCTATGCAGGCTTTCTCCTTGCGTAAGCAAGGTCCTCAGTTCGTCGGGCGTCATCTGTTGCTCTGATGTCTCGGAAGGGTTTGTGTACAGCTCACGGTTTGCACGCTCGCAAGGTATCCATGACTTGATGTTTGGCGTTGGCACCGCTGCCGATGGGGAAGATGATGGGTAGTGCGATGCCGGAGTGTCGGTACGCTTCGATGCGTTCGCGACATTGGGCGGGCGTCCCGGCAACACCGAGGGCTTCGATAAGCGCGTCGGGCACTAATTTTGCCGCACCTTCACGGTCACCTTTTTGCCACGCCTCACGAATCGCTTGCGCAGCATCTGGAAACCCGCTTTCTGCCATGAGGCGGTTGTAGCGTGGGAAAAATCCTGCATAAAACGCTGCCCCTGGGCGCAGGCGCTCGAACGCTTCTTGGCGATTCTCCGACATGCTGCATGACAACAACGAAACGATGTCGATATCTTTGGGATTACGGCCAGCTCGCTGCGCACCGGTGGCGATATGCTCAGCGGCTTTGCGTCCCGATTCCTGGTTGCTCCACACCATGATCGTCCCTTGGGCGATTTCGCCACAGGTCTCCAGCATTTGCGGAAATACCGCTGAGACATAAATGGGAAACTCGCGCCGAATCGGTGTGAACCACAAATCGAACCGTTCGAGGTTGATAGTCTCGCCGTGATGCGACGCCACCCCATCGCGCACCAGGGCGCGGATGATGGCCACGGTGTCTTTGATGCGCTGCACGGGTTTGCCATAGGGAATCCCATGTTCTGGCTCGACTTGCACTTTGTGGCTCGACCCCAGTCCGAGAATCATGCGCTGGTTGGAAAAGTAATCCACGCAGGCTGCGGCCATGGCGATGGTCGGGGCACTGCGCACGAACACGCTGCTGATGGCGGTGCCCAGCAAAATTTTCTTGGTTTGTACGGCGCATGCTGTCAGGATGGAAAACTGATCGCCGCCGTGGCCTTCGACCACCCAGGCTGACTCGTAGCCGAGTTCTTCGGCCAGTTTCACGCAATCGACGATCTCTATCGGAGAGAGACCACCGCCGCCTAATGCCACGCCTAATCGCGCCATCGTTGTTATCCCCTTTTGCGGTGAGAGTGCGACCAGCATTCTCGACTGCACGGCATGACCCGTCAACTCCAGCCTCGTGACGGGCGGAAACTGCGCCGCCGGGTTGCGTATTAGTGAGAAGCATGTCATGCGTTGACGTAGAAA
>SYOC01000223.1 GCA_005804965.1 Pseudomonadota bacterium
AATCATCGTCAGACCAAACCCGGAGAGCGGCTCAGGCAGACGCAGGGCTGCCATCTCTTCCCGCAGGATCTTCGCTTCGGCCTTCGACAACCCGCCACCGCCATATTGCGCTGGCCATTCCGGGGCCGTCCAGCCACGTGCGACCATGACCTCCAGCCAGCGTTTCATATCGGGATTCGGGTAGGTCGCTTTGCGCCCGCCCCAGTTCCCTTCGCCAAGAGCCAGTGCGAGACCTCTCACCCCAACTGGAGCATTGTCCGACAACCATTGACGAGTTTCTGTGCGAAATTGTGCGAGATCGGCCATGATGGCACCCTCCTCTGGCGGGGTCACGTGTACCGCCGCTTTCTTTCCTAACGAAGCTCTCTTGCTCTGGCTAGGGTCCCTCAAAAAAAAGGGCAGCCTCGCAAGGCCGCCCTTCCTCAAGTAACAAACAACCGCAGTGCTACTTTGCCGCCATTGGCACGGTGGTCACAGGCACTGGAGCATCGACATTCGCAATCACCTTGTGCGGGTTGAAAACCGGGAGGAGGTATTTCCCGATGCGCTGAATGGACCGCATGATGTTGGCATGGGGAATGCGCCCGGCTTGCTTGAAACAGATCACCTGGCTGAGACCAGCACGTTGGAAGGTTTCCAACTTGCGCATGACTTCGTCAGGATTGCCTACCGCGACCATGTGATGATCTTTAAGCTGCGCATCAGTCGCTTCTTTCGGATCACCCTCCATGGCGAACACGTTGCGCAAATACTCGTAGGAGTAGAGTTGATTCTTCACCATGAGAGGCTCGAACAGCTTTGCCACGTTATGGAGGAACCAACGCGCACCGTCGAGGCCAATCGCCTCTTCTTCCTTATTCTCGGCTACGTGTACGATGGCCACACCAGCGAAGTTCTCGTTGATGACTTTAGGAATCACATCGGTACGGTGCTCACAGGATTTTCGATACGTGGCCATGGCCTTTTGTACTTGCTCCCAATTGAAATTGAAGCTCAGTACGCCGAGGCCACGGTTCCCGGCCATTTCATAACTGTCTGGAGCCACGCAGGCCATCCACATCGGCGGATGTGGCTTTTGGATCGGCTTGGGCACCACGCGGCGCGGCGGCACTTTCATCAACTTGCCGTCGTATTCGAGGATGTCTTCCGTCCAAGCTTTGACGATAATTTCCAGCGCTTCACGTACTTCGTCGCGCGTGCGGTCGTAGTTGACGCCGAAGCCGTCAAGTTCCTGCGCGGTGGTGGAACGCCCAGTGCCGATCTCGACACGGCCGTTGCTCATAATGTCGAGTACGGCGGCTTGTTCGGCAACTTTGATGGGATGGTTGAAGTTGAAAGGCAATAAGCGTACGCCGTGGGCGATGCGGATATTCTTGGTACGCTGCGTCACCGCGCCGTAGAATACCTCTGGTGCCGAGCTGTGCGAATACTCTTCCAGAAAGTGGTGCTCGACTTCCCAAACATAGTCGAAGCCGAGCCGGTCAGCGAGTTCGATCTGCGCCAGCGCTTCCCAGTAGGTGTTATACTCGCTCAGCGCGTGCCAGGGGCGCGGCGTCTCCATTTCATAGAGTAGGCCAAATTTCATACAGTTCTCCTTCGGGCCTGAAGTGGGTACTTACGCTGCCTTGGCCGGCGCAGGCATCGTCAACGAGGCCGGGGCTTCGAGGAGCGGTGTGGTCTTCCACTTCCTGAGTTCCGGCATCACGTTTTTGACAAAGCAACGCATGCTGCGTTCGGCTTCGTCGAACGGCATGCCGGCGTAGCTGAAGTTACACATGATGCCATTCATGTTGATGGTGTCTTTCATGAACTGCAACTTCTCCAGCACCTGATCCGGCGTACCCCACGGCATCAGCTTGGCAAAGTCCACGGCTGCGCCATCTAGGCCATGCTTGGCGATGTATTTGCCGACGTTGCTGTAGAATTCGTAGCCTTTGTAGGAACCAAATTTCTCGGAGGCCATTTCGTAGTGCTTCATCGCCGTGTGATAGTAATCGGTAATCCATTTCATGGCGCGATCTTCGGCGCGGGCTTTGTCTTCATCCACATAGAAGAATCCACCGCTCAGCGGTTGCGGTGGCTCAGTGCCGTTCACTTCACGCCAGACTTTATGGTAGACGGCAAAGTCCTGCTTCACAGCATCCCACGGCTTTTGCGGAATCACCAGCACGCCAACGCCGAGTTTGGCCATGATCGGCATGGACTCCGGCGACACGGCGGCAGCATACGAACGACCCTTGAAGGAGCGGGCGGGAAACGGGCGGATTTCACGGCGTGGTTGATTGGTCACCAACCCACCTTCCATATATCCAGTCTCCAAAGCATTCAGAACCAGTTCAGCATATTCGACGAAACGGTTGCGCCCTTCATTCTGATCGAGACGGAAGCCTTCGTACTCAATGCGTGCTAGGCCGCGCCCAATACCGAGAATGAAGCGACCGTTCGAGAGGTGATCGAGCAACGAAATCTGCTCGGCTACACGAACAGGATCGTGCCAAGGCAGGACAACTACCATTGAGCCGAGTTTCACGCGGCTGGTTTTGCCAGCCATGTACGACAGGAACTGAAGCACATCCGGGCACATCGTGTAGTCATCGAAATGATGTTCAATTGACCACACCGAGTCAAACCCGAGCGGCTCGGCAAGTTCAGCCAGCCGCACTTCATGATGATAGACTTCTGCATCCGAGAGTGCATTCCCGGGGTTCTGAAACGCTGCACCGTAGCCAATATGCATGAGGGCCTCCTTCACTGGGGGTAAAAATAAGTGCCCTATATTAGCGGGCACGACAGGCGGGAACAATCCTAAATTTGCCTAAACTCGCCTAAACTCGCATTTGTACCAAACAGGCAATCACGCCTCTTCCTCAACAATCAGCGGACGTTCGGGATGAACGCCAAGCCAACACAGCGCCCCAAGCACGGCCAGTCCGGCAGCAACATAGAGCGCGGTTTCCCAACCGAAGCGTTGCGCAAGATACGGCGTGAGCGTCGGCGATAACGCACCGCCCAAGTTGCCGCCCATGTTCATGAAGCCAGAAACTGTGCCGGCGTAGGCACTCGCCAAATCCATCGTCGTGGCCCAGAACGCTGCCGTGGTCAGAAACAACGAGGCTGACCCCAAGGCAAGGAAGAAAATCGCCAGATACGGGTCCGCGGCAGAAGCCCCCGCCCAAATGAAACCCGAGGTAAGCAACGCACCGCCGATGCTGAGTCCACAACGCCCAATTCGTTTCCCATAGCGTTGACTCAAGGTATCGGACAGCCAACCACCAATCGGTGAGGTGATCGCGCCGGCCAAGAACGGCGTGGTGCTGTACCAGCCGCCACCTAATACGGAAAAGCCGCGCACGTTGACCAGATACAAGTAAAACCAGGAAAAGTAGATGTACATGATGTAGCCGAGCGTGAAGTAGGCGGCAGTGAGAAACCACAAATCCTTTCGTCCCAACAGCACGCGCCAGGGAATTGCTGCCATTGCCTGCCCTTGCTGCGGTGCAGCGGTACGACCTTGCGCGATATGCCGCAGTTCTGCCTCGTTCACACGCCGGTGCTCTGAGGGGTAGTCCGTGGTGAACCAATAGCAAAAGAGCGCAATGAAGATCCCAACGAGCCCGGCAAGATAAAAAGCCGCACGCCAGCCTAAATTGACCATCACCCACACAATCAACGGCGGCGTCAGCGCAGCACCGAAGGCACTGCCGCTCGTCGCAATGCCCATGGCCAACGCGCGTTCTTGTGGCGCAATCCAATTGGCGACCATGCGATTATAATTCGGCGGTCCTCCAGCCTCGCCGATACCAATCAGCGCACGTACGACCATGAAAGAGCCGATAATGCCGATCCACTGTGCCAGCAACCAATCTCCAGCTACGGCAGTCAGTGCAGTAAAGGCGGACCACCAAAAAATAGCGCTCGCCAGCACTATCCGTGGGCCGAAGCGATCGCCAAGCCAACCCCCAGGAATCTGTAGCAAGGCGTACCCCAGCACAAAAGCGCTGAAGATCGTGCCCATCTGTACCTCGCTCAAACCGTACTCGGGCATGATGTGCTTCGCAGCAATGGAGATGTTGACGCGGTCGATGAACATCAAGACGCCCATGACAAAAATCAGGGCGACGATGAGCCAGCGGGTACGAGTGGGTGGCATAATGGGGGAACGTTCCAGGCGGTTTGCTTGAGCGCAGGACTCAGCTTCTCTCGTTTTTTGCTCGTTCTGCGAGATTGCGCAGCGCCTCACCACTGATGCGATACGGCAACCACTCTTCCAAGTGTGTCATGCCGAGCTGATGATAAAATGTGCGTGCTGGATTCCAGTGCAGGACCGCTAACTCCAACCGTGCATAGCCGCGTTCCACGGCAAGCGCAGCGAGTGCCGTCATCAGTTGTTGACCAACGCCTTTGCCGCGTTCTTCTTCGAGAACAAAAATATCTTCGAGATGCAGGCCGGAGCGACCTTCCCACGTCGAATACGTGGGGAAGAACAGAGCAAACCCCACGGGCTTCCCGTCACGCTCGGCAATCAACGTTTCAAACTTTGGCTGCGCACTAAATCCGTCGCGCAGAAGGTCTGCCGTCGTCGTCTTGACCGCGTCCGGTTCGTGCTCGAAGGCGGCAAGCCCTTTGATGAACGAGAGGATCGTCTCGGCATCGGCAGCAGTGGCAGGGCGGGTAGTAAGGGCAGGCACGTTACGATCTTCTCCTGATGAGGTACGTGAAACGTAGTGCGTGGTACGTGAACGAGGAGTTAACCGGCTATACACCTCGCAACACGTCTCACGCAACACGCGTTACGGCTGCGTCTTCACCAGCCGGAAATCACCCTTGGCGGCATTACGGTACAAATTGATCTGCCCGATGTGGCGGGCACGTCCTTCGTGATCGCGCACGCCAAGGCCGTCCTCCGGCGCGAGGCAGCGAACGGCAATCTTCCCGATCTGCATATTGCGATGTACCCGATAGGCGGCCTCGCCGGTGTGTTCGAGGGGATAGGTTTCTGACAAGAGCGGATGGATAGCCCGCTTACATACCAAGCGGTTCGCCTCCCAGGCCTCTCGATAGTTGGCAAAGTGCGAGCCGATGATGCGTTTCTTGTTCATCCACAGGTAGCGGTTATCGTACTCGTGGTTGTAGCCAGTCGTCGACGCGCACGTGACTACCGACCCGCCTGGGCGTGCAATGAACACGCTGGCGGCAAAGGTCTCGTAGCCTGGGTGTTCATACACCACGTCTGGATCTTCGCCGCCCGTCATTTCGCGGATCTTCTTGCCAAAGCGGCGGAGTTCGTTCACGTTCTGCGAGCCGTCGGGGTTCCAAAACTGATAGCCCTCGGCACGGCGATCAATGACCCACCGCGCACCAATCGTTTCGCACAGCCGCACCCGTTCCTGCGAGGACACCACGCAAATAGGAAAAGCCCCGGCGTTCAGCGCATACTGAATGGCAAAGCCGCCGAGCCCGCCGACGGCTCCCCAGATCAGCACGATATCGCCTTGCTTAATTTGTATCCCATTGTGGCTCACGAGCATGCGATAAGCCGTGGAATTGACCAACGGCATCGACGCCGCTTCTTCCCACGTGAGATGTGGCGGTTTGGGCATCAACTGGTTCGCACGGACAAGAGCGACTTCCGCCAAACCACCAAAGTTGGTCTCGAACCCCCAGATGCGCTGGTCAGGGTCCATCATCGAAT
>SYOC01000224.1 GCA_005804965.1 Pseudomonadota bacterium
AAAATAATCTCCAAGTTGCCAATTGCACGACGCCAGCGCAGATTTTCCACATCTTACGGCGGCAGATGAAGCGCGATTTTCGCAAGCCGCTCGTCATCATGACACCAAAAAGTCTCTTGCGTCATAAACTCGCTGTTTCTTCAGTGGCCGACCTCGCCGAGGGGCGGTTTCAGGAAGTGATAGACGACATGATCCTTGATCCGCAACAAGTGACGCGCCTGCTCTTCTGCTCGGGGAAAGTGTATTACGATTTGCTCGCGGAGCGCGAGCAACGGCAACAGGCGGACACCGCTATCGTGCGCGTCGAACAGCTCTACCCTTTTCCGCAGAAAGCCCTGAGCGAGATCCTGCACCGCTACGCCAAAGCAAACACCGTCGCGTGGGTGCAGGAAGAACCGCGCAACATGGGCGCGTGGGGGTTTATGCGCGAATACCTCTCCGAACTGTTGCCGCAGCACCTGCCCCTGCGCTACATCGGGCGACGGGCACAAGCCAGCCCTGCTGTTGGTGCGCAAAAAATTCATCAGCAAGAGCAAGCGGCGTTGGTCCAGCAGGCGCTGGCAAGCGTTTAAATGAGGAGCAAGCAAGAATACAGAAGCCAGAGGTCAGAATAAAAAGCAAAGCCTTCTGACTACTGAATTCTAACTTCTGTATTTCCTCCGTTGGTTCTCCATGTTTTCAGAAGGAACCTTATGCCTGTCGATATCGTTATTCCCGCATTAGGCGAGTCCATTACCGAAGCGACGATCTTACGCTGGCTGAAAGCCGTCGGTGAATCAGTTGCGCTTGATGAGATCGTCCTCGAGATTGAAACCGATAAAGCCACGATGGAACTCGTGGCTCCAGAAACCGGTGTCCTCAGCGAGATTCTCAAAGGCGAAGGGGAAAAGGTGGAGATCGGCGACGTGATAGGTCGCGTCGCGGTTGGAGTGGCAGCCACACAGGCGACTCCTCTTCAAACTACCGCCCCTGTCGCGAAGGTTGCAGCGGCACCAACGGCAAGCGTGGCTGCACCCTTAAGCCCAGCCGTGCGACGACTGGTGGACGAGCATAGCCTTAATCCCGCTGAAGTCGCGGCGAGCGGGCGTGGTGGGAGACTAACCAAAGGCGATGTCGTGCAGCATCTCGAAGAGCGAGCGAGTGCCGCGCCCACACCTCTTCCTGCGCCTACACCGCCGGTGGCGGCACCTCTGATGCCGAGGACTGATCGTCCACCACAAGAAACCAGCGCCCGCGAACGGCGCGAACCCATGAGCCGCATCCGTCGCCGCATTGCCGAGCGCCTCAAACAGGTCCAAAACACGGCGGCGATCCTGACCACATTTAACGAGATCGATATGACGGCTGCGCTGGAGCTACGCGCCAAGTACAACGACGCCTTCAAGCAGAAATATGGCACTTCATTCGGCTTCATGTCGCTGTTTGCCAAAGCCAGCGTTGAAGCACTCCGAGCCTTTCCCGCCATCAACGCCGAAATTCGCGGTGAGGAAATCGTCTACAAGCATTATTACGACCTGGGCATTGCTGTCTCGACTGAGCACGGCTTGATCGTTCCGGTGATTCGCGAGGTAGACAGCAAAAGCATGGCAGAGATCGAAATCGCACTGGCGGACCTCGGTCAACGCGCACGCACAGGAAAAATTCGCGTCGACGAATTGCAAGGTGGCACTTTCTCCATCACCAACGGTGGCGTCTTTGGCTCTTTGATGTCCACGCCGATTCTCAATCCACCGCAAAGCGGCATCCTTGGCATGCACAAAATCGAGAAGCGTCCAATCGTGGTTGGAGCAAACGACCAGATCGTCGTGCGTTCGATGATGTACGTCGCGCTTTCCTACGACCATCGCATCGTTGACGGGCGTGAGGCGGTGCTATTTCTCCGGCGCATTAAAGACTGTGTTGAGGACCCGGCGCGGCTGCTACTCGGATTGTGAGTCGAGGAATCGGCGAAACCAAAAAGAAGAGTGAAGACATGACTGACGCGCAACGATTCGACGTCATAGTGATCGGCTCCGGCCCTGGCGGCTACGTCGGTGCCATTCGCGCCGCGCAGCTCGGGCTCAAAGTGGCGTGTGTGGAAAAAGAGGCGACGCTCGGCGGCACCTGTCTGAATGTTGGCTGTATTCCGAGCAAGGCGTTGCTGGATTCCAGCGAATGGTTCTCGCAAGCCCGACACAAATTTGCCGGGCACGGCGTCGTCTGTGACAATATTCGTCTCGATCTCCCTGCCATGCTGGGTCGGAAAGACACCGTCGTGCATGGGCTTACTCAGGGCATTGCCGGACTCTTCAAGAAAAATAAAGTAACGCGCATCGCCGGCCATGCGCGGTTCCGCGACACGCATACCTTGGAAGTGACGGCGAACGACGGCACGCAACAGCCCGTGCAAGCAAATGCGATTGTCATCGCGACCGGCAGCGAACCGATTGCTTTGCCGTCGTTGCCTTTTGACGGTGAGCGCATTGTCAGTTCAACTGAAGCCCTGTGCTTTCCTGAAGTCCCGCAGCATTTGGTTGTCATCGGTGGTGGGGCAATCGGCCTTGAGCTTGGCTCGGTGTGGTTACGCTTGGGAGCCAAAGTCACGGTCGTCGAACTCCTGCCACGCTTGATCCCTGGCCCCACCGACGGACAAATTGCCGCCGCCTTGCAGCGCACACTCACCAAGCAAGGGTTTACTTTCCGGCTCGGCTCCAAAGTCACTCACGGCGTCGTCGGCAATGGCGAAGTCGTGCTGACCATCGAGGATAGCAAAGGCCAACAGAGCGAGCTGCAAGCTGATCGCGTGCTGGTTGCCGTAGGTCGCAAAGCCTACTCGGCAGGCTTGGGCGCACAGGAAATCGGTGTGGCTTACGACGAACGTGGACGGATCGTAGTGAATACGCATTTCCAAACGAGTGTCCCCGGTGTCTATGCGATTGGTGATGTAATTGCTGGCCCCATGCTCGCCCACAAAGCCGAAGAAGAAGGCGTGGCTCTTGCCGAACATCTGGCGGGAAAAGCCGGGCATGTGAACTACGACGTTATTCCTGGCATCGTTTACACGTGGCCGGAAGTGGCCACAGTGGGCCTCTCGGAAGAAGCGGCCAAAGCAGCAGGGATCACATACAAAGCCGGGACGTTTTTCTTTCTCGCCAATGGCCGCGCTCGTTGCATGGATGAAACTGACGGACTGGTCAAAGTCATCGCCGACGCCAAGACGGATCGTGTGCTCGGCGTGCATATCGTCGGCCCACGTGCATCCGATGTGATTGCTGAAGCGGTCATGGCCATGGAATTCGGCGCATCAGCCGAGGATATCGCGCGGGCTATGCACGGTCACCCGACGCTTCCTGAAGCCTTGCGCGAAGCAGCGTTGAATGTGGAGAAACGGTCGCGGCAGAGCTGAAGCCGGGTTACTGCGCGTCGAAGACCGCGCTCACGCTGACAGCAAAGCCTTCGAGTACGACCGAGGTAGCCATCGCTCCACGGGCGAAGACGCTGTGCTCGACATAGGCTGAGTCTTGCAAAACCAGCACGCTGATTGTCTCCGCCTGTGGGTGAATAATCCAATACTCTGGAATGCCGGCCTCGGCATAGTCAGCGCGTTTCTCGACGAGGTCACGCTCGGACCCTTCCTCGCTGATGATCTCGACCACCACGTCGGCACCCAGCCAGAAACGGTTCTGCCGACGCGGGTCGCTGGCAGAACGCACCAACACGATGTCGGGTTCACGGTATTTGCCGTTACGGATCTGCACTCGTAAGGGAGCCACTAGCACTTTACCACCAAGCGGGCGCAGAAAAGCTGCCAGTAACTCGTAGAGGAAGAGCAAGATCGTCTGATGCTGATCCGTCGGCATTGGCGGTACCTCAATATAGCCATCGGTGAACTCAAGCAGACGTGTCGTGCGGTCCGTGAGCCAAAGGTAGGCTTCCTCGCTCCACTGGCCTTGTTCAGGAAGCAAATCGAGCACCAAGGCGTTCATCTGCTGCTGTGTTGCACGAGCGCCTGAGATAGGAGTCTCCGTCTGCATTGTTGTTCTCTCCTCAGCCTGAGCGCGATCATCCGTGTCGTTCGGTGCTCGGTGCAGATCATGTACAGCCCGTCACCGTCTCACCAGCTACGCAGGAGTCCGTGCCCGGCCCGCCATTCAGGTTGTCGTTATCCGCCCCGCCGTCGAGCGCATCTCGACCGGCATCGCCTCTAAGCACATCATTACCTGCGTCGCCGGAGAGCGTGTCATCGCCATTGCTGCCGACCAGCACATCAATCCCTGCACCGCCGAATAAGATATCGTTGCCTTCGTCTCCTTTCACGTCATCATTCCCACCGCCACCACTCAGCCGGTCGTTCCCGAATCCACCATATAGAAAGTCGCGACCGGGACCACCACAAATCACGTCATCACCTGTGTCGCCAGTGAGCGTGTCGCTGCCATCGAGGCCGAGAATCACATCATTGCCAGTCGTGCCAACAATAATGTCGTTGCCAGTGGTGCCAAGGCACGGGCGATTCAGCAGCCCGTTGACCTTGCACCCGTTGGTCAGGGTGGCACCGTCACAGGGGTCGATGCACTCCGGGCCTGGATCATGATTGTCAACGCAGATACCAGCACCGTCACAGGTATCAAGCGCATCACAACCGGCATCACTGCCACCACAAGAAGTTCCTGGGGAAGCAAGTTGGGTTGGGCAAGATTTGTTCGTACCGTCACAGGTGTCGGCAGGATCGCACGTAGCGTTGGTACCTGCCGGAGCACATTGCGTATTGAGCGGATCGACGCGATCAATACAGACGCCAAGGCCATCACAGCTATCAGAGGCATCGCACGCCGTGGCATCGGATGAGCCGCATGAAGTGTTCGGGGCAGCAAAAAGATCCGACGGGCAGGTGGGTTGAGAACCTGAGCATTGTTCGGCCACATCACAGATCCCACTGGGGCGGCACGTTTTGCTGTTTGGCTCTAGCGTACAGCTCGCGCTACAACACGAAGACGCGGTTCCGTTCGCACTCCCCTGATCGCAGGCTTCTGGGGCTTCCGTAGTCCCATTGCCGCAGGTGGAGACATCCAAAGCAATGTCGACTGGAGAGGTAAGCCCGGTGACAAGGTCTTCAATGATGGAACCGTCAAGATTGGCACGCTGGATCTTGTCATTACCCTGATCTGCCCAGTACATTTTCCCCCCGGTGACATCCAGGGCGATGCCAAGAGGTAAGCTGAGTCCGCTCACGAGCGTCTCGACGAGACCGGTTTTATCGAGATTGAAGCGCTTGATCGTTTTCGCTCCAAACTCCGTCCAGTAAATCTTCCCGTGGATGAGGTCGAGGGCGACGCCGTGAGGGTTGTTCAGGCTGGTGGCAAAATCTTCGACGCTAGAACCATCGAGATTGGCCCGTTTAATCTTGTCCTGCGCATTATCCGCCCAGTACATTTTTCCGTTCGCCACATCCAGGGCAATACCGTCAGGACCAGAAATGGGTCCCGGGCCTAGGAGTGTTTGAGGTGACGAGCCATCGAGGTTGGCGCGCTTAATTTCATTGCCCAAGAAGACCGTCCAATACATCTTCCCGCCAGCGACATCCAGCGCGATGCCATACGGGTGGGCCGGGCCGGTAACGAGCAGCTGCGGACTAGTGCCGTCGAGGTTGGCACGTTTGATAGTATCCGCCCCGGTCTCTGTCCAGTAGACTTTTCCGTTTGTACTGTCCACGGCAACGCCGGCAGGAAAATTCAGGCTGGTGACGATATCTTGGACGCTCGAGCCGTCAAGATTGGCGCGTTGAATCTTACTGGTCCCGGCATCCGCCCAGTACATTTTCTGCGCATACGCGAGCATGGGCAAAAACCAGAAACTCACAGCGAAGACGAGCAGTAACACGCTAACGAGACGAGGGCAGACTCGGGGAGCCGGCCAGACGCTAACCGACAAGGATCGGCGCATATCTAATCTCCTTACTTTCTCACGGAATGAAATC
This sequence comes from Pseudomonadota bacterium, assembly GCA_005804965.1. GTDB lineage: Bacteria > Desulfobacterota > Binatia > Bin18 > Bin18 > SYOC01. The sequence continues at coordinate 5,957 of SYOC01000224.1, forward strand.
GCTCAAGAAACAATAACGGAATTGCAAGGCGGACAACACTGCTCTGCCTCGCGGCTGCGGTGAGGGTTCTTTGGGGGCACTAAAAAGTATGCGAAGAAAGGAAAGAGCTGAAACTACTCTTCCTCAGTGCAAGAGAAAACAGGAGGCAACATGCAACGTTGGGGTATCGGTAATCCACCAGCGCTACCGATGCGCGAGATCAGCGAACTGGCGCGACGCGCGGAGGCTGCGGGCGCGGAGTCGTTTTGGGTAGCAGATGTCGGACGCGATATTTTTACGGTCTTGACGACAGTGGCGCAGCAGACCTCACGCATGCGCATCGGAGCAGCGGTGGCGATTTGCTTTGCGCGCCCGCCGGCACTCGTCCAACTAGCAGCGTCGGACATCGACGAACTCTCACAGGGGCGCATGGTGCTGGGCATCGGCACCGCCCCACCCGCATGGAATGAGCACTGGTACAGCGTGCCGAAGCATGAGAAGCCGGTGGCGCGTATGAAAGAGTTCGCCCAGGTCTGTCGTTTGATGTGGCGGTCCAGCCTAGCAAACCCGGTCAATTTTGAGGGCCGCGCACTCCAGATTCACGGCTACAGCCGCATGTTCCCACCGTTGCGCGAGCGAATTCCGATCTACTTCGGTGGCATGAACCCACAGATGCTCAAAGCAACTGGGGAAGTAGCCGACGGGTGGATTGGTGGCGGCATTACCTCGCCGCGTTTTGTGCAAGAGGTGGTCAAGCCGCAGATCCAAGCCGGGCTTGCCAAGGCTGGGCGTCAGCCCGGCAAGATTGAGTACGTCTGCCCGGTGTCGTGCGCTATCGGCCCCGACCGCGAGAAGGCGCGGAACTGGGGACGACTGCATCTCGCCTTTTACGCCAACGTGACCTACTACGATATCGTGCTCGACTTGCACGGCTTCCAAAAAGAAACCCAGGCGATTCGCGCCGCGTTTGCGCGTGGAGATCGTGCCGCAGCGTGTCAGGCCGTCACCGACGAGATGCTCGACACCTACATGCTCGCGGGGACAGAAGAAGAATGCCGCGAACGTATGCGTGCATGGTCCGGTTGTGCCGATGTCTTAAATATCCGCCACACCTACTTCGATCCGTCGATCACATCAGACGACTTCTTTGCCGCCTATGAAGCGATGTTTCGCTTGACGCGCGAGTTGTGAAAAGGGCGCTGGCGGTGAGAGGGCAGAGGATAAACGCAGGGTGAGCAACGCATCTATCTACTGCCCCCACACACCCTACGCTGCTGGACAGAAACCCGCTAAGAAAGAGGACATGGCGTTTTTTTTCCTCGCTCTGTTCTGTTGGTTGTTGCTGACTCCTGTTGCCGCGTGGACACAGCAGGCGCAAAAAGAAGCGGTGCTGTCTCTGCCGCTGGTGGTTCAGCGGGTCTTGGCGACTCACCCACTAACGCAAGCGGCGCAGGCACGGGTAGAAACCGCGCTGGGACTGACACGCCAAGCTGGCACCTACGCCAATCCTAGATTCTCGTTTGAGAATAATGACCCGTCACGAGAGTTTACGTATGGGCTCACGCAACCACTGGAGTGGCCGTTCAAACGCACCTATCGCCTCGGCATCGCTACCGCCAACGAACACATCGCCGCAAGCGAGCAAGGCGGTACCCGTCAGGATCTCATCGCGGTTGCCCGCGAAGCTTTCTTTCATGTCTTGTTGGCGCAAGAGAGCCAGCAGATTGCCGAAACATTTGCGGCTACGACGGCGCGATTACTGGAGTCGGTTGAGCGCCGTTTTCAGGAAGGCGATGTGCCCGAGTTCGAGGTGACGAAAGCTAAGGTCGAGTCGCTCCGAGCGACGATTGAGCTTGAGCAAGCTCGCGGGCGGCTCACCACAGCGTATGCACAGCTGAATCTGCTGCTCGGGCAACGGGAAGATGTGCCGGTAGCGTTGAGTGGATCGTTGCTGGAGGTTCCCCCAGTACCCGCGTTTGCCGAACTGTTAGCGCGGGTCGAGGAGCAGAACACCCAGCTCACGGCGCAAAAACACAAGGTGGCACGTGAGCAACTGAACCTCAAGCTCGCGAGGTCGGTGCTCGTTCCCGACCTCGAAGTGAGCATTGCCAAGCGAGACAATGTCGGAGTGTCCGGCCCTATTGTTGGGCTCTCTTTTTCTGTTCCGCTGTGGGACCGCAACGAAGGCGCGATCTCTGCGGCGCATGCTCAGCTCGAAGAGGCGGTGGCGACACTACGCGCGACTCGGCTGCAATTACACCAGTCGTTGTTGAGCGCCTACCGTGACTGGGAGACGACGACGAAACAAGTAGCCGCGTTTGCTCAAGGGTTAGTCGCCCAAGCCACCGACGCTGCAACTCTGGCCCAACGCAGTTACGAGGAAGGAGCAGAGGATCTGCTCGGCGTGTTGGATGCGCAGCGGAGTTTGCTGACCGTGCGTCGTGAGTATGCGCAGGCACTCTTTGCTCGCGACCTAGCATGGGTCACGTTGGAACGGGTGGCGGGGATTGGAGAAGAACGATGATAAGAAGCCACGATCGACCTAGGAGAGCGCTCGCCCTACTCTTCTGCCTCGTCCTCCTCCTGTCTGCTTGCACCCAAAAAGCCGAGCCTGAACGCGAGGTGGCGCACGACGAAGCCGTCGCTGGACTTACGCTGACGACTGCACAACAGGAGGCCATTGGTCTAGCCACGGCGAAGGCCGTCGCGCAAACACTGCGCCCGGTGATCGAGAGTTTTGGTCGAGTGATGCCTCGCCCGCGTGGACGTATACAAGTGCTATCGCCCATCGCTGGTCGTATTACTATGCAAAGCGCCGCGCAGATTCCCACGCTGGGAGCCACGGTGGACGTTGGGCAGCAGTTAGCGGAAGTGGAACAAACCTACACCGCACACGAGCGCGTTCAACTCGAAGTGGGAGCGCACACGGCCAGCGGTAGCCAGCGTGAGGCCAAAGCCGCACTCGATGCCGCTGCCGCTGAATATCAGCGCAGTCAAAACCTTTATCAGGCCAAGATCGCCTCGCGGAAACGTGTCGAAGATGCTGAATCCGCGTGGCGACAGGCACAAAGCCGCTTGGCCACTGCCCAACAAATGCAGGCCAGCTATGGCGCGGCCACCACAACCGGGCGACAAGGACCGCGACGGTTTTCACTCTTGGCCCCGCTGACTGGCGTTGTAGTGCAGGCAGAAGCGAGCGCTGGGCAACAGGTCGATACCACAACGCCGCTGTTTACCGTGGCTGACCTTTCGACGGTGTGGATCGACACTGCCATTTTTGAAGGCGATCTTGCCCGCGTGGACCGCAGCAGCACGGCAGTCGTCCGCAATGTAGGTGACATAACAACAACTTGGACTGGCACCCCAGTGTATGCTGGAGAAGTTGTTGATCCGCTCAAGCGCTCGGTGAGCCTCCTCTATGCCGTGGACAATCGCGAGCGCAAGCTCAAGCTCGGGATGTCGGTGTCAGTGTCGGTACCAACGGGAGAGGAAGCCTCCGTGGTGACGGTGCCAGAAGCGGCGTTGATCGACACCAGTGGAGGGAAAGGTGTGGTGTATGTGCGGCGCGGCCCCACGCTCTTTGCCGAGGAGGAAGTCGTCATTGGACTGCGGCACGAGGGTCGTGTCGCGGTGACAGGAGCCGTACACGAGGGTGACGATATCGTCGTGGTTGGCGCACCCGAACTCTTTGGGACGCCGCCGGGCCGCTTGCCTGAGGCAGAGGACTAGCTGGTGGTTGCGCGCCTTATTCTGTTTTCCCTCCAGAATCGGTTCATTGTCCTGAGCGTGGCGGTTGTGCTCCTCATGATTGGTCTGGTTGCTGCCATGCGCTCGCCGCTGGATATTTTCCCTGAGTTCTCCCCTCCGCAAGTCGTTATACAGACCGAAGCTCCTGGCTTCTCTGCGGAAGAAGTTGAGGCGTTAGTAACCACGCCACTAGAACGCACCCTGAACGGGACGCGGCGACTGACTACACTACGTTCTTCTTCTGGAGCCGGCATTTCCGTCATCACGGCTATCTTTGCCGACGGCAGCGACGTCCTCACCAACCGCATGTTAGTGGGCGAACGCCTCACCAGCGCCGCAGCCAGCCTGCCGCAAGGCGTAGGTCCGCCGCGCATGACCCCGATCACCTCATCCACCGGAACCTTGCTCACCGTCGGGTTGACTAGTGCTGGCGCGTCGTTGATGGACTTACGTGCGCTTGCCGACTGGGTCATGCGTCCGCGCTTGCTTGCCGTTCCTGGCGTGGCGGGTGTGGTGATTTATGGTGGAGAAGTTAAAGAATACCAAGTGCTGGTGTCACCGCAGCGTCTCCAACAATTCGGCCTAACGCTTGCCGATATCACTGCGGCCAGCCGCGAGGCAACCGCGCTCATGGGAGTCGGCTATCTTGATCGCCCCACCCAACGGCTACCGATCCGTGGAGATGGTACCGTCAAGCAGCTCGCCGATGTGCAAGCCGCATTGGTAACGCTACGCGATGGCGTCCCGCTCACAGTGGGACAAGTCGCGGACGTGCGTTTCGGTGCAGCACTCAAGGTCGGGGACGCGACTGTCGAAGGCGAAGATGGCGTCCTGTTGATTCTCTCAAAGCAACCTGATGCCAATACGTTGGAGGTGAGTCAGCGCGTCGAGCAAGTTCTTGAAGAGCTGCGCTCGTCTTTACCGGCAGGTGCGCGGCTGCATCATCGCCTCTTTCGTCAAGCCACATTTATTGAGAGCGCATTGGCGAACATGCGGCGTGCGTTGCTGGTGGGCGGCATGCTCGTACTGCTGGTTTTAGTTGCATTCTTGACTGATTCGCGGGCGGCGTTCATTAGCTTGGCGGCGATCCCCTTGTCGCTGCTGACTGCCGTGGCGGTCTTGTGGGGATGTGGTGCGACGCTCAACACCATGACACTCGGCGGGCTGGTGATTGCCATTGGCGAAGTGGTGGATGATGCGATTATCGACGTGGAAAACATCCATCGGCGGCTGCGTGAGAATGCGCTCTTGCCTCAACCACGCGCGGTGCTTGATGTTGTCTTCGATGCGTCGGTTGAAGTACGCAGCGCCGTTGTGTACGCCAGTTTCATTGTCGCGTTGGTGGTGCTGCCGCTGTTCTTCTTGAGCGGCGTGCAAGGGCGCATCTTCACGCCGCTGGGTGCCGCGTACCTCTTATCTATCCTGGCCTCTTTGGGCATGGCGCTGACGGTGACGCCAGCGCTAGCGCTGACCCTTCTTCCTCGCTCCCGGGCTGAGAGGAAAGAAGCGTGGCTCACGAGCGCACTCAAGCGGCTGTTTGCACGACTGCTGCCGGTGCCGCTCGCCTATCCGCGCCTCGTGGCACTGCTCACGCTTGTCGCGATCGTGGGGTCGAGTGTGCCGCTGGCATTGCTACCGAGCAGTTTCTTGCCAGAGTTTCACGAGAGCAACTTGGTTATGCAGATGGCGGCACCACCGGGAACCTCGCTGGCTGAGTCCGTGCGCATGGGCAAGCAGGTCAGTCATACGCTCAAGCAGCTTCCCGGCGTTGTGTCGGTGGCGCAGTTTGCCGGGCGTGCAGAACTGTCGGAAGACACCTGGGGTCCAGAGGCCAGTGAGTTTCACTTAACGTTAGACCCGCGCCTTGAGCAATACGCCGAGATTACTGAGCAGGTCCGCGCACGGCTCGAAGCCATGCCAGGTCTCTCCTTCAATGTGTTGTCGTACCTCAAAGAGCGCATGGAAGAGGTGATGTCTGGCACGACCGCGCAGATTGCTGTGAAGATTTTTGGCCCGGACTTGGCACAATTGCGCACCTTTGGAGACAAAGCGGCTGCGATGATGCGCGAGACGCCGCAGGTTGTCGATGTCTATATCGAGCCGCAAGTCGAGATTCCCGAGGTCACATTGCACTTTGATCGCCACGCCCTGGCACGTTATGGCTTCACCATCGGCCAGCTCAAAACACTATTAACTTCGGCTTTTCTCGGCACCCCAGTGGCGCAGATTTACGAAGGGGATCACGTATTCAACTTGGTGGTGCGTTTCGAGGATAGCGCACGGCGCGATGTCGACACCTTGCGGGGCACCCTGATGACCACCCCTGAGGGCGTACAGATTCCTCTGCACGCCCTCGCGGAGGTGCGCATTGAAAAGCGCCCGAACGTCATCAACCATGACAACGCCTCCCGCCGGATGCTGGTGCAGTGCAATGTCGCGGGCGGCGATATCGGCGGGGTGACGCAAGCAATTGAGCGCCGCTTGCGCCAACGACTGGCCCTACCACAAGGTTATCATCTTGAAGTGACTGGCGAATATGAAGCGCAACTGTCCGCTCGCCGCGAGATTACACTGCTCGGCGCAGTGGCGCTGCTCGGCATTTTCCTGCTGCTCTATGCAGATTTTCGTTCGTTGCGGGCGTCGCTTTTGGTGCTGCTGAGTTTGCCGCTCGCGTTAATCGGTGCGGTTTGGGCGGTGGTTGTATCAGGCTCTGGTTTGTCGCTTGGGTCTCTGGTGGGGTTCTTAGCGTTGTTGGGCATCACCACGCGCAACGGCATCATGCTGATCGCTCACTATCGCCATCTGCAAGAAGAAGCCGGGTGGTCGTTTGGCCGCGAGCTGATCGTCCAAGGTGCGATGGACCGCGTAATGCCCATCGTCGTGACGGCGCTCGTGGCAGCTTTGGGACTCTTGCCGCTGGCGGTGGGCGGCGAACGCGCTGGACAAGAACTCGAACATCCAATGGCGGTAGTGATCCTCGGCGGGTTGGCGACTTCAACTCTGCTGAACCTGTTCGTGATTCCCGCCTTGTATCTGCGCTGGGGGCAAGAGCGTGAGCCAAGTTGATCGCAAGGCAGAGAACCGGTAGGAAAGTGAACTCGATTGGAAAGGTAAAGATACAGATGAAAGCCATTATTCTCGCTGCCGGTGTAGGTAAGCGCTTTAAGGAAGTTACTGACCAGAAGCCCAAATGCCTGATTGATATCCAAGGGCAAACGCTTCTGGAGCGCACCTTGCGGGCGTTGAGTGCCGCCGGAGTTACTCAGGCCGTAGTGGTCATCGGCTATCGCGGTGAGATGATTGAACAGGAGATTGGGACGGCCTGCGGCGACGTGCAGGTCCGCTACGTTGTCAACGAACGCTTCACAAAAGGCGCGATTCTGTCGTTGTGGAGTGCCCGGGGAGAGTTTGACGATGACATACTCATCATGGATGCCGATGTGCTCTTTCCAGTAGCCATGATCGAACGGCTGCTATACTCCCCTCACCCGAATTGTTTTTTGCTTGACGGTAGCTCGGAGAACACTGGCGAAGAGCAGATGCTGCTCACGCGCGGCGGTCGCGTGCTCAACATCGTGCGTGGCGGTTCTGGGGATTTCGATGTCGTTGGCGAGTCGGTTGGGTTCCTCAAAGTCGCCCGCGCCGATGCACCAGTGCTACGAGCAATCCTCGAAGATTTTGTCGCCCAAGGTCGCGATGCCATCGAACATGAAGAGGCATTCCCGACGTTCATGGCGCAGCGAGAGATCGGGTTCGAGCGGGTGGACGACTTGCCCTGGACGGAGATCGATTTTCCCGAAGACCTCAAACGCGCCGAGCGCGAGGTGCTGCCGAAGATTGTCGCTCTCGATCGCACACCCGCCTAATGTCAGGGCGAGCAAAAGTCTTAGGAATGGCCTTTTGTCAGCCTGATGTTGGTCCAAAAATCTTTCGCCAGGATTTCATATCGTCGTGTGTTTAATCAGCCGCACGACGTCGATACCCGTCCAAATCGGTCTCCGTCACCTCCTCTGGCGGAACCAGCTTGTAGTGCTTTTCTGAACTGATGCGAACGCCGGTATCGCTTTGTTCAAACTCGAACAGGGCGATGACACCGTTTTGCATGAATTGGGCGGCGACCGGGCGGCAAAGCAAAGACGGAAACTTACGGGCGCAGACCGCGAAGTCCTGTTCGATCTGCACAATACTCAGCTTGTCCTTTCCGCCCTTGGCTTGGATGGGAAAAACATAATGAATGCCCTTTTTGTCCACACCCACATAGAGTTCATCCGTCTCGACTTGGCCCATCTCCGGCACGGTGGTACGCAAATGATTTTGCAGAGAGTAGCAAACCACTCCCGAAAAAATGTCCACCAAGCGGTTGTAGCGGATCTTGGCGAGCAAGGCTTGCTCATCATTGAAAGCGTAGATGGTTTGCTGGCGCATGTATGGTTTACGCTTTCTTTCCCGGCCAGCGGAGAAGCACCACTTCCTCGCGAAGTTGCTCCTTGGTAGCGGTCGCCAGCCTCGTCCGGAACAGGTCGATGCCGATCACTTCATAACCAAGTGATTCAGCGATGCCCGCTAATAATTGCCCGGTGCGGATCATTACGCAGAGATAAGAGGCTTGATCGCCAACGACATAAGCGAGTTGAGCGCCGGGACGAAGCACGGTGCGCAGATCCGACAGATGTCGCATCATGCCACCGAAATAAAGCTTGGTAACGCGCGCGTAAAGACGCTCGAACCCGGAGGTCTTGCCCAGCTCAATCCGGCGCTTTTCGATGTCGGCGGCGATACGCTGAATTTCAGCATGGTTGGCCACGAGTAAATCGTCACAGTCATTCTTGTAAACTCCTCGTGTATTGGATCGTATCAAAGTTTGCTTGAGCGCTCGCAAATCATCTTTACTCCGAATGAAACCTAACAGCACAGATTCAAGGCGTATGGTCCGGGTGTAATCTTTTTCGTTTGGGTATGGCGGCGACGTGATCACCGCGTCCACCGAATTCGGCTTCAGGACCTGCAGAACCTGCCGCGAATCGGCCAAATGCACAGTGGCTTCGGCATTTATACGGCCCTGTAATTCTCGCAAATCCGCAGCCATCGTCCGCACTCCGCTCAACCACAGGCTGACCACCGGCGCATCTCGCTTAGCAGAACCGACGCCCACTTCCGGCCCAAAATGCAAATTGCTGATGCCGAAAACGAGCGCCTTCGCCAACGCCAACCGCTCATGCCCGCTGAATCGCGGGTGGCTTCGCTCCTCCAACGTTTCGAGCAATACCAAAGTCCGATGCAATGGCAGCGGGCTGATCGAATCCTTGAGCAACAACTTCCACGTTTCTACAGGAAGCGTGCGCAAAGCCGCCACTTCATGAGTACTGCGGAACAACGGCAACCCCTCCGTGTCTTTAATACCGTCGCGTTCGAGTTTGTTGTTCGTAATTTGGGCAATCTCACGAGCATGTTCTAACAATTCATCGGGATTGACGTCCCAATCGACTTTGGTACGGCTGGCAAAGCAGGCCACCGGATTTGGCTCAATGCCGACACTGGTCAGCTTGAGCTTCTTGCTCTCAACCAGCGTGGTGCCAGTCCCGCAGAACGGATCAAGAACGCACTGGCCAGCATTCAGGCCAAACTTCGATACATAATTACGAACCAAGTGTGGCGGAAATGAGAGAACGAAGCGGTACCAGTCGTGAGCAGCGCGATCTTCTAATCGAAGTTTGTTATCCTCGGTGCGCGTCTCGGTGGTGAGCGTGAGCGGCGTTGAGTCGCACAGGTGCTCCGGGGCTGCGTTGCTGAAAGGTAAAATTCGCATATTCAATTTATGGACCCGAGAGTCCTGACAGCAGGCTGCGGCCTTGAAAAAAATAGACCCACTATTGCAGACACGATGGGTCCACAGCGCGGGTGAAAACCAACGCCCGCCCTCAGCGCGAGCGGCCCAACCGAGACCGTTTGGACTCATTCTGGACCGCACGCGGGAGGCGAGGCGGCAGCTTGCCTCGTCAGCTGACTTTTGCCCCCTTACTCTGCGTACTCATACACCGGCGTTTCCAGGACTCGGCGTGGTTTGCCGCGCTTAAGAATCATTTTCTGTAATTGTTCTACGGTCACGGGGGAGAAAAACTGCTCACCTGTCTCCTCGTTGACCCGTGCCGGGACGTTCTCCATGATGTAGAACTTTCCCTCATGCTCCAGTGTGTAGGTCACGCGGCGCTCCACAAGATTCTCTTCTCTCTCATTCATGGGGTTCAGTCCACTGATATGACGAATGAGGCTTTGGTCAGTTGCATGTTTTGAGAACTCGAACTGGTCAGCTTCAATTTTCCGTCGCATCTCGTCGCTCATCGCCTCACGGAAGGACTGTGATGGTAACAATTCCGCCGTTCATCACGTCAATCCGCAGCGAGTACCGCGCCAGGAGACTCATCCCCGCTAGCGGGTCAGTGTCCGCCGCTTCGACTTCGACAACACGAGGCTGGCCGTCCCATAGCACGGTCCCAACATACACGTCAAAAATATCCACGCTTCCGTCCGCTAGGATTCCAGGTTGACGACTGAGCCAGGATAAGCCCAAGGCTGCAACTACAGCAGGCGGCAACGTCAAAAACCCAGTAAAGCCGGTGTCGATGATCGCCTCGATTTCCTGTTGTTGTCCCCTCGGCCCAGCTACCACCAGCCGAATGATCGCTTCTCGGTTGGAATTGACCGTTCCGGTGATCATGCTGTACTCACCGCCACCGGACGCAACCCAAACCGATGCACTCCACGGTGGCCGATCCGAACGCACCAAATCTGCGCATCTGGATGGTGGATGAGCAGACGCTCTGCAGCCGTCAGGGTATCCTCCGCCACCTCAAACGCGCCCGTCTCTATATCGATCGCAACAATCTTTCCCTGATTGTCTGCTTCCACTTGCGGGCGCACGCGTTGCTCGTAAATGGCCGTACCGAGTCGGGCATGCTCTTCTTTACTCAGTCGGGGTTGTCGTGCAGTCATGGGCTTTCTTCCTTTGCAGCAGGGATAAAACAATTTGAGGGGTATTGTATTCCGCGTTCGTTTCGATGTCAGGGGTGACCCGAAGCTATCCGCACGAGCGTGTCGGGGCGACGACCTACTGTTCAAGCGCCCACCGCGCGCTGCCACCCCCTATCCTTTCGGTTTCAGCAGGAGTCGCAAGCGAGCGGCGCGGCGGCCTTGCCTCTCATTAAGCCGCTCTAAACCGCAACTGCAGGACCTCAACGACCAACACGTCCAGATGGCCCCAGCAAGCGACCCGTGCTAGACACCAGTTGATCGCCTCGTTTCGGATCAAACTCGACTAGGATGAAATGGCCATCTGCACCTTTGACCTGACGCCAAGCGGCGGGATTGTCGCGTCGTCCGACTTGCGCAAACCCGGTAGTTGCGACAGGCGGCTTCTGCTTCGCAACCGCGTTCTTCACCTCTGCTATGAG